>JAPVSJ010000094.1:0-26693 GCA_047519745.1 Actinomycetota bacterium | reverse complement strand
GCTTCGCTCACCATGTTGGACCGCTCCGCGGTCAGAATGACTCTGCGGAGCCGCTTCGCGAGGCTCCATCGGAGCGACTCCAGGCCCCTCCTTCGAAGCGCTGTTGGCTACCCTCGCGGGCGCTTCTTGGCCATGCCGGGACGACGTGGCAAACCAGCCGGCGTGGCGCGAAGCTTGCGAATTATGTGGAGATGGCGGTGCTTGCTGCCGGCTCGGTCGCCGACGTCGAGGATCTGCTCCGGGTGCATTGCCAGCTGGGCGGAGGCGCGTTCGAGCTGTTGCTCCTCGTCGGCGTCTCGTTTTCCCTTCCAGGCGACGAGGACGCCATTCTCCTTGAGGAGAGGGGACGCGAGCTCGGCCAGGGTCGAGAGGCGGCCGACGGCGCGTGCCGTCACGGCGTCGTAGGAATCGCGCCGCTCTCCGGCGCCGATCTCCTCGGAGCGGGCGTTGACGACCGTCGCGTTGGGGATCCCAGCGGTGTCGATCGCCCGCTGGATGAACTCGCACTTGCGACCGACCGACTCGATCAGATCGACCCGGGACTCGGGCAGTGCGATCGCCAACACGAGGCCCGGAAACCCAGCTCCAGAGCCGATATCCGCGATCCGCCCCGCCCTCGCCAGCTCAGGCACCTCCAGCCCGGTAAGACTGTCCTCCACATGCACCCGCCAAGCCCGCTCCGGGTCGGTAACCGAGCTGACCGAAGCTCTCTCCCCCTCCAGCAACTCAAGGATCGTGGCCGTCGCCTCCACCTGCGCTTCGCTGAGAGAGCCCCGGGTGGGGCTGAAACGTCTTGTACTTTTTCGGTGCCGGCCCACGGGCGTCAGCCGAAAAGGACCCCACCGAAAAAGTTAAGTGGAAGCCCCACCCGGGGCTCTCTCACTCCGACACAAGCGGTGCGACGACCACACACCGCCGAGGCTCGTCCCCTTCGCTGTACGTCTCGACCCCAGACCGCTCTTTGAGGTGTTCGTGGACGACGCGCCGTTCCTGGGCGCTCATCGGGTCCATCTCGACCGTGACGTTGCCGTCCAATGCCTGCTCGGCAGCCCGGTCGGCTCGCGCGGTCAGGACCTCCCTGCGGCGCTCCCGGTAACCGGCGACATCGAGCACGACCCGCTTGCGGTCCCTGAGGCCCCGGAACGCAGCCTGGAAGGCAAGCAACTGCAGCGCATCGATCGTTTGCCCTCGTTTGCCGATCAGCAGCCCGTAGTCGTCATCGCCCGAGATCACAGCCTCGATCCGCTCGTCGTCCTCCTTGATCTCGACCTCACCATCGAGATCAAGCTCGTCCAGCACACCCTCAACAAGCTCCTGAACCCGCTCAGCGGGCTCCTCAGGCCATTTGGTCTCATCACTCACGCCCCGCACCCTATTCCAGCAACGGGGGCCGTGCTGTTCAGCTCAAAAAGAGACGGGATGGTCCCAGGACGCGCCGAAAGGCCGTGAAAGTGCCTCGCGAAGCGGCTCCGCAGAGTTATTCCCGTCGCGAAGCGACACCAACATAGTGAGCGAAGCGCCAGCGGAGCGAACCCAGGCAGCTTTCACGGCCTTTCGGCGCGTCCTGGCCGAGCTTCCGTCAGCGCCGCCGCTTCTTCTTTTTCGGCGGTGGCGGAGGCGGCTTGGCAGCTGCGATTGCCGCCGGCGACGGCATCGCCGGGGCCGGGATGAAGCGTTTCAGCGCGTACTGCTGGCCGATCGTCCAAAAGTTGGTCGTGATCCAGTAGAGGACGAGGCCAGCGGGGAAGCTGATCACGAAGGGGACGAAGACGAAGGGCAGGACCATCATCATCGTGCGCTGGCTTTTATCCGCGGTGACCGCCATCACCATGCCGGAGATCAGCTGCGTGCCGATGTAGAGGATCAGCAGGGCGATCAGTTCGCCGCCAGTCGCCTTCGCGGTCAGGTCGTGGATGAAGAGGAACGACGCTTCGCTACCGCAGTGGCCCGCTTCGCAGTGGATGTCGGCGGGAAGCTCGTTCTTGAGGACGTGGAAGAGGGTGATGAAGACCGGCAGCTGTGCGATCAGCGGGATGCAGGAGGCAAAGGGGTTGACTTTGTTCTCTTTGTAGAACGCCATCATCTCCTGCTGCATGCGCTGCTGGTCGTTCTTGTACTTCTCTTTGAGCTCTTTCAGCTGTGGTTGCAGGGCCTGCAGCGCCCGCATCCCTTTCAGCGATTTGTAGGTGAGCGGGATCAGCAGCGCCCGCGTGCAGATCGTCAGGGCGATGATCGCGCCGCCCCAGCTGAGCCCCACGTTGTCGTGGAAGAACTTGAGGACACCGTTGGCGATGTCGACCAGTGGCTGCAGGATGTCGGCGGTCAGCATCACGAGTGGGCCTCGCGGTGATAGTCAGACGGATCGAGCGGCCTCACCCGCAAGGTGAAGCGGTCGGGAACGGGATCGAAGCCGCCGTGGCTGAAGGGATTGCAGCGCAGCAGGCGCCAGCAGGCGAGCAACAGGCCCCTGATTGGCCCAAAACGGCGGATCGACTGGGTCGCGTAGGCAGAACAGGTCGGCTCGTAGCGGCAGCGGCGCGGCAGAGCGGGCGAGATGAGGCGCTGGTAGGCGGCGATCGGCGCCAGCAGAAGCCGTTTCACGTGGAACGCCTTCCCGCGCCGGCCTGCTCGAGCGCCTCTTCGAGGCTGGCTTTGGCGCCCTCGGTGCCGTCACGCTCGATCATCGCGGCGATCTCGGAGCGTGCCACCAGGACGAAGTCATGCTGCGCCGGGAGCCGGTCGGAAAGGCTCCAGAAGGCCTCTCGCAGAGTCCGCTTGACGCGGTTGCGATCGACTGCGCCGCCGACCTTGCGGCTGACCGAGACACCGAGGCGGACGTCGCGCGCCTCCTCGTCTTTGCGGGGGAAGCTGTAGAGCACGAGATAACGCGTAGCGTGAGAGGAGCCGTCGCGGTAGACGCGGTCGAACTCGGCACTCCGCGAGAGGCGCCGTCGCTTCGCCGCCATCACTCGAACCCGGTTGGGCTGACCGTCATCCCGGCGTGAGGCGCTTGCGGCCTTTGGCCCGTCGCCGCTTCAGGATCGCGCGGCCCCCGCGCGTCCGCATCCTCGCCCGGAACCCGTGGGTCTTGGCCCGCTTACGCTTCTTCGGCTGATAGGTGCGCTTCATTGGGCGTCGCAGTATACGGAGGCGTCCGAGAATCATTTCTTCGGCATTTGCGACCCGCCCAGATTCGTGCCGAGAGGTCGCCGCTATGGTCGCTCGCCGGTGCCCGACGACTCGCCCGCACAGGACCTCGACACCCTCTGGAAGGATGTCCGACGACGCCTGCGTCTGGCTGTGCCGGAGTCGACCTTCAAGATCTGGCTCGAGCCGCTCAGGGCGGTGGGTATCCAGGGCACGACGCTCTATCTCACCGCACCCGACGGGATCCAGACCTGGGTCGAGCGGCGCTACACGCCCTTGCTCCGCGAAGCGCTCGCCGGCTCGGTAACCCAACTGACCGAGGTCGCCTTCTCCGGGGGTGAAGGCGACCTTCCCGACGATGCGGGGAGCTCATCGCCGGCTGAGCTGAACCCCAACTACACCTTCGAGCGCTTCGTCATCGGCGAGGGGAACCGCTTGGCGCACGCAGCGGCCCTCGCCGTTGCGGAGACGCCCTCAGAGGCCTACAACCCGCTCTTCCTGCATGGGCCCCCGGGGCTGGGAAAGACCCACCTGCTCGGCGCGATCGCCAACTACCTGCGCGCCAACGCCCCCGGCCTCAGCGTGCGCTACACGACCGCCGAGGGCTTCACCAACGAGTTCGTAGCCGCGCTGCGCGCGAGCGGCGCCGAGAAGTTCAAGAGCCGCTACCGCGACCTCGACATCCTGCTCGTCGACGATGTCCAGTTCCTGCAGGGCAAGCAGCACACCGAGGAGGAGTTCTTCCACACTTTCAACGTCCTTTATGAGGGCGGCAGTCAGCTCGTGCTCTCGGCCGACCGGCTTCCCAGCGAGCTCTCGACCCTGGAGTCGCGGTTGCGCGATCGCTTCGAGTGGGGCCTGACGGTCCCGGTCGGAGCCCCCGACCTCGCGACCCGCCTTACCGTCCTTCGACGCCTTGCTCGTGAGGCGGGCCTCGAGACGGCCGGCGACGATGTCCTCTCCGAGCTCGCCCGCAGAGTCGACGCCAACGTGCGCCGCCTCCACGGCGGTCTGACCAAGGTGATCGCACACGCCTCGCTCACCGCCAGGCCGCTCAGCGCCGAGCTGATCGCCGAGCTGATCCCCCATCGCTCACAAGCGAGCGAGCCGACAACGGTGGAGGCGATCCAGCAGCGCGTCGCGGCCGCCTTCGGCATCTCCCGCGCCGAGCTGGTCGGCAGCAGCCGCGCCGCCACCCCGCTGCGCGCCCGGCAGGTGGCGATCCTTCTCACCCGCGAGGCAACCGACCTCTCTCTGCCACAGATCGGACGCCTCTACGGCGGACGCGACCACTCGACGGTCCTCAACTCTCTGCGCCGCGCGGAAGCGATGCTCGGCGACGACTCCGGCCTCGCCCGCCAGGTCGCCGAGTTGCGCTCTTCTATCCACAGCCCCCCGGGCAACCCGGCCTGACCGCCGATGGCACTGTAAGAATCAATGCCTTCCACAGCTATCTCCACAGCCCGAAAATCCAATGACCATGCCGATTTTCGATGCTTCCAGCTGTTTCCACAGCTACTAACTCAACTCAAGAGGACATCAGTCATTTGAAGCTGACCACCAAACGCGACCAGCTCGTCTCAAAGCTATCGATCGTCTCGCGGGCCGTTTCTACTCGCGCCGCGACCCAAGCCCTCTCCGGGGTTCTCCTCGACGCCTCCGACGGCAACGTGGCGCTGGCGGCTACCGATGGAGAGATGGGGCTGCGCACCGCTCTGGAAGCCGATGTCGAGGGGGCCGGCACCGTCCTGCTGCCTGGCCGCCTTCTCTCCGAGCTCGCCCGCTCGCTCGGCGACGAGAGCGTCGAGATCGAGCTGCGCGAGTCCGAGCATGACGTCGAGATCCGCAGCGGTGGCTCCAGCTTTCACCTTCGCGTCCTGCCCAGCGAGGACTTTCCGAATTTGCCCGGCGAGGTGGATGAGCCGCTGAAGATCCCGGCAGCGGCGCTGGCTGAGACGGTCGACCTGGTCGCCCCGGCGGCCTCGCGCGACGACATGCGACCCGTCCTCACGGGCGTGCTGGTCACCGCCGCCGGCGAGGAGATGACCATGGTCGCTACGGACTCCTACCGACTCGCGGTCAAGCGCACCGAGCTCGACGGCGCGATCGGCGGCGAGCTCGAGGCCAACATCCCGGCCAAGGCGCTGCGTGAGCTGGGCCGCCTCGTCGCCGGGGGTGAGATCGAGGAGGTGGCTGTGAGTCTGCTGCCGAACCAGGCTGTCTTCAAGGCAGGGGCGATCCTCCTCAACACGAGGCTGATCGACGGCCAATTCCCCAACTTTCGACAGCTCCTGCCCGAGTCCTACGAGCACGATGTCCGCCTCCCGCGGCCCGAATTCCTCGAGGTCGTCCGCCGGGTGAGTCAGCTGGCGCAACGCAACGCGCCGCTGCGCCTGTCTTTCTCGCCGGGTGAGCTGAAGGTGTCGGCGTCGACGCCGGACGTCGGCGACGCCGAGGAGACGATGCCCGCCGCGTTCGAGGGCGAGCCGCTGGAGATCGGCTTCAACCCCGAGTTCCTCCGCGACGGGATCGAAAGCGTCGCCGGCGACGAGGTCGTCTTGCGGCTGATCTCGCCGCTGCGACCCGGTTTGCTGCAGCCGGTCGACAACGAAGACTTCCGCTATCTGGTGATGCCGATCCGCCTCAACGTCTAGATGCTCACCTAGGGCGTGCATCTGTGCTGGTCACCTCCGTCGAAGCGAGGCCGCTGCGCAGCCTGAGCGACGTGCGGGTCGAGCTGGGGGAGGGGATCGTCAGCCTGATCGGGCCCAACGGCGCCGGCAAGACCAATCTTCTCGAGGCGCTCTACTTCGCTCTCACCGGCCGCTCGTTTCGGACCTCGGACAGGCGCGAGCTGATCCCTTTCGGTGAGCAGCTCGCCCGCGCCGAGGCGGTGGTCCGCGACGAGGACGGGGTTGAGCATCGCTTTCTCGCGTCGGTCAGTCGAGCCGAGGGGCGGCGCCATCTGCTCGACGGCAATGCGGCGGAGCCCGCGGAGCTCGCCCGACATCGCCCCCCGGTGGCGGTCTTCTCGCCCGACCGCCTCGCGTTGGTCAAGGGCCCGCCCGGCGAACGTCGTGCCCACGTCGACCGCTACCTCGCCGCCCGCTGGCCTTCTCGCGGCGGTTTGCGCCAGCGCTACGGCCAGGCCCTGGCCCAGCGCAACGCCCTGCTGGCGCGGCTCGCTGCGGCTCGCTCGGGCGGCGACCTCGATGTCTGGGATGCCGCTCTGGCGCAGGCCGGCGAGGCCCTGATCTCCGCCCGCGCCGAGGCTGTCGCCGAGCTGGCGCCGTTCTTCGCCGAGGCGGCGGACGACCTCGGGTTGGCGGGAGGAGGCACGCTCGAGTATGCGCCGCGAGCTTCCGGCACTGCCGCGGAGATTCGCGCCGGCCTGGAGCAGCGCCGCGAAGCCGATCTCCGCCTCGGCCGCACCTCGTGGGGCCCGCATCTGGACGAGCTCAAGATCGCGGCCGGCGACCGTTCCCTGCGCCGCTACGGCTCCCAGGGCCAGCAGCGCGCCGCCCTGCTGGCCCTGCTCTTCGCCGAGCGTGAAGCACTGCTCGCGGCCCACCGGGTGGCGCCGCTGCTGCTGCTCGACGACGTGATGAGCGAGCTCGACCGAGCGCGCCGCGACCGCCTCGTCGAGCGCCTGGTCCGCGGCGGCCAGACGTTGATCAGCGCGGCGGCCGAGGAGTCGGTCCCGGCACCCGCCCGCGAGCGCTGTGTGCGGATGCCGCTCGACATCGCCCGCTCAGCCGCGGCATGAGCCACCGGCGCGCTCCCCGTCCCGCTTCGGAGGCACTTCGCTCCGCGCTCCGCCGCGCCGCCCCGAAGACGCGTCTCGCCGGGGTGCAGTCGGTCTGGGAGGAGGTCGTCGGCGAGCGGGTGGCGGCGGTGGCGCAGCCGGTGTCCGAACGGCAGGGAGAGGTGACTATTGTCTGCACCGACCCTGTCTGGGCCGAGGAGCTCGACCTGATGCAGGAGCGGCTTCAGAGGGGTCTGCGCGAGCAACTCGGCGAGGATGCGCCGGCCAGTTTGCGCTTTCGTGTGAAAGACGATCGCAACTAGCCACAATTTACCGTGATTTGCAGGCCTTTTTTTATTCGATCGCGACCGTTCCAGGGGCTCGAACTGGTATCCTTATGTCAACTCGAATTTAGCCCCGACCAGGCGCGCGGATAGTGCCAGGCGGTCGGGGTTTTCTGTGAGACGCGGAAAGGACCAGTTGCCCGATAAGAAGCAGAGCGCCGGGGGCGGCGCAGCGAAAAAAGACGACTCCTACGGCGCCAAGGACATCACCGTCCTCGAGGGCCTGGAAGCGGTCCGCAAGCGGCCAGGCATGTACATCGGCTCGACCGGGCCAAGGGGACTCCACCATCTCGTCTACGAGGTGGTCGACAACTCGGTCGACGAGGCCCTGGCGGGGCACTGCAGCGCGGTCCGCGTCGTCCTCCACCCGGATGACAGTTGCACCGTCTCCGACGATGGCCGTGGCATCCCCGTCGAAGAACTGAAGAAAGAGAAGCGACCGGCAGCCGAGGTCGTGCTGACGACGCTGCACGCCGGCGGCAAGTTCGGCGACGGCGGTGGCTACAAAGTCTCCGGCGGTCTGCACGGCGTCGGCGTTTCGGTCGTCAACGCTCTTTCGTCACGGCTCCACCTGGAGATCAGCCGGGGCGGCAGCGTCTGGAGCCAGGACTACGAGCGCGGCAAGCCGCAGAACCCGTTGACGGCGGGCGCGAAGGCGAGCGAGACCGGCACGACCCTCACCTTCCAGCCCGACCCGGAGATCTTCGAAGAAGTCGAGTTCGACTTCCAGACCCTGGCCGACCGTCTTCGCGAGACCGCCTTCCTCACCCGCGGCCTGAAGATCGAGCTCGTCGACGAGCGCGGTCAGACCAACAGCGTCACCTTCCAGTACGAGGGCGGGATCGAGGACTTCGTCCGTCACCTCAACGAGAACAAGGACGAGGTGCACCGCAAGGTGATCTTCTTCGAGGGCGACAAAGAGGAGGGGCAGGTGGAGGTGGCGATGCAGTGGAACACCTCTTACCAGGAGTCGATCTTCAGCTTCGCCAACAACATCAACACCCACGAGGGCGGCTCTCACCTCTCCGGCTTCCGGGCGGCGCTGACCCGCACCCTTAACGCCTACGCACGCAACAAAGGACTGCTGAAAGAGAAGGACGACAACCTCGCCGGCGAGGACGTGCGCGAGGGCTTGACCGCGGTGATCTCGGTGAAGCTGCATGACCCGCAGTTCGAGGGTCAGACCAAGACCAAACTCGGCAACCCGCCGATTCGGGGTCTGGTCGAGGAGACGGTCAACCGCAAGCTCGGCGAGTACTTCGAGGAGAACCCCGCCGACGCGCGGCGGGTGATCGGCAAGTCGATCGACGCTTCCAGGGCGCGCGCCGCGGCGCGCAAGGCTCGCGACCTGACCCGCAAGTCGGCGCTGGAGAACTCGACCCTGCCGGGCAAGCTCGCCGACTGCACCGTCAAGGATCCGAGCCTGGCCGAGATCTTCGTGGTCGAGGGTGACTCCGCGGGGGGCTCTGCCAAGCAGGCCCGCGACCGCAATACCCAGGCTGTGCTGCCGCTGCGCGGCAAGATCATCAACGTCGAGAAGAGCCGCATCGACAAGGTCCTGGCCAACAACGAGATCCAGGCCCTGATCACCGCGATCGGCACCGGCGTCCACGATGAGTTCAACATCGAGGAAGCCAGGTACCACAAGATCGTGATGGCGACCGATGCCGACGTCGACGGCGCCCACATCCGCACCCTCGTCCTCACCTTCCTCTACCGGCAGATGCCGGAGCTGATCGACGCCGGCTACGTCTACATCGCCAAACCGCCTCTCTACCGGGTCAAACAGGGCAACCAGGAGACCTACCTCGAGCGCGAGTCCGAACTCGAGGAGCTGTTGCTGCGCGACAAACTCGAGGATTTCCAGCTGATCGACGCGAGTGGCAACGCGAAGAAGCTGACCTCGAGCCGCTGGCAGGCATACGTGCGCCGCTCGAAGGAGTACGAGGGCTGGGGCTCCTCCCTGCAGGCGGAGTTCGGCCACGAAACGGTCCGCTTCCTGGAGGAGTCGAACCTTCTCGACGAAGGGGTGTCCAGCGTCGCCGCCGCGGCCAAGCTGCTCGGCGAGAAGACGCTGGAGGGAGCGCCTTTCGACACCGAGGTGGTCGAGGTCTCCGATGAGTTGGTGGTCGTCAAGGCAATCGAACGGAAGAGCGGGCTGGCGCGGACCCACCGGCTCCCGGCGGAGCTCTTCTCACACTTCGATTACCGCAAATTCACCGAGGTTCACGAGGCGCTGCTCAAACAAGTCGGGCGCCCGCCTTTCGAGATTCGGCTGGGCGAGCGTCGCAACGTCGCGCTCTCCTTTCAGGCGTTGCGGGGGGCAGTGCTGGAGCTGGCCCGCCATGGCGTCCAGCTGACCCGCTTCAAGGGGCTCGGCGAGATGAACGCCGACCAGCTGCGTGAGACGACGATGGACCCCGCCAGTCGCACTCTGGCCCGGGTGACGCTTGAAGACGCCACCGCGGCCGACTTGATCTTCTCGATGTTGATGGGGGACCAGGTTGCGCCCAGGCGCGAGTTCATCGAGGCCCACGCGAAGGAGGTTCGCTTCCTTGACGTTTAGAACTGCCCATTCTTCCGGTGGGGCGATCGGCTGATGGCGCTCGAGGCTCTCACCGGCCGCATCGAGGAGCGCGAGCTCGAGAAGGAGATGCGCTCCTCCTACCTCGACTACGCGATGAGCGTGATCGTGGGCCGGGCGTTGCCGGACGCCCGCGACGGCCTCAAGCCCGTCCACCGGCGGGTGCTCTATGCGATGCACGACGTCGGCCTGCAGCCGACCCGGGCCTACCGCAAGTGCGCCTTCATCGTCGGCGAGGTGATGGGCAAGTACCACCCGCACGGCGATTCGGCCATCTACGACACGCTGGTGCGGATGGCGCAGGACTTCTCCCTGCGCTACCAGCTCGTCGACGGCCAGGGCAACTTCGGCTCGATCGACGACGACCCCGCCGCGGCGATGAGGTACTGCGTCAGCGGGGACACGCGGGTGGCGACGCCGAACGGTACGGTCCGAATCGACTCGTTCGCTCCCGAAGTGGAGCCCAACTCCGACAACGACGTTGATCTCGAAGTCCTCGATCGCCTCGGGCGCCCGGTCAAGGCGTCGAAGCTCTTCCACTCCGGCGAGCATCCGACGCTTCGTTTGCGCACCAGCCACGGCCACGAGCTGACGGGGACCCAGAACCACCCGGTTCTCTGCTTGGTTGATATGGCCGGAGTCCCCCTGTTGCTTTGGAAGCTCTTGGAAGAGATCAAGCCAGGAGATCGCGTTCTCCAGCTCCGCTCGCAGCTCGAGCCGCTACCGGCGCAGGATCCCAATGAACTGATCGCCGACTATCTGCAATCGGAGGGCGAGCCGCGAAGCGATTGGTCGGTCGGGTCTGCAGAGGTCACGAGCTCCGCGATCATGGAGCGGATCGAGTCGGCTGAGGTCCGGGATGTGGTCGAGCCGCTCGTCACCGGCGACTACTTCTACGCGGAGGTCGAGTCGGTTGAGGACGCAGGTGTGCAGCCGGTCTTCTCGATCCGGGTCGAGAGTGAAGACCACTCGTTCCTGACGAACGGCTTCGTCAGTCACAACACCGAGGCGCGGCTGACGCGGCTTGCGACCGAGTTGCTGCGCGACATCGACGCCGACACTGTCGACTTCGGCCCCAACTACGACGAATCGACCCAGGAGCCGCTGGTCCTGCCGGCGCGCTTCCCGAACCTGCTGGTCAACGGCACGTCGGGGATCGCGGTCGGGATGGCAACCAACATCCCCCCGCACAATCTGCGCGAGGTCGCCGCCGCGGTGGCGGCCTATATCGACGACCCGGAGGTCGACCTGGCCGGCCTGATGGAGCACGTCAAAGGCCCTGATTTCCCTGGCGGCGGCATCATGAGCCGCGAGGGCATCCGCGACGCCTACGCCTCGGGGCGCGGCAGCATCAAGGTCCGCGCCCGCGCTCACGTCGAGCCGCTCAAGGGAGGCAAGGAGGCGATCGTCGTCACCGAGCTGCCCTTCACGGTGAAGAAGCTCGGCGACGGTGGCCTGGTCACGAAGATCGCCGACCTCGTCCGCGACAAGAAACTGGAGGGGATCTCAGACCTCCGCGACGAGTCGGACGGCTCTGGAATGCGGCTGGTCATCGAGCTCAAGCGCGGCGGTCCGCCCGCCAAGGTGGTGCTGAACAACCTCTACAAGAAAACCGCGATGCAGACGACCTTCGGCGCCAACATGGTCGCGCTGGTCGACGGAGTGCCGAAGACGCTGAGCCTGCGCGAGCTGATCCACCACTACGTCGATCATCAGCGTGAGGTCGTCACCCGGCGCACCCAGTACGAACTGCGCCGCGCCGAGGCCCGCGCCCACATCCTCGAGGGGTTGCTGGTCGCGCTCGACAACCTCGACGCGGTGATCGCGCTGATTCGCGGCTCGTCCGACCCCGACGCGGCACGCGACGGCCTGATCGACAAATTCGAGCTCTCGCGCGAGCAGGCCCAGGCGATCCTCGACATGCGCCTGCAGCGGCTCACCGCGCTGGAGGCCGACAAGGTCCGGGCCGAGCACGCCGACCTGATGGAGCGAATCGGTGAGCTGCGGGCGATCCTCGGCGACGAGGCGAAGGTGATGGCGCTGGTCAAAGAGGAGCTTGCCGAGGTCGTCGAGTCCTACGGCGACGAGCGCCGCACGGAGCTCGCCCACTTCGAGGGGGACGTCGGGATCGAGGACATGATCGCCGACCAGCAGATGGTCATCTCGCTGACCGCCTCCGGGTACGTCAAGCGCCTGCCGCTGGCCACCTACCGCCAGCAGCACCGCGGCGGCGTCGGCGTGATGGGGATGAACATGAAGGAGGACGACTACATCGCCCACCTCCACATCTGCTCGACCCACGATTACCTGCTCTTCTTCACCAACAAGGGCAAGGTCTACCGGCTCAAGGTGTACGAGCTGCCTGAGGGCTCGCGGACGGCGAAAGGGAGCGCGCTGGTCAACCTCCTGCCCCTGCGCGAGGGTGAGAAGGTGATGGCGGTGATCCCGACCCGGGACTTCAAAGAGAACAAGTACCTGGCCTTCGCCACGGCCAAGGGACAGTTCAAGAAGACCGAGTTCCTCGCCTACAACACGCCGATCCGCGCCGACGGGATCATCGCGATCAAGGTGCGCGACGGCGACGAGCTGGTGCAGGTGCGGCTGACCTCGGGCGAAGACGACATCCTGATGGTCTCCAAGTCGGCACACGCCGTGCGCTTCTCGGAGGAGGAGGCGCGACCGATGGGGCGCGACACCTCCGGCGTCAAAGGGATGAACGTGAGCGCCAAGGTCGGCGGCGAGGCGAACCGGGTGCTGGCGATGGACGTCGCGCGCGATGACACCGAGCTCTTCGTCGTCACCGAGAACGGCTACGGCAAGCGCACCTCGATCGCCGAGTACCCGCGCAAGGGGCGTGGCACGAAAGGCGTCCTCACGGCCAAGCTGACCGAGAAGAAGGGCGGCCTGGCCGGCGCCCTGATCGTGCGCGAGCACCAGGAGCTGCTGTTCATCTCCCAGCTCGGCATGGTGCAGCGAACCTCAGCCAGCGGAATTTCGACCATGGGCCGTCCAACGCAGGGAGTGAAGGTGATGAACATCAAGGACGACGACCGGATCAGCGCCGTCGCCCTCGTGGTCGAGTCGGGCGAGACGCCGGCCACCAACGGCGACACGCCGCAGGACGAGCTGCCGCCCGCAGAGCCTGCCTAGGCCGCGACCGGCAGGTACTGCTGCCAGGCCGGCGGGATGTTCGGGCTGGCCACCTGGATGAAGATGCTGGGGCCTGGGGCCTTGGGGCTCTTCTTCGGGTGCATCTGGATCTCGTGCGGCAGGCGGTTGCCCTTGCGCCGGTTGCAGCTTGCGCAGGCGGCGACGATGTTGCCCCAGACCGATTTTCCGCCGCGGCTGCGGGGGATGACGTGGTCGACGGTCAGCCCGGATTTGGTCGAGCCGCAGTACTGGCAGGTCCAGGCGTCACGGGCGAGCACGGCGCGCCTGGTGATCTTGCGCCGATGCGCCTCGCGCGGCACCCGCACGTAGCTGACCAGACGGATCACATCCGGCCTGTCGATAGCCATGTGCTCCGAATGAATAGCCCCCTCCCGCCGCTCGAGAAGCTCAGCTTTTTCCTTCAGAAGCAGCACAGCGGCGCGTCTCAACGTGCAGACGTTGATCGGCTCGTAAGTCGCATTCAAAACGAGCACGCGTGCCATCTTGCCCCGGAATTCTACGCAGGCGATCTAACCGATCGGGTAGGAGCCCAGAATCCGCACGCTCTCTGCCTTTGCCCTGAGCGCCTCAAGCGCCCCCGAGACGGGCTGGTCGTCCACCGCCCCTTCCAGGTCGCAGAAGAACATGTAGCGGCCCAGGCCCTGGCGTAACGGCCTCGACTCGATTCGGCTGAGGTTGACGCCGCGGTCGGAGAACTCCCGCAGGGCATCGACCAAGGCGCCGGGATGGTCGGCCCCCAGCTCGGAGAAGACGAGTGACGTTCGCCAGGAACCCGCGCCCGCAGGCTCGGTTCCCGCTGGTGCGATCCAGACGAAGCGGGTTACGTTGTCGTCCGTGTCCTCGATCCCTTCGCGCAGCACCGTGCAGCCGTAGAGGTCGGCGGCGGCGCGGGCGCCGATCGCCGCCCACGGTCGCACCGACTCGCCGACCATCCGCACCGCCTCGGCGGTGCTGCTGACGCTGCGCCGTTCTACCCCGGGCAGGTTCTCGCGCAGGAAGCCGGCGCACTGCGCAAGGGGTTGCGGATGGGAGAGGACCGCCGCGACCCGCTCCAGCTCGACACCTTCGCGCGCGATCAGGTGCGCATGCACCCGGAAGTCGTACTCACCGACGATCGCCACCGCCTCGGTGTCGAACGCCAACGTGTCCAACGTGCTCCGCACCGACCCCTCAATCGAGTTCTCAAACGGCACCAGCGCCCGCTCAGCCTCCCCCCGCTCAACCGCCAAGATCGCGTCGTGAACCGTGTCCGTCCGCATTGCCTCTACCTCCACACCCGCGGGCGTAGCCTCCCGAAGGGCGTCTTCGGTGAAGGTGCCGGCCGGGCCGAGGAAGGCGACCTTCATCGAGCTATTCGAACACGACCGTGTAACTGGCTTCGTTGTTTTCCGACACTTCCTCGCCCGGCACCGGTTCCGCTTCGACTTCCAGCGTCGCTTCGCCCGTAGGCGCCGGCGTCAGCGGGATCGTCGCCGTTTCTTCGGCCCCCGCTTCGATGCTGCTGATGTCGCCGGTCAGCGTGCTGCCGTTGACCGTGACCGAGACGGTGATCCCGTTCTCGGTCGATTCGCCCTGATTTTGCACCGTCACTTCGACTTCGGGCGTTTCTTCGGCACTCACGGCGGTGCTGCCTTCCGGAGTCAGTTCGGTGCCGTTGATGCTGACCCCGATCAGGCCGAGGCCGTGGACGCCTTCCGTTTCCCCGGTAGCGGCGCCGCTGACCGAGGCGAGCGCCGCGCTCACGGCGCTTTCGTCGAGCCAGGTCGAGCCTTCGGGGACGAATTCGCTCTTCGGCACGTCGTCGCCTTCGATCCCGTTGTCGGCCAGCACGCCGTCGATTTCCGGTCGGGCGACCTCGGCGTAGACGACGTCGCTCGCGGCCAGCACGTTCATCTGCTTGGCGATGACTTCGGTCGCTTTCTTCGACCCGGCTTCGCCCAGCGCGGTGCTGACTTTGTCGGCTATCTCCCCCATCGCCGCTCCGCGCAGCTCGTAGACGAGCTTCAGCGAGTTCTGGGCGCTGCCCATGTCGCCGGGGGTGTCGAGGCCGTCGACCCGCGCCACGTAGCTGTCCATCGCGCTGCGGTCGGCGTTGACCTCGGCGACGAACTCGGTCACCGAGAGGCTGCCCGGGTCCGAGAGCTTTTCGAAGAACTTCTTGCTGGTCTGGTTGGTCTCGTCGACGATCTGGGTGACGTTGCGGGCGTAGTCGCTGAGCGCGCGGTGCTTGCGGGCGTTGAGGCAGCCGCGCACGCCGAGCACGATCAGGATCAGGATCAGCAGACCGGCGCCGAGGGCGAGGCCGCGCCGCAGCAGGATCTGTTGCCGTTCGGGACGACGTTGCGGGCGCGGTCGGCGCCCCGGCCGAGATGCGAGCGAATCCTCCAAGAAGCAGGGAGTATGTCGCAGGAGGAAGCGGAATCACGGCGAAGTCAGGAAGAGCGATGGTCGGCTCCCTCGTTCTCAACCGCTTCCTGATCGAGCGCCGCATCGGCAGCGGCGGCTTCGGCGTCGTCTACGAGGCCTGGGACGGGCGCCTCGAGCGGACCGTCGCGGTCAAGGCGATCGAATCCCGTGGTGAGGCGGGCCAGAGGGTGCTGCGCGAGGCCCAGGCGGCCGCGCGGCTCAACCACCCGGGCATCGTCACGCTCTATGAGATGGGCGAGGAGGACGGCAACGCGCTGCTGGTCACCGAGCTGGTCGAGGGCAGCACCCTTGCCGGACTGAGCCGCGAAGGGGCGCTCAGCGACCGCGAGATCGGCGAGATCGGCGCCGACCTCTGCGAGGCGCTCGACCATGCCCACTCCCGCGGCGTCGTCCACCGCGACATCAAGCCGCAGAACGTCCTCGTCGCCCCCGAGGGGGAATTCCGCGCGAAGCTGATGGACTTCGGCATCGCCAGGCTCGCCGACGGGGCCGCCCTGACCGCGCCCGGCGACGTGGTCGGCACCCTCGCCTACATGTCCCCCGAGCAGGCCGAGGGCCAGACCGCGGGCCCGGAGGCGGACGTCTACTCGCTTGCTCTGACGCTGTATGAGTGCTGGGGTGGCGAGAACCCAAATCGCCGCTCCACGCCGGCCGCCACGGCGCGGGCGATCGGCGGGCGCCCGCGCCCGCTGCGCCGGCTCCGTCCCGACCTCCCCCGCGAGCTCAGCGACACGATCGACGCCGCCCTGCAGCCCCGGCCCTCGCGCCGCCCCGCCCTGGACGAGCTCGGCAGCGCGATCGAGGACTCGCTCGATCGCCTCGCCGACGACCTCCCCCCGACTCACGCGCCCTTCGGCTTGCGGATCGGCGCCGTGGCCGCCGCCGTGACGCTCGGCGCCTGGCTGGCGCTGGGCCACCTGGCCGTCCTACCCTAGGATTTCCCGATCAGCGTTCTACGCAGCCTCGAGAGTCGGATCGAAGGCCTCGTCGAGGGGGTCTTCAGCCGCGCCTTCAGCTCGGAGGTTCAGCCGGTCGAGCTCGCTCGCAAACTCGCCAAGGAGATGGACTCGCACAAGACCGCCGGCGTGGCGCGGGTCTACGTGCCCAACGAGTACACCGTCTACCTGTCTGGCAAAGACCGAACCCGCCTGGAGGGGTATGAGCGCTCGCTCGAGCAGGAGCTCTCCGGCTACCTCCTGGAGCATGCGCGGCGGCGCAGCTACGACCTGCTGACCCGGCCCACCGTCGCCTTCGAGACCGACGAGCGGCTGCGATTGGGCGAGTTCGGGATCCAGACGCGACTGGTAAAGCCCCCGGCGCATGAGGGCGAGGCCCCTGTCCAGGGGGAGGAGGGCCACACGATGGTCTACTCGGCAGTACGCGATGCGCCTCCTCCGGCCGAGGGCCCCTCGCACCGTGCCGAGGTGACGACCCGGGCCGTGGTCACCGTCGACGACCGACGTTACGTGCTCGACGGCGAGCGCTCGACCGTCGGCCGCTCGCGCGACGCCGACTGCGTCCTGCGCGACCCCAATGTCTCCCGCCACCACGCCGAGCTGCGCCGCTCCCCGGGCGGCGAGTGGACGATCGCCGACCTCGGCTCGACCAACGGGGTCAAGGTCAACGGCCGCCGCGTCGGCTCGACCCGGCTCAAATCGGGCGACAAGGTGACTCTGGGTACGACCACGTTCCAGTTCGACATCGAGAGTTGAATGACGACCCTGCGCCGTAATGACGCGGCCCAGACGCCGCTGGGCAAGGACGCAAGTGAACCCAATGGTGGTTCCATTGGGTGAACGAGGACGCCGCCCAGCGGTGCTCTGGGGCCGTCATTAGGGTGCAGGCGTGGCCTACGACCCGATCAGCGTCGCCCTGAAGTTCGGCTTTCTCGCCGTCCTCTACCTCTTCCTGCTCTGGATTGCGCGCAGCGCGCTGAAGGACCTGCGCGGCACGGTCGCGCCGGCGCCCGACGCGACCGGATTTCATCCGCTGCCCGCGTTCGAGGGCTCGGCGAGCGGCGCCGACGCCTGGCTGGTGGCGCTGCGCGGCGGCGGCCTGCGCGCGGGCGAGCGCTTCGACCTGATCGGCGGCCTCTCGATCGGCCGCTCTCAGGAAGCCGACCTGCGGATCGACGACCGCTACGCCTCCGGCCTGCACGCGAGGATCTTCTCGCGTGAGGGCCGCTCCTACGTCGAAGACATGAGCTCCACCAACGGCACCCTGCTCAACGAAGCCGAGCTGCACGGTGAGGCGGAGCTGCTCGACGGCGACGTGGTGCGGATCGGCGACACCGAGCTCCGCTTCGAGGCGGGAGGGGCCTAGGTGCTGCGCGTCGACGATCAGGCCTTCCGCACCGACACCGGCCGCCAGCGCAGCGAGAACGAGGACTCCCTCTTCGTCCGCGCGCCGATCTTCGTCGTCGCCGACGGCATGGGTGGGGCCCAGGCGGGCGAGGTCGCCTCGAAGACCGCTGCTGACGCCTTCGACCGCGACCTGCCGGAGGGCCCGCCGGAACGCTTCCTGCGCGAGACGATCGAGGAGGCCAACCGGCGCATCCACGAGCTCGCCCGCGACGACCCGTCCAAGGCCGGGATGGGCACGACGATCACCGCGGCGATCGTCGATGCGCAGGGCGAAGAGGTCGGCATCGGTCACGTCGGCGACAGCCGTGCCTACCGCCTGCGCCGAGGCAAGCTCGAGCGGCTGACCCGTGACCACTCGCTGGTCGAGGAGATGCGGCGCAAAGGTCAGATCACCGACGCCCAGGCCGAGGACCACCCGCAGCGCTCGATCATCACCCGCGCCCTGGGGCCCGAGCCGGATGTCGAGGTCGATCTGCAGACCGTTCCAGCCTCCCCCGGCGACCTCTTCCTGCTCTGCTCGGACGGGCTTACGACGATGGTTTCCGAGGATCGCATCGCCGCTGTCCTCTCCGCCGCCGGCTCGATGCGCGAGGCCGTGCGGACGCTGGTCGAGGAGGCCAACGGCGCCGGCGGGCGGGACAACATCACCGCCCTGGCCTTCCGACTCGGCGACGCCGCCGCGCCGCTCGGGGAGGCTCCCGAGGACGCGACCCTGGTCGGCGCGGCAGCCGAGGAGGCCGGCCTGACCGCTACCGAGGTGCGCCGCCGCGCGGCAGCGGCAGCGGCGCAGGGGCGCCGCGAGCAGCTCGCCGTCAAGCAACCGCGACGCCGCCTGCGCACGGCGGCCAAGCTGCTCGCCGTCGTCGCGATCCTTGCTGCGCTCGGCTTCGGTGCCTGGTACGGCAACCGCCAGGTCTGGTTCCTCGGCACCGACGACAGCGGCCGCGTCGCTCTCTACCGCGGCCTCCCCTACGAACTCCCCTTCAGCCTGAAGCTCTACGAAGAGCACTACGCGAGCCCGGTCCAGACCGGCGCACTGCCCCCCAGGCGCCGCGACGCGGTCAGCGGCCATGACATCCGCTCGCGCGAAGACGCCGTCTCGCTGATCGAAGAAATCGAACGCAGCCAGGGGATTCCTTGAGGAGCGCGGCGCGAAACCGGGAGCTCGTCGCCCTGATCCCGGTCGCCCTGCTGCTCAGCGCCGGCTTCGCCGCGGTCTTCGCGCAGGAGAACGCCCAGCTCGGCAACCTCAGCCTCGTCTACGGCGCCTACTTCCTCGCCGTCTGCATCGCCACGCACGTCTTCCTGCGGATGCGCCTTCCCAACGCCGACCCCTACCTCTTTCCGCTGGTCGCGCTGCTGACCGCGTTCGGCCTGGTGATGGTCTACCGGATCGACGCGGGCCTGGCCCGCGACCAGGCCAACTGGTTCGTGCTCGGCCTCGTCCTCTTCGCGCTGACGATCCAGCTGCTGCGCGACTACGACGTGCTCGAGCGCTACCGCTACACGATCGCCGCGGCCGGTCTGCTGCTGCTGCTGGCGCCACGACTGCCCGGCGTCGGCGAACAGGTCAACGGCGCTTACCTCGGCGTCAAGCTCGGACCGCTCGCTTTTCAGCCGGCCGAGTTCTCGAAGATCTGCATCGTCATCTTCCTCGCCAGCTACCTGCGCGAGAACCGCGAGGTGCTGATCGTCGGTGCGCGGCGGGTGTTGGGGGTGACGCTGCCGCCGCTCAAGCATCTCGGGCCGCTGCTGGTCGTCTGGGGGGCGTCGATGTTCATGCTCGTCTTCATCCGCGACCTCGGTAGCTCGCTGATGTTCTTCGCCGCCTTCCTCGCTCTGCTCTACGTGGCGACCGGGCGCTTCTCCTTCGTCGTCATCGGCATGGCCCTCTTCCTCGCGGGCGCCTGGTTCTTCGCCTCGACCGTCCCGCACGTCCACGACCGGGTCGAGATCTGGCTCAACCCCTACCACGACCCGACCGGAAGCGGCTACCAGATCCTGCAGTCGATCTTCGCCCAGGCCGACGGCGGCCTCTTCGGAAAAGGCTTCGGCCAGGCGCTGATCACGATCCCCGGCACCCATGCCGCGCTGTTGCCGGCGGCGCAGACCGACACGATCTACTCGCTGATCGTCAACGAGCTCGGCCTCTTCGGCGCCTGCGCGGTGGTGCTGACCTACCTGCTGATCACGGCGCGCGGCTTCAAGATCGCCCTGCTCGCCGACGACGGCTTCTCGAAGCTGCTCGCCACCGGCCTCACCGCCGTCTTCGCGATCCAGGCCTTCGTCATCATCGGCGGGGTGACCAGGGTGATCCCGCTGACCGGCGTCACCCTGCCCTTCATCAGCTACGGCGGCAGCTCGATCGTCGCCAACTTCGTCCTCCTGGCGCTGCTCCTGCTGATCTCCGACCGGGCCCGCCGCGAGGCGACGGCCGCCCGCGGGGCCTTCGCGCTCGAGGGCGGTGCCTGAGGCGATGAACCGCCAGATCGTCAAGCTCTTCGGCCTGATCGTCGTCCTCTTCGCGGTCCTGATCGGCTTCACGTCCTGGTGGGCGGTCTTCGACGCGAAGGCATTGAAGGACAAGGAAGCCAACAAGCGCCCGCTGCTCGAGCAGCAGCAGATCAAGCGTGGCCGCATCCTCGCCGCCGACGGCACGGTGCTCGCCCGCTCGGTGCCCAAGGGCCACGGCGACAGCCTGCGCTACGTGCGTCGCTATCCGCAGGGGGCGTTGTACGGGCACCCGGTCGGCTACAGCTTCGTGCGCCAGGGCGACAGCGAGTTCGAGAAGTACCACAACGATGAACTGGTCGGCAACGAATCCGAATTCGGCTCGATCCTCGACCAGCTGCGCGGTCGCAACCAGGAAGGCAACGACATCGTCACCAACATCGACGCCGAAGCGCAACGCGTGGCGATGGCCGCACTGCAGGAACAGGGCTTCGGCGCGGTGGTCGCGATCGAACCGGGCAGCGGCAGGATCGAGGTGCTTGCCTCGAACCCCCCCTATGACCCCAACCGGGTTCCCTACGAACTCAAAGAGCTGAACGAAAACGAAGTCGAATCGCCACTGGTCGATCGCGCCACCCAGGGCCAGCACCCACCCGGCTCGACCTTCAAGGTGGTCACCGCCGCCGCCGGCCTCGACAGTGGCACGATCACGCCGGAAACGACGATCGACGCGCCCGGCGAACTCGACGTCCAGGGGCAGCCCTTGCAGAACGACTTCAACGAGAACTTCGGCCCGATCACGCTCGACACCGCGCTGACCAACTCGGTCAACACCTGGTTCGCCCAGCTCGGCGAACAGATCGGCGAGGAAACGCTGTTCGAATACATGGACCGCTTCGGCTTCAACTCGATCCCGGCGATCGACCTGCCCGAAGACCAGGTCTATCCGAGCGGCATCTTCGAAGCCGGGCAGCTGCTCGGCCGCAACGACCCGATCGACATCGCCCGCGTTGCGATCGGCCAGGAGCGCCTTCTTGTTACGCCGCTGCAGATGGCCGAGGTCGCCGCCGCGGTCGCCAACGGCGGCAGCTTGATGAAGCCGCAGATCTGGAGCCGCGTCGTCGACCCCGACGGCCGCGTCGTCAAGCGCCTCGACCCGTCGCAGTACAGCCACCCGATCGATGCCCAGACCGCGGCCGAGCTGACGACGGCGATGGAAGGCGTCGTCAGCGAAGGGACGGGGACCAACGCGGCGATCCCCGGCGTGCCGGTGGCGGGAAAGACCGGCACGGCGGAAACGCCGGGCAACGAAAGCTGCGGAGGCGGCACGGAAGAGAACCAGGCATGGTTCATGGGCTTCGCCCCTGCCGACAACCCAAAGGTCGCGATTGCCGCGACGGTCGAATGCACGACCGCCTTCGGCAACGACGCGGCGGCCCCGATCTTCCGCGATGTTGCCGAAGCCATTCTCAACGGAGGGAGCTGACAGTGCCGCCTGAAGTCGGCGAGGGAAGCACGATCGACGGTCGCTACCGGCTGTTGCGCCGGATCGGCTCGGGGGGGATGGCGGACGTCTGGCTCGCCGAGGACCCGCACCTACAGCGTCGCGTCGCGCTGAAGATCCTGCACCGCCGCTTCGCCCAGGACCGCGAGTTCGTCGAGCGCTTCCGTCGCGAGGCGGAGGCGGCCGCCGGCCTCTCGCATCCCAACGTCGTCGCCGTCTTCGATCGCGGCGACATCGAAGGCACCTACTACATTGCGATGCAGCTGCTCGAGGGTCGCTCGCTGAAGGAGCTGATCGACCAGGGGCTGACGCCGGAACAGTCGGTTGGCTTGATCCGCCAGGTGCTCGAGGCGGCTGGTTTCGCGCACCGGCACGGGGTCGTGCATCGCGATCTGAAGCCGCAGAACGTGATCGTCGACGACGAGGGGAAGGCGACGGTCACCGACTTCGGCATCGCGCGCGCCGGCGCCTCGGAGATCACCCAGGCGGGCTCGGTGATGGGCACCCCGCACTACCTCTCTCCCGAGCAGGCCCAGGGGCAGGCTGTGACGGCCGTCTCCGACCTCTACTCGATCGGCGTGATCCTCTACGAGGCCTTGGCTGGCCGCGTCCCGTTCGAGGCCGACTCGGCGATCGCGATCGCGATGAAGCAGGTCTCACACACGCCGCAGCGACCGAGCTCGATCAACCCAGCCGTCTCACCGGCCCTCGACGCGGCGGTGATGCGGGCGCTCGAGAAGGATCCGGGCCAGCGCTTCCAGAGCGCCGACGCTTTCATCGCGGCGCTGGACTCGGCACTGCGTAACCCCGGGGTGGCCGGCGGCGGCACCGCCGTCTTTGCCCCGCTGCCACCGCCCGTCGTCGTCGGCGAGGCCGCCGCCGACCGGGAGGACGAGGAGCGTGGCCGCGGGAGGTGGATCTGGCTCGCTCTCGCCGCGGTGCTGATCGGCGCCCTGCTCGGCTTCGCCCTGACCCGCGATACGAGCACCGATGTCCCCGTCGTGACCAGCAACCCCTTGAATGTCGCGATCGCGGTGCTCGAACAGAACGGCTTCAAGGTCGGCGCGATCAGCCGCGTGCAGCGCGAAGTCGCGGTGAATACGGTGCTGGAGCAGGACCCGCCGGCCGGCAAGACCTCGCTCGACTGCGCCTTTCTCAGCTTCTTCTGCTCGAAGCCGAAGGTCGCCCTGACGGTCAGCTCCGGCCCGGGCAGCGCCAAGGTTCCGGGAGGCCTTGCGGGGTTGAGCCAGGAAGAAGCGGAAGAAAAGCTGGAAGAAGCCGGCTTCGACGTGGGCACCGAAAAGGTCAACTCCGACCAGGTCGAAGCGGGCCGGGTCATCCGCTCCGAACCGGGCGGAGGTACTACCGCGACCCGCGGCTCCACGGTCGTCGTCATCGTCTCCAAGGGGCAGAAGCTGGCCAAAGTGCCGGTCCTGGTCGGCACCCAGCGCTCGGTGGCCGTACAGCAGATCCGCGGCCGCGGCCTCACGCCAGGTGTCGAAGAAGAAGAAAGCGCCAAGCCGGCGGGCGAGGTGATCCGCCAGGCGCCGAGCGCCGGCTCCGAACTGCGCCGCGGCTCGGCGGTCTCGATCGTCGTCTCCAAGGGCGAAAAGAAGACGAAGGTGCCGAACGTGATCGGCGAGGAAAGGCGCGAAGCGGTGGAAACGCTGCGCGGCGTGGGCCTGGCGCCGACCGTCGAAGAAAAAGAAACCGAAGTCGCCCAGCAGGTGGGCCGGGTCACCGACCAGTTCCCGACGCCCGGCTCCGAAGTCGAACCCGGCTCCGAAGTGACCCTCGTCGTCGGCAAGCAGGCGAAGGAAAGCGAAGCGGGAGCCGAATGAGGGTCGCGGTTCTCTGCGGCGGCCGCTCCTCCGAGCACGATGTCTCGCTGCGCTCGGGGGAGGCGGTCGCGGGTGGGCTCGAGCAGGCCGGGCACGAGGCGCTGCTGGTGACGATCGGCCGCGATGGCGGCTGGAGCTTTCGCGGCGCCCCGGTCGAGCTGGCGCCGGCCGGTGGCCTGTTCGACGCCGACGTCGCCTTCCCGGCACTGCACGGCCCCTTCGGCGAGGACGGCAGCGTCCAGGGCGTGCTCGAGTGGCTCGACGTCCCCTACGTCGGCTCCGACGTGCTCGCCTCGGCTATCTGCATGGACAAGCTGACGCTGAAGCGGCTCTTCGCCCAGGCCGGCCTGCCGCAGGTCGATTTCGTCGGCGTGGGGGAGCGCGGCTGGCGCGAGCGCTGTGAGGCGATGGGCCTGCCGCTCTGGGTCAAGCCCTCGCGACTCGGCTCGAGCGTCGGCATCAGCCGGGTCGAGAGTCTGGGAGAGGAGCTCGACGCGGCGGTCGACCTCGCCCTGCGGCACGACCCGCGCGTGATCGTCGAGGCCTCCGCCCACGGCCGTGAGGTCGAGTGCTCGCTGCTCGGCAACGAGCGGCCCGAGGCCTCGCTTCCGGGCGAGGTCGTCGCCCACGGCGATTGGTACGACTACGAGACCAAGTACAGCGACGGCGGCATGGAGCTGATCGCGCCGGCGAAGATCGAGGACGAGCAGACCGCCCGCATCCGCGAGCTCGCCGCCGAGGCCTTCCAGCTCGGCGGCTGCTCCGGCCTCGCCCGCTGCGATTTCTTCGTCGAGCCCGACGGAGAGGTCCTCGTCAACGAGATCAACACCATGCCCGGCTTCACCGAGACCAGCGTCTACGCCAAGCTCTGGCAGGCAAGCGGCCTCGCCTACCCGGATCTATGCGACCGCCTGCTCGACCTGGCGATAGAGCGCCACGCCAAAGCCCGCTCCCACGAGTTCTAGCTCACGCCAAGGTGTCTTGTCTGCGGACGTGCACGAAGTTAGCCATGTAACGGACACATCATCGCGTTAAGATAGCCGGGTGGGAGCTATCCAGGAGTTGGCGGCCGAACTCGGCGCGGACGAGCGCACGTTGCGCCGCGCGGTGTCGCAGGGCACGATCCACTGCCGTCGTCCGGGTCCCCGGAGGATCAGGCTCGACGAGGGTGAGGCGGATTACCTGCGGGAGCATTGGGAGCTCCTGTTCGACCTCAGGAAAGCGCTGCGCACCGAGCACGAGGTGCGCTTGGCTGTGCTCTACGGCTCCGTGGCACGTGGCCAGGAGGACACCGGCTCAGACCTCGATGTCTTGGTCGCATTGTCGGATGACGAGGCCGCCGCGGTTACTGAGCTGGAGGCGCGCTTGGGACGCGTCGCCGGCTGCGACGCGGATGTCGCGCGCCTGAGCCGGATTGAGAAAAGCGCGCCGCTCCTGCTCGACCGTGTACTGGATGAGGGCCGTGTCCTGGTCGACCGAGATGGGATTTGGGAGGGGCTCAACCGCCGACGCCGTGCCATCCGCGCCCGAGCCAAACGCTCCTATCGCCGCCAGATGAACGAAGCGGGGCGGTCGATCGAGGAGTTGACCGCATGAGCCGCGACCTGTCGACCAGAGCGACGGCGGACTGACCGCAGAGCAGTTCGCCCTGCTCAACGAAAGCTACGTACTGGAGGGCCGCCTCGAGCACGCGTCACCCGATGTCGACGCCGAAGAAGTCCGCGAACAAGTCGAGCGATTCCGCGAAGAGCTGCCCACCCTGATCGAAAGCCTCCACACCTGGCTCACGTCGATGGCATCACGCTCGGCGAAAGCTCCACTCCGCGCTGATCGAAAGTTACGCGCCGATAGGCCAAGGCCAAGGCTCACAGCGGCCGCTTTCAGGCTAGGCACGTAACCTTTGTGCTCCTCGTTCCATTCCAACGCCTGCTCGCCGGTTGCGGTGTCAATCAGGTGCTTCTTGTCGTTGCTGATTCGATAGCGCGGCCCCGACACCTCGGCTTCCTCCTTCTGTCGTATGCCGAGAATTCCACCGGCGAGTTCAAGTTATCTGTACAGACGACACGCGTCAAGGCAGTCACGGTATTTGGAGCGTGTGGTCACTCTGACGACTTCAATAATTGGTCCCCAGGCATCTTCCTTGCAACATGTTCGTTGGCGCGACCCCACAGAATGCCGCGGAACCGCCGCTACGAAAACAGGGGTGCATACAAGAGCATCAGCTGGCTATTCCTGGTGTTCGCTTCCGCCCCGCGCGACTTACAGGTGTGCACCGCGGCGGCCGGGATGCCCGCGCGTTGCGAGTTCGTTGATGTCTGCACGGGAAGGCTACAGCGTGGGATATCCGCGTGTATACTGACGACATGAAGGTGGTCAAGGTTCGCCGGGTCGGCAACAGCAACGTGGTTTCGATACCGCGCGAGTTCGAGGCGCGCGGCTACGCCGCCGGAACGTCAGTGCTTGTCGAGGAGCTCGAGGGCGGTGAGCTGCGGATCATGCCGACCGAGCAGGTGCGCGATCGGATTCGCGGCATCGGGCAGCGCGTGGTTGACGAGCACGCCGAGGCGCTGCAGATCCTTGCCGAGCACGATCCCGACGACGAGAGCGCCAAGCGGTAGACAGGCCGGCGGTGGAGGAGAACGAGCCGATCTATATCGAGCTCGCCGATGCGCTGGAGCTCTACGCCGCGATCATCGGTGGAACCATCGGGCAGGCCGCCGACCAGCTTCGTGATCAGGCCGGCCTCGAGAGCGCGCTGGGCGACCGCGCAATTACGCCCACTACCAGGAGGCCGACCTCGCGTTGCAGGCTACGGCGCTTGCGCACGGAATCGCCGAGAGCCAGACGTTCATCGACGGCAACAAGCGCTTGGCGCTCGTCTCGATGCTCACCTTTCTCGAGGTCAACGGCTACGCGGTCAACGCAACGGATCCCGAACTCGCTAATTGGATCATCAGCCTGAGCGCCGGCACGACCCCCGAGGACCTCGCGGACCTGATCCGCCCTCGGCTGCAAGCGGTCTAGTTCTTCGCCGACGAGTCAATAGTCGACTGGAGGCAGGGACCAGCTAACCGGCAATGCCGGTCGCAAATTGCGAGAAGGCCATGCTCGACCCG
>JAPVSJ010000093.1:0-2103 GCA_047519745.1 Actinomycetota bacterium | reverse complement strand
TTTCCCCGCGAATCGGTCCCAGAGCCCAAACGGGGGAAATTCACACGTCCAACTCAGGGGGTTGGCCTTGCGGCGGCATGAAATCACGAAACTCCAGGTCCTTGCCTGACGACCTCAGAGTCGCGCCAGATCAGCCGATGCGGCCTCTCCAACTCCCATGGCCATCGCCATTATCGAAATTTGGGGATTAACCCCGGGGCAGCTGGGCAGGATCGAACCGTCCGCGACCCAGACGCCGTCGACGCCGCGCAGCCGTCCCTCGCCGTCCACCGGATGAAGCGCGCGGTCTGAGCCCGCGGCGGCGGTGCCGGTCGGATGGAAGGCGGCGAGGCGCAGGCGGCCGACGTCGACCGTGCTCAGTGCCGGCTCGATCTCGGCCTCTCGGCGCACCGGCGCCGCGCCGCCGCCCAGCTCGACCTCGCGGGCACCGGCGGCAAGCATCACCCGGGCCATCGCCCCCACGGCCCTGACCAGGCGCCGGCCGTCCTCGCCGGTCAGGCGGTACTGGACCAGCGGCCAGCGGGAACCCAGCACCCGCCCCGAGGGGGAGTCGCCGATCATCCCGCCGAGCGTCGCCGTGTTCGCCGCCCGGTCCAGCCGGCCCTGCAGGTGCGTGCCGTATCCCGGCGCCGAAACAGCGCCCATCCCGGGCGGAGTCGAGGTTGCCTCGAGCAGGATCCCCTCGCGCTCGTGCAGCTCCTCGATCCCGACGCTCTGCATGACGCCGCTCCAGGGCACGACCTCCTCCTCGAAGGATGCGGTGACCCCGGTCGCCGGGTGGATCGAGAGGCCGCGGCCGAGGCGCGGGTGGCCGCCCAGCCCGCTGCGCCGCAGCAACGGCGGCGTGCCGATCGTCCCCGCCGCGACGATCACCAGCGGGGCCGAGATCCGCACCCGCCCGCCACCGCCCCGGATCGCCTCGACGCCGGTCGCACGACCACCCTCGACGAGCACCCGCCGCACGCACAGGCCCGAGACGATCCTGGCGCCGGCCGCGCATGCCTGCGGCAGCGCGTTGAGGTGAACCCCGCCCTTGGCGTTGTTGGGGCAGCCGATCGCGCACTGGCAGGCGCCGCGGCAGCCAGGTGCGTTGCGGCGCAGCGGCGCCGCCCGCCAGCCGAGTGCCGCGGCTCCCTCCAGGGCGAGCTCTCCATTGCGCCCCAGCACTTCCATCGGCGCCGCGGCGACGCCGAGCGTCGCTTCGACGTCGGCGACGCGGGGTCCGAGAAGCTCGGGGTCGGCCAGAGTGAGCTCATGGTCCTCGTGCCATGTCCTCGCCACACGGGTTGGGGGGCTGTAACAGGTGCCGGAGTTGATCACGGTCGTGCCGCCGACCGCCCGGCCCAGCGGCAGCGGGATCGGTGGCCTGCCGAAGGCCATCGTCGTGCCGCCGTCGCGATAGATCCCGGCGAAGCGGTCGAGTGGATGGGTGGCGCGGATCCGCTCGGCCGTCCAGCGCTCGCCCTCCTCGACGATCACCGTGTCGAGCCCGGCCCGCGCCAGGGCGCGGGCGGCGAAGGCCCCCCCGGCGCCGGAGCCGACGACTACCGCGTCGCAGCTCGCCGCCGCCGGCCACTCGGCTGCCGCCGCGACGTCGAGGACCGGATCGGGACGGGATGGCTCGTGGCGGGAGCCGACGGCGGCGATTTCCGGGGCGAAGGAGTCGGCTCCGTGGGCAAGCAGCACGACCGACTTGAGCGGATCGAGGATTGGCACGCCGCCCCTGGCGGCGAGTTGCGCCAGCAGCTCTTCGCGCCGAGACGGCGGCAGCGCCCCAAGCCTGCGGCCGGTGCGGACGAGGGAGAGGCCCTCCAGCCCGACCAAGGCGGTGGCCAGGCCAGCCTGGGAGATCGCCGGCATCCGCTCGATCATCCGCCGAGCGACCGCCGCGGTCCGCTCGGGATCCGGTCCGCCGCTCTCCATCGGCAGCAGGGCCGCGACGAAGTCTGCGAGCGCGGACATAGTGGCGGATACTAAGTTGTGGGGAATGAGCTGGCTGGACAGCCAATGAGACTCCCTGTGTCAACCCCCCGCCATTTGAAGACGTTGCAAATTGCCGTGTTTGGCGGGGTCATAGGCGACTCCGTCTTGCCAGCAGCGCCA
>JAPVSJ010000092.1:0-56111 GCA_047519745.1 Actinomycetota bacterium | reverse complement strand
GCCCCAATCGCGCCCTCGGACGGCCGCGCCACGACGAGGCGAAAACCCAGCAAACAACCGGGACACCCCCCTCTCGCGCCCGCCGCAAACAGCCGGGACACCCGACCCTCCCTCCCCCATACACTCCTGTCGATGCCCACCTTCGACCTGCTCGCCGACCTGCCCCTGGAGATAGAGGGCTACGAGCTGCAGCCGCTGGAGCACGTCATCCCCGGCTTCGAACGCCTCTCGACGGTGATCCACATGTGGGGCAACGGCGAGGACGGGCTCGGCGAGGACATCACCTACGACGCCGTCGACCACATCGCCCTGCAGGATGCCGGCGCCTCGCTCGATCTGACCGGCTACGCGACTCTGGGCGAGTTCTGCGAATTCGTCGGCGGGGTCGACACCTTCCCGGCCGAGCCGCAGCGCGAGGTCTCGCGCCGCTACCGGCGCTGGGCCTTCGAGTCGGCTGCGCTCGACCTCGCGCTGCGCCAGGCCGGGACCGGCATCGCCAAGGCGCTGCGGTGCGAGCCCCGCCCGGTCACCTTCGTCTGCTCGATGCGGCTCGCCGACGGCCCCGACGAGCCCTCCTCGATCGAGACCCTGCGACGCAAGCTCGACCGCTACCCGGAGCTGCGCTTCAAGCTCGACCCGGTCAACGACTGGGACGACGAGCTGATCGCCGCTCTGGTCGAGACCGGCGCCGTCGACTCGCTCGACCTGAAGGGCTTCTACAAAGGCACGGTGGTCGACGTCGAGACCGACCCGGAGCTGTACGGCAAGCTGATCGAGGCCTTTCCCGAGGCCTGGCTCGAGGACCCCGACGTGACCGAGGAGACGCGGCCGTTGCTGGAGCCCGTCCGCGACCGGCTGACCTGGGACGCGCCGATCCACTCGATCGCCGACATCGAGGCGCTGCCCTGGCCGCCGCGGATGGTCAACATCAAGCCCTCGCGGATCGGCGGCCTGCGCGACCTCTGCGAGACCTACGACTACTGCGCCGAACGAGGCATCGGCGCGTACGGCGGCGGCCAGTGGGAGCTCGGCCCCGGCCGCGGGCAGATCCAGGTCCTCGCCTCGCTCTTTCACCCCGACACGCCGAACGACACCGCGCCGCGCGGCTACAACGACGCCGATCCACCGCCGGGGCTGCCGACGAGCCCCCTCCTGCCCAAGCTGACGCCCACCGGCTTCCGCTGGGCCGACTGAAAGGAACCAGATGCCCGAGAAGAGCTTTCCCGCAGCCCTCAACGAGCAGATCGCCAACGAGTTCGCCGCCTCCCAGCAGTACGTCGGGATGGCGGTCTACTACGACGCGGAAACGCTGCCCCGCCTCGCCGCCTTCTTCTACCGGCAGGCGCTGGAGGAGCGCGAGCACGCGATGATGATGGTCCAGTACCTGCTCGACGTCGGCGAGGAGGTCCACATCCCCGACATCAAGGCGCAGGAGACGAGCTACTCCGACGGGACGACCCCGGTGAAGAAGGCGCTCGAGCAGGAGAAACGGGTCGGCGAGGAGATCTTTGCCCTGTTCGAGCTGGCGCGCGAGGTCAAGGACTACCGCGCCGAGCAGTTCATGCAGTGGTTCGTCAAGGAGCAGGTCGAGGAGGTCGCGCTGATGGGCGACCTGCTCAACGTGGTCGAGCGGGCCAAGGACAACCTGCTGCTGGCCGAGGACTACATCGCGCGAGAGGCGCCCGGCGAAGGGGGCGGCGACGCGACCAAGCCGCCGGCGGCTGGGATGGGCGAGTAGTCCGCGCCCCTGTCAGCGGGAGAGGTAGGGGGCGCCCAGTCGCGGCTGGGTTTTTCGCACATCGCCGCGCAGCCGTCCGAGGTTGCGACTGGGCGAAAAAGAGGACGCCGCTCGCGACTGGGCGCCCCCTACCTCTCCTTCGCGATCGCATCTGGTGCTATCCGAGCCAGCCGGCCTTCTTGCGCATGGCGGTGATCCGCCTGAACTCCGCGATGTCCTCCCGGAGCGCTGCTGGAGCTGGTGCGGGAAGGAAACGAGCTGGCAAGGGGGACTCGATTGCTCCTTCCTCGCCCTTGCTGACCCTGTAGGCGCGGGCGCCTCTTTGGGCGGTTACTGCTGATGGGGGGCCTGTGCCCTCCCAGATCAGGCCGGCGTAGTCGTCGAGGCCGTAGCCGCCCGGCATGCCGTTGGAGACCGCGTCGAGGTAAGCGGTGCGGCGGTCGGGTTCGTCGTTGTAGTGGACGCAGAGACTGCCGGGCAGGAGGCCGAGGCCGGCGCCGGGCAGCGGCTTGCCCGAGGACTTGGTGATGCCCGCCTCGAACCAGCACATCGCGCCAGCGCTCTGCCCGGCGAGGACGACTCCCTCTCGCCAGGCCAGGCTGAGGATCGCGCCCAGTTCGTGCGCCTCCCAGACCGCGAGCAGGTTGAGCAGGCTGCCGCCGCCGACGTAGATCAAGTCCTGTTCGAGGATGTGGTCGCGCAGCTCCATGGGGCGGCTGCCGAGCCGGAACAGCGAGAGGTCGGAGACCTCGCACGGCCGCTCGCCGAAGGCAGAGTAGAAGCGGCCGATCAGCTCCGAGGTGTCGCCGCTGGCGGTCGGCAGGATGCAGATCCGCGGTCGCCCACCGGCCCGCGTGGTCGCCAACCGCAGCATCAACTCGCAGACGGCGCGGTCGGGCGGGCGCGAGCTGAAGTCGTGGCCGCCGAGGGCGAGGACGCGGCTGATCATCCGACCGCGTTCGTCCTTTGTATCGCTATGCGCCACAAAGGACGAACGCGGTCGCTCATCACGCTGCCACGGCGGTGGACATCGCCTCCGGCAGCGGGGCCAGCGGAGCGGGGCCCGCGTGGCCCAGGTACGCCGTGGCGATCCGCATCTCCACCACGCGCTCGCCCATCGTGTCGAGCCGGTAGCCGCGCGCCTCGGGTCGCGAGGCGACGACGCGGTGCAGCTCGGTGCCGACGAAGTGCAGCGCGGCGCCGTCCTCGGCGGCGTAGCCGCAGCGCATGCCCGCGCGGAGGAAGTCGTGGTAGGCGTTGCGACGGCTGGAGTCGCGCTCGTAGTGGACGCAGTTGCTGAACGGCAGCAGCCCCAGCCCCTCGACCTGGCGCGGTACGCCGTGGAAGCCGGTCACCGCGTCGGCAAACCAGCAGAGCGAGCCGGCCGAGAGGCCGCAGAGGACGACGCCGCGCTCCCAGGCCTCGCGCAGGATCGAGTCGATCCCGTGCGCGCGCCAGACGCCGAGCAGGCTGACCACGCTGCCGCCGCCGACGTAGATCAGATCCTGGTCGAGCAGATGGGCACGCAGATCCTCGGGCCCCTGCTCGCGCCGAAAGAGCGAGATGTGGCTGGCCTCGCAGCGATCGGCGGAGAAGGCCCGGTAGAAGCGGACGATGTAGTGATCGGCGTCGCCACTGGCCGAGGGCAGGAAGCAGACCCTCGGCCGCGCCGACCCGCTCAGGTCGAGCACGTAGTCGTCGAGCAGCGGGTTGCCCGACTCCATCGAGAACCCGCCCCCACCGAAAGCGACTATCTGGCGGAGCGTCTTCTGCATCGTCAAATGGTCGCGACAGTGCCGCGAGAGGTCGTTGTACAGCGGTCCGAAGTTTTCGGTAGCGCTCTCGCCCGGATGTACAGTGCGTCCAGACGCGTTCCCCGCCCAGCTCCCGGGCTGAGCTGATTGTTAATCCGGTACTGAATCGTCCACAGAGTGCCGCTTGGGGTGTACAATTGCGTTTTCGTGAACCTCAGCGGGCTGATCGAGAAGGAGCGCCTCCCCGCCGGCCGCGAGGACCTGGCCGAGCCGCTCGTCGCCCACTCGCAGCGGGAACGGATCCTCGTCGCGATGGCCGACAGTTGCGCGGCCAAGGGCTACAGCGCGACCACGATCGCCGACATCTGCGAGCCGGCCGGAGTCTCCCGCGCCACCTTCTACGAGCTGTTCAAGGACAAGGAGGACTGCTTCCACGCCGCGATGGAGATCTCTCTGGCGGACGCGATGGGGCGCATCCTCTCGGCCTACTCGCCCGACAAGCCGTGGGCGACGATGGTCCGCGACGCCGCCGCCGCGTTCCTCGACCTGCTCGCCAGCCGCCCCGCCTTCGCCCGCATGGCGCTGGTCGAGGCGCCCGCCTCCGGCGACCGTGCCTTCGAGCTCTACGCCTCGGGCAAGAAAGTGCTGCAGTCGCTGCTCGACCGTGGCCGCGAGGATCCGGTCGAGGAGGAAGCGATCCCCTCCAGCGCCGGCCGGGCGGCACTCTCGGGCGCCGAGTCGCTGATCGTCGGCCAGATCCTCGCCGGCAACGCCGAGCGACTGCGCGAGCTGCTGCCGGACATCGTCTACATCACGACCGTTCCCTACCTCGGCCAGGAGGAGGCGCTGCGACAGTCGCGCCAGGCCGAGAAGAGCCTGGAGAGCTGACGTGGGTCAGGGAGCCCGAGTCAGATCTCTGAGCCCACCCGGAGGCTGACCGGAGTGGAGCGGGCAGGGGTGGGAGACCGGTGGCGCCCTCCGCGCGGACGTCACCGGCTGCCTCCGGAGGTGGTTTCGCGCTCGCAGCGCGAGCGGCTGCTCGAGGCGGCGGTCCGCGTCGTCGCGGCCAAGGGCTACGGCGCGATGACCGTGGGGGACCTGACCAAGGAGGCGGGCGTCTCGCGCACGACCTTCTACGAGCTCTACGAGGACAAGGAGGCCTGCTTCCTCGCCGCCTACGACAACGCGGTCGAGGTCCTGGTGCGGCGGGTGATGAGCGCCTATAACGCAAAGCAGGGCTGGCCGGACCAGGCGGCGGCGGGGCTCGCGGCGCTGCTTGAAGTGCTCGCCGAGGAGCCGGCGCTGGCGCGGCTCTCGCTGGTCGACATCGGCAACGCCGGACCGGCGGCGCAGCGCCGCTACCGGGCGGCGATCCAGCGCCTCACCCCGCTCTTCGAGGAGGGCCGGGACTTCGCTCCGGGCGGCCGCGGCCTTCCCGCCAATACCTCGCGGATGGCGATCGGCGGGGTGACCGGCCTGATCTCCGATGAGCTCGTCGCCGGGCGGGCAAGAGAGCTCCCCGGTTTGCTTTCGGATGTGCTTTTTGCGACGCTGGTTCCGTATATCGGCCCGGATGCGGCGGCAAGGGAGGTCGAGAGGCTGACTCGATAAACGTTCACGTACACGTTGCCGCTATGATCCGCATACTCGGTAGTTCAACCCTGACGGGCGGGCCGATGGCAGGCAGCGAAACGCGACGTCGACAGATCCTCGAGGCGATGGTGCAGGTGGTCGGCCGCGAGGGATACCGGGCGACCTCGGTTGCCGACGTGATCGAGGAGGCCGACGTCTCCCGCACGACCTTCTACAAGCATTTCGAGGACAAGCACGAATGCTTCCTCGCCGCCTACGACCTCGTCGTCGAGCGGGTCTTCGCCGAAGTGATCGCCAGGTGCGACCCCGAACAGCCCTGGCTCGACCGGATGCGGATCGGGCTGGCGACGGTGGTCGAGCTGTTCGCCCTCGATCCCGAGCTGGCGAGGACGGCGATCGTCGAGGTCGCCGCGGCCGGTGCCGACGCCCGGCGGCGGCACTGGGAGGCGATCGCCCGGTTCACCGAATATCTCGCCGAGGGCGAGCAGCTGGCCGGCGGCCGCGAGCTGCCGGGCAACATCGGGTTGATGGCCGCCGGCGCCGTCTCCGGGCTGATCTTCGACGAGCTGCTGGCCGGGCGGGCGCAGCGACTGCCGGAGCTGCTGCCCGACCTGCTTTTCGCGATGCTGGTCCCCTACATAGGCCCCGGCGCCGCGACCGTGGAGATGCGGCGCGCAGCGGCCGGCTGAGGCCCAGCGCCTCGCCGGTCCGCCCGCCTCCCCGGGTCTCTAAAAAGCGCCGATCTCGCGGCGCAGCTTGGCGCGCACGCGATGCAGCCGGACCTTGACCGTGCCCAGCGGGATGCCGAGGCGATGGGCGATGGCCTCCTGGGTCAGGTCCTCGTCGTAGCGAAGTCGCACCAGCTGCCGGTCGCGCTTGTTGAGGCGCTCGAGCGCCGCGTGCAGGTCGGCCCGTTCGACGGTGGCAATGACGCGCTCGTCGTCGCTCCCCTGCCAGGCCTCGAGCGTGTCGGTGGGCGCGGGCCGTTTGCGGGCGAACTCGCGCAGTGCCTCGTTGCGGACGATCGTCGCCAGCCACGACTTGCGCGCCTCGCTTTTGCGCAGCGTCGTCCGTTTGCGCCAGGCTCGCACCACCGAGTCCTGGGCGATGTCTTCCGCCTCTGTGCGGCTCTTGGCATAGCGGAAGGCGAAGCGGAGACAGGTCCTGTGGACCTCGTCCCAGTCCCAGAACTCGCTCGGATCTACCCCGCTGCTGACCCGGTGATCAAGACGACGGACCTCCACGATCGGATCAGACTAGCAGATTTGATCAATGAAACCATGTCGAACATTCATTGGTCACGGGAGCGTGAACGTAGCAGCAGCAGTTCAGCCGGGAGGCCAGTGGGCGGAGCAGGCCTATGAGGCCATCGCGTCGGTCTATGACGACTTCACCGCCCACCACGACTACGAGTTGTGGCTGGGCAATCTCCTTCCCAAGGCCAGCGGCCACGGGTTGAGCGGGCGGCGCCTGCTCGACGTCGGTTGCGGGACCGGGAAGAGCTTCCTGCCGATGCTCGAGCGGGGATGGGAGGTCACCGCTTGCGACATCTCGCCCTCGATGCTGGAGCTGGCCCGGGCCAAGGCCCGTGGGGCGGCGCGGCTGTCGGTGGCGGACATGCGGAAGCTGCCGAAATTCGGCGAGTTTGATCTCGTCTGGGCACTGGACGACGCGGTCAACTATCTGCTCAGCGCCGAGGAACTGGGGGACGCGCTGAGCGGGATGCGAGCCAACCTGGCCCCCGGCGGACTGCTGATGTTCGACGTCAACACCCTGCAGACCTACCGCACCTTCTTCGCCGAAGAACAGCGGGTCGAACGAGGAGGGCGGCAACTGGTCTGGCGCGGCCAGGGCTCGGCCGAGACGCCGCCGGGCTCGATCAGCGAAGCGCGTTTCGAAATCGGCGCCGGCGAGGACGGAGCGGGTGCCGAGACCCACGTTCATCACCAGCGACACTTCCCCGAAGCGGAAGTGCTCGAGCAGTTGGCGGGGGCGGGGTTGGAGTGCCTCGACGTCTACGGCCACGGCTTCGATGCGGTTCCCAAGCAACCGGTGGACGAACTGGTCCATTCCAAGATCGTTTTCATAGCCCGCTGCGCCTAGCCCTAGCGCGCAATCTGGCCAGCCTCGAGCGAGCTAACCAACACCTAACCTCTTACCGGCATACCGGCCGCCGTCACTGACACACTGTGTGTAGCAGGAAAACGTCGGGAAAGTACCCGAACGCTCTAAGTAGTGTTTTTTCAAGCTCTATGTTTGGCGCAAGGACTTTTATGGGTACGCATAAGTGTGGGGTTTTGGGCGCGGTGATTAGCTACTTATATTCTGTAGACTCATAACGAAATAGCTGGCAGGCTCGGCGCGTGTCGGAGGTGGCTCTTAAGGCTCTTGGCGAAGCGATTCGTACGCGACGGGGCGAAATCGACGGTCTCTCTCAGGAGGGGCTCGCCGACCTTGCCGGAATGCATCGCACTTACGTCAGCGAGATCGAGCGCGGGTTGCGAAACCCGAGCTTCCGAAACCTGTTCAAGCTCGCAGCCGCACTCGAAATTCCGCTGTCGGATCTGGTTGCCCAGGCCGAGCGCACAGTAGGCGGCGAAGCCCTAGCCCCTGACGCTTAGTCACGGCGCCAGGCTGCCGAACTATTAGCAAACGCTGACATAAACTTTCTTCCAGTCACACCCCACACCTTTTGCAACTCTTTTGCGAGGTGGACATAGTTGTCTCGGCCGCCGAGGCCCTCAGGGCCCCGATACGGGAGCGACGGGACTCGAACCCGCGACCTCCGGCGTGACAGGCCGGCGCTCTAACCAACTGAGCTACGCCCCCTTGGGAAGGGCGAGGGGATCGCCCGGCGGGGATTATCTCAGGGTCGCTGGATTTGTAGCTTGAAGGCTCCGCCGGAGCGGCGGGCGGAGCGGATCGCGACCCGCAGTTGAGACTGTCCGCAGACGGTGTAGTTGAGCCGGTGGCCGAAGCTCAGGCCATGACGTGAGGTGCGCAGCACCCGTCCGGCCGGGTTCAGCAGGCTGAGCTGGTAGCGCGACCGGCCCGCCGGCCGGAGGCTGACGGTGCCGTCGAGCGGAGTCCCGAATGCCCGAACGGCCGCCCCGGCGTACCGCGGCGGTGCACGGCCCCGCAGCTTGAAGGCGCTGCGACCCAGCCACGGTTCGAGGGTGTCTTCGCGGATCGCCTGGAAAGCCGCGGCGTCCGGCTTCAGCGCGGCCGCCCAGCGCCACGGTACGTTGCTGTCGGGGAAGCGGAGGTGGGCGAAGCTCTCCGCAAACGCCTCGCCGGGATCGCGGAAGTAGTGCAGGCCCTCGTTGCCGGGGAAGAGCGCCCCCGCCCGCGACCCCTGGCAGACGTGCTCGTAGCTCGCCCAGCGGGGTGTCCCCCAGTCGATCGCCGCCGGGAACGGCGGCGGGCTTTCGCGGTGCTGCGCGACATGGTGCCCGTACTCGTGGGCGAGGACGAACTCGCGACTCGCCCCTTCCGGCGCCGGGGTGTCGTCGCCGCTGAGGACGATCTTGTCTTCGCCGCCGTAGTAGCAGGCCTCGGCGCCGTAGCCGCAGTCGAATTCGATCTGCGCGGGCGTGTCGAGCTGGACGGTGAGCAGTTCCATCTCGGAGCCATGGATCAGCGTGCCGAGGAAGTCGGCGATCTGCTGCGGTTCCGCCGCCGTGCAGGCGGACTGACAGGCTTCGGTGACGGAGATCGCCACCGTTTCGCCGCTGCCGTCGTTGATCGGGTAGCGGTTCGCGTCGGCAGCGGCCGAGATCAGCGCCGAGCCGGCGCTGGGCGCCTCGATCACGGTGTCGCGTGGCCGTGGGGCCGCCGCCGCCGGGGAGGCGAGGAGAAGGATCATGGCCATGCCCGCAAGCGCCCCTGCCGGGCGCCTGCTCAAGGGGCGGGTCCTGGGGTGGTGTCAGCCATCAGCGCCATTGCGAATAAGACCGCCAGGAGCACCGGGCGGAGCCCTGGCGCCGGAGTGCTTCTGGTCATCACGTCAGCCTCCAACACGGTAGCTCGCCTGCTGCCGCGCTTCAAATCCTGCGGCCCCCACGGTCGTACCGAGTTCGGATGCGGGTGTCTGGCCAAAACCGCAATACTCAGCGGCGCTGTGATCGTCGAGCGGACCGAGAACCCGATGTGGCTGTCGAACGCCTACCTGGTCGCCGACGAGGCAGGTGGCAAGGGGCTGCTGATCGACGGCAACGACGACCTCGGGCCGCTGCTGGAGCGGGCCGAGCGCGACGGCATCGAGATCACCCACGTCCTCGTCACCCATCCCCACGGCGACCACGTCGCCGGCCTGGCCGAGGCGCGACGGCGGATCGGCAACCCGCCGCTGGTCGCCCACGCCGCATGCGCGGCCGAGCTGGACGAGGACGTCGCGGAGATCCTCGCCGACGGCGGGAAGCTGTCCACCGGCGGGCTCGAGGTCGAGGCGATCTACACGCCCGGCCACGCCGCCGGCCACCTCGCCTTCCTCGTCAACGGCTCCGACGTCTTCACCGCCGACGTCCTCTTCAAGGGAACCGTCGGCGGGACGATGGCCCCGGGCGCCAGCGGCTTCGCCGACCTCGAGGCCTCGGTGATGCGGCTGATGGAGCTGGCGCCGGACACGCGTGTCCACCCCGGCCACCGCGAGCCGACGACGATCGGCGCGGAGTGGGAGGGCAACCCCTTCGTGCGGATCTGGCGCGGCCTCGAGGAGACCGGCGAGGAGGAGGTCACCGTCTGGGACCGTCCGGCGACGCTGAAGCTCTGGGCACCCGACTACGACGGCGGCAACAAGGCCTGGATCGTCTTCGGCGACGACGGCACCGAGGCGATAGTCGGCGGCTCGCAGGTCGTGCGAGCCGCCGAGGACGCCTAACGGATCACGGCTTCCATCAGGATCCAGCAGCCGTCGGTGCTGGTTGCGGGGCTGAACGGCTGACCGAGGTACTTGCCGCCGAGATAGATCAGCGTGTTGTCGCCGCCGGAGGAGCAGCGGACCATCGAGGTGTCGTTAGTGTGGATGGCCAGCTGCTGGCCCTTCTTCACGGGCACGTCGACGTCGAAGCTCTCCACCCGGTAGCTGTCGCTTTCCCAGTTCGCTTCGCTCTGCCCTTCGTAGGAGAGCTTGGGACCGGAGGCGACGACCTTGGCTTCGTTGGAGCCGAACAGGGTCGAGCGCTTGACCTTGGCGATTTGCAGCCGGAACGTTCCCGGCCCGCCCGCGACGATGCGGATCTTCTTGATCGTGCCCGACCGGGGGGCCAGTTCGCCGCCTTCCGGGCGGCCGTAGGCTTCGTTCTGGACCATCGTGCAGGGCATGTGCAGTCTTTCCTGGCTGCAGGGCAGGCCGGGCAGCGAGTTGGACGGCTGGACGGTGGGGTCGAGCTTGGCGCCGAACTTGACCGGGGCCTTGGCCAGACCGGCCGCGGGCGCGACCATCAGGGCGAGGCTGGCGACGGCGGCGGCGAGGACGGCGATGCGAGTGCGGAACATTTGAATCTCCTTTGAGTCTTGGGTTTCGGGATCTGACGTCAGCTTCGCCCGGAACCCGTCCCGTGCCCAGAAGCCCAAGGGGTGGTATCCCTCACCCCATGAACGACCGCCGGCAGGCCAGCGCGCCCGAGCTGAAAGCCCAGATCGAGGCCGAACGTCGCGGCCGTCCCTTCCTCGTCTTCCGCGACGGCGGCAGTGTGCAGCGGATCGTCGTGGTCGAGCCGGGCACGGCGGCGCTCTGGGTGGGACGGGGCGAGTCGGCGGACGTGCGGCTCGATTGGGACGGGGAGGTCTCGGCCCTGCACGCCCAGATCGAGGTGGTCCGCGACGAGTGCACGCTGCTCGACGACGGCCTCTCGCGCAACGGCTCCTTCGTCGGCGAGCAGCGGGTCGACGGGCGCCGTCGCCTGCGCGACGGCGACACGCTGCGCTTCGGCCAGACCACGGTCCTCTTCCGCCGCCCCGGCGAGGGCGCACCGGAGGCGACCGTCGCAGCCGGCCAGGTGCCGGCGGCCGCAACCGTCTCCCCCGCCCAGCGCCGCGTCCTGCTCGCCCTCTGCCGTCCTTATAAAGACGAGGACCCGTTCGCCACTCCCGCCACCAACCAGGCGATCGCCGCCGAGCTGCACCTCAGCGTCGACGCGGTCAAGACCCACATGCGCGCCCTCTTCGAGAAGCTCGAGGTCGGCGAGCTGCCGCAGAACCGCAAGCGCGTCGCCCTGGCCGAGCGAGCCCTGCAGAGCGGCGTGGTCAGCAGGCGCGAGCTTTGATGCAAAACCGGGTCGCGGACGTATGTGCGATTGGACCGCGGCGGCTTTCCCCGCACACTCTGAGATGACCCCTGGGGGGGTTCATGCACCTGGTCCTCGCCCTTACCGCCACCGACATCAAGGAATTCTTCTTCGACTGGTACCCCGTCTTCGGGGTCTTCTTCATGTTCGGGCTGCTGATCGTCTTCCTGACGCTGCTGCGCGGGACGATGGGGACGACCAAGCCCGAAACCGTCAAGGCGAGCAAGACCGAGCCGGTTTTGTGGGAGGAGGTGCAGGGCGTCGACGCCGCCAAGGACGAGCTGATGGACGTCGCCGAGTGGCTGCGCGACCCCAAGCGCTTCGCCGCGCTCGGCGCGCAGCCGCCGCGCGGCGTGCTGCTGTTCGGGCCGCCGGGGACCGGCAAGACGATGCTGGCCCGCGCGGTGGCCGCCCAGGCCGGCGTCGACTTCTTCTCGGCCTCGGGATCGAGCTTCGTGGAGATGTTCGTGGGGAGGGGAGCCGCCCGCATCCGGCGCCTGTTCAAAGAGGCGCGCAAGTCGGGCCGGGCCGTCATCTTCATCGACGAGCTGGACGCGGTCGGGGGGGCGCGCAGCGGCGGCGGTGGAGATGGCGGCTCGAGCGAGCGCGAGCAGGCGCTGAACCAGCTGCTGGTCGAGCTCGACGGCTTCGAGAAGGACCCGGGGACGGTGATCGTGATCGCCGCCTCCAACTACGTCGACAAGCTCGACAAGGCGCTGCTGCGGCCGGGCCGATTCGACCGCCAGGTGCTGGTCTCGCCGCCCGACCGTGACGGCCGCGAGGCGATCCTCAAAGCGCACGCCAAGGGCAAGCCGCTCGGCCACGACCTCGACCTGACCGACGTCGCCCGCAAGACGACCGGGATGACCGGTGCCCAGCTCGCCAACGCGCTCAACGAGGCGGCGATCATCGCCGGGCGGGCGGGACGGCAGGCGATGGCGCGCGAGGACCTCGACGAGGCGCTGCTGCGCCAGTCGGTCGGCTCCCAGCAGGCGCGGCGGCTGAGCACGAAGGAGCGCCGGATCGTCGCCTACCACGAGGCGGGGCACGCGCTCTGCCGCAGGCTGCTCGGCCTCGACCCGCCGGAGATCCTCAGCATCGTGCCGCGCGGCCCGGCGCTCGGCTTCGTCGGCCACTCGCCGCAGGAGGACACCTATTTGAAGTCGCGCGACGAGCTGCTCGACGAGCTGGTGACGCTGCTCGGCGGCCGCGCCGCCGAGGAGGAGGTCATGAACGAGTCCTACTCGGGCGCCGTCGACGACCTGCACCGCGTGCACCTGGTCTGCAAGCAGATGGTCGCCGAGTTCGGCATGGGCGTGGCCCTGGACGCCGACGGGGCGCCGCCGATCGCGCTGCCGACCGACAACTACGCGCTCTCGGACCGCACCCGCCGCGACGTCGACCTGGCGGCGATGACGCTGGCGCGCGAGGCCTACCGGCGCGCGCGGGCGCTGCTGGCCGCAAACCGCGAGTGCCTCGACGACCTCGCCGCCAACGCGCTCGAGCGCGAGACGCTGACCCGCGAGGACCTCGACGAGATCTTCGCCGCGCACGAGCTGCGCGAGAAGCGCCTGCCGGGCTCGGTCCCGGCGGCGGTCGTGCTCTCCTCCGAGCCGCCCGCGCCGGAGTAGATCCTGCCTCTAACATCTCCGCTCAGTGGAGGCTGAGCGGAACACCGACGAGCACTACTTCCCGCCGGGACGCTCGATGGCGCGCCGCGTCCACGGCGAGCGCGCGGTCGGGCTGCTCTACGGGCAGCGGGCGCTGCTGATCGGCGCGCTCGAACCGCTCACCTATACGGGCACGATGCTCTCGACCTGGTCGGGGAACCGCCCGTTCGAGCGGCTTGCGCGCACGGCGAAGATCCAGGAGACGGTCTTCCTCGGAACGCGCGAGGAGGCCGATGCGGTGCTGGCCAAAGTGCGGCGGCTGCACGAGAAGGTCAAGGGAGAGCTGTCCGAGCCGGCGGGCCCCTTCCCCGCCGGCACCCCCTACTCCGCCTTCGACCCGGAGCTGATGCTGTGGACCCTGGCCGTGATCGCCGACTCGGGCCGGGAGATGTACGAGACGCTGGTCCGCCCGCTCGACCCCGACGAGCGCGAGCGGCTCTGGCAGGACTACGTCCGCTTCGGCGAGCTCTTCGGCCTGCCGGCGAGCGAGGTGCCGAGCAGCCACGTCGAGTTCAAGGCCTGGTTCGACGGCAAGCTCGCGGCGCCCGACCTGCAGACGACCGCGCACGGGCTCGAGATGGCGCCACTGGTGGCATTCCGCCAGCCGGTGCCCGCCGCGGCACGCGGCAACATCGCCTTCCAAAACCACCTGATCAAGGGGACGCTGCCGCCGCGGGTGCGTGAGATCTTCGGCATCCGCTGGAGCCGCGCGCACGAGGCGGGCTTCCAAGCGGTCGCCGCCGCAAGCCGCCGCGGCCGGGGGCTCTTCCCCTACCGGATGCGGCGCGGTCGCAACGACGTCTTCTTCGACGTCGTCACCGAGTCCGAGCGGCGTCGGGGCGGCACGGTGACGCCCGAGCTCGCCGGCCGCGCCCCGTCCTGAGCGATGGCCGCCGTCCGCTGGTGGGCGATGCGGCCGGCGCAGAACCGCAAGCCGGCCACCTACCGCTGCCCGCTCTGCGGCAAGCACCTGCCCGCGCTCAGCGAGCACTTCCTGATCGCCCCTGAGGGCGACAGCTCGCAACGGCGCCACGCCCACACCTCCTGCGTCCTCGCGGCGCGCAAGGCGGGACGGCTGCCGACCGAGGAGGAGTGGCGCCGCACCCAGCCACGGCCGCCCTCGCTGTGGCGGCGGCTGCGAGCGAAGCTAACACGCTAAGGCGACTCGACTCGCGCCTTCAGCTCGCCGGGGCGGGCGTTGACCAGCACCGCCCGGGCGGCGGCCTCGACCGGCCCGCGGATCAGCATGCCGAGCATCCGCCCGGGGTCGCCGTCGAGCGAGTAGGTCGCCCGGGTTCGTCCGTCGCCGAGGTCCTCCAGCAGCCAGGAGCCCTCAACCGACTTGAGGTCGCCCTTCTCCTGAGTCCAGGAGAGGCGCGTGGGTGGCTCGTACCTGAACCGCACCTGCGTCTTGACGTGCCTGATCTTGATGTCGCTGACGCTCTCGACCAGGGTCGGGCGCCCGTCGCTGTCGTGCTCCAGGGCCGTGATCGCCTCCAGCCCACCCTGCCAATCGGGGGCGGTGAGCACGTCCTCGACCACCGCCCAGACGGTGTCGAGCGGCGCGTCGATCTCGGCGCTTGCGGTGCCGCCCATGTGCGCCATCTCAGGCCACCTCCGGCTTGCGCGCCGAGAGGAACTGGGCGAGGCCGGTGACCTGCTGGTCGACCTCGACGAGACCGTCGTCGACCAATGCCCGCCTCGGCTCGTCGCGATCGAAGATCCGCACGCCGCTCAGCCGGCGCACGACCGGGCTGATGACACCGGCCGGCAGCGGGCCCCGGTTGCAGCTGGTCAGGAGCGCTACCCGGCCTCCTGGCGCAAGCACGCGGACGATCTCGGCCAGCGCCCGCATCGGCTCCTCGATCAGGTACAGAGCGGCGAAGCAACAGACGGCGTCGAAGCTGCCGTCGCGGAACGGCAAGGCGCAGGCATCACCCCTTATATAGGCGACGTTGTCGGCATCGGTATCGCGGACGGCGACGTCCAGCATCGAGGCGGAGGCGTCGAGACCGACGACGAGGCCCTCGCTCGCGACGCGTGCGAAGTCGCGGCTGAAGTTGCCGGGGCCGCAGGCGACGTCGAGGACCCGGTCGCCGGGCTCGATCGAGAGCATCTCCAGCGCCATGCGGTGCTCCTCCCCGGTCCCCGGCCCGGTCAGACCCATCAGCAGGCGACCGCCGAGCGGGCGCCAGAAGCGCTGGTAGACCAACGGCAGCGCCCGGCTGACCATCAGCCGCTGGCCGAGATGCGTCCCGGTCGGGTCGCGCTCGCCGAGCAGGTCGAGGTAGCCGTGGGAGAAGTCGACCTCGTCGCCACCGAGCGGGGCCGCGAAGAGCCGCAGCGCCCGCTCGATCGCCGGCGAAGCGCCTCGAAGGCCATCGGAGGCGAGAACGGAGTCTGCCATTCCCTCGAGGCTAACGGCCGCCGGCGCCGGGCGCGGCCGGCGCGGTGCCCTGCTAAGCAGACGACTGCGAGGTCACCAACGAAACGGCAGCACTGACGAAGAATGCGACAGCAAGCAAGAAGAAGAGGAGAGCCGCGGGACCGATTCCCGCGATCAAGAAGATGAACCCGATCATCGCTGCGCCCATTGAGAACACTCCTTGCCGAAAAGCCCTCCCGACGCGGCGTCCGCCCTCCCCGACCACGTGCGTGGTCAGCTTGGCGGTCTGCGTCGTCACACTCGACGCCGTATTCGCCACTGCGACCCGGGTCGGGCTCGAAAGGCCGTGAAAGGCGGCGTCGATCTCATTGCGCGTCCGCGCGACGCTCACCTGGTCCTTCGCCGCCGCGCACTCGGCCGTTTCGATCCGGCCTTCGGCGTAGGCCTTCTCGAGCAGGGCGATCGCCTCGACACGATCCTGGGACGAGACCCGCCGCTCGGTCGTCGGCGAGCGAGCCGGAAGCTCGGGGAGACCCGCGTCGACAAAGACTTTCGCGATCCCATTCAACGTCGGGGCCGCGTCGACTTCCCGGCGAAGCGTCGAACCCTGACTCTCCTTCAGGTGCCCCAGCGTCTCGTGCAGGTCGATACGGCGGTGAGCGTCCCGGCGATCGGCGTCGGACGCACGGAACTCCCCGCGTCCGAGCGTACGACCTTTGGACTTCAGCCATTCGATTCGGTCGAGCATCGGCAAGTACCTTATTAAAGACATGAGCCCCCTTCCTTACGTGCGAGCCCATGCGGTCGTACTGGCCGCGCTCTTGATCGCCTCGGGGATACTCGGCGCCTCCTTACTCGCGCTTCTTTGCGCACTGAGCGGCGCGGCAGGCGCGGCACTGTTGAGCCTGCGGTACCGGCGCGACATCGCAGTCACCGGCGCGACGACCCCACCTCACCGCGCCAAGCTCGATGACGTGGTCGCAAGCGATGCGGTGGCTGCCCTTGCCCCCGCGACGCTACTGATCGTCGTCTCGTGGATTGTCGGGCTCAGCCCGGATGGTGACGGCGCCGCGACTGCGCGAGTCGCGATCGGCTTCCTGGCAATCGCCGCAGCGGCGATCTACCTCTCGAGCCTGGTCGACTGGTACGTGATCCTGCCGCGCGTGAGCGGGCAGCTCGGGGCGCGGCCCTGCCGGGATCGCGACCCACGCTTTCCCTTTCCGCATAGCTGGAAGGAGGTGACGCGCTGGTGGTACATCCACCGCATCGTCGCCACCGTCGCGTTCCGCTTCCTGCTTGCCGCGGCGATAGCCACGGTGCTCGGCCAGTTCATCGGCGCAGGAGAGGAAACGAAAATCATCGCCGGCCTCATCCTCGGCGTCTTCGCGACCTACGTCTCCACGCTCAGCTCCGCCGTGTTCCAGGGCGCCCAGCCGAAGCTGCTGATCGGCGAGACGGTGATCGTAGAACCGAGGCCCCGCCGTCAACGGTGGCCGCCCTTCTCGATGATCCACCCTCCCGCCCTCGAAGACCGGCAGTACGTGATCGACGTTTCGCTGGAGGGCATCCACATGACGGCCGCGGCTCCGCGGGAGCAACCGGAGCTGCCCGAGCCGAGGTTCGTCCCCGAGGCTGATCGCCTTTCTCTCGTAAACCACGACTCGGCGCGGCTGTCTCCCCGGGCGTTCACAGGCTGCGCAAGCCGCTGCTCGGGGATCAACTGGTACTGCATCGAGAACCCACGCTGCTACGAGCCGAAGTAGCAATCGCAAATATGCAGCGGCTTCCTGCTAAGGGCCGTACTGGGCTCGAACCCCTCCTTGTAAGGCACCCTGGCGGATTCCATAAGAGCGGCTGGAATCGGCGGCTGTGCAGGGGATTCGTACAAAAAGTGGGCTGGGATTGCGACTTGTGCTGAATGCGCGGGGTACACGTCGATCTTCCCCGTTTCGGGCACTTCTGGGCACGAGTGCCCGACGCGCTGCCGAGTGACCACGCCGACTGTCTACCAGCTAGCTGGTACCATACGTACGTGCACAAGACCACGGTCTACATCAACGATTCTCAGGCCGAGCGCCTCGGCCGGTTGGCGACGGCGAGCGGTCGCAGCCAGGCCGAGCTGATCCGGGAGGGCGTGGAGCGGGTGCTATCTGAAGCGCCGCCGCGCACCTTCCGCAGCATGGGTAAGGGCCGCAGCGGTGGCGGCGGGGATCGGCACTGGGATGCCGACGAGCTCTACCGCAAGGCTCGGGGCCGGCGCGCTCGATGACCCTGATCGTCGATGCGGGCACGCTCTTCGCGCAGGCCGATGCCGACGACCCCGAGCACGAGGCGGTCGTCGCGCTGTTCGAAAGCGAGAGAGGGCAGCTCGTCACCTCGCAGGTAGCGGTCGCCGAGGCCGACTACCTGATCCTCACCCGGCTCGGCGTCGACGTCGGGCTCGCCTTCCTCGACGACCTCGCGGCGGGCACCTTCGTCGTCGATTGCCTCGACCGCAAGGAGCTGGGAGCGGCCCGCGACGTGGCGCGTCGCTACCGCGACCTCGAGCTGGGCCTCGCCGAGGCCTCGCTCGCCGTGCTGGCCGACCGGCATGGGACCGATCGGATCGCCAGCTTCGACGAGCGCGCCTTCCGGGCGATGACGCCGTTACGAGGCGGCGCCTTCACAATCCTCCCCGCGGACTCGTAGCAACTGGCAGAAGACGTGAAAGGACAGAGCCGTGAACGATGACTGGCGCCTTCAGATCGACCTGCACGAGGAGGGCCGGGCGCATGCGCTGACCGAGCGCCTCGACGGCGAACAGCTCGAACATGACCTGAGCGACGCGTTCCATGACCGCGTGGTCCGCGTCGACCTCCCCTCCCGCCACGACGCGGTGCGCTTCTCCGAGCAGCTGCGGGGGGAAGGCTTGCCTACGGTCCATCGCTGGAGATTCCTGCTCGTCGGGGCCACCGACGAGGACATGGCCAAGGAACTCGCTGAGCGAATCCGAAACGAGGCCCCATCCGGTAGCCGGGTCAAAGTCGAGGGCACCTGGGCCGCCGCCTACGTCGAGCGTCCGCCAAACCCCTTTGCGGTGTTGGGCGGGCTCGGCGGCTGATCGCAGCAGGACAGGTATGGGGCTTCGTTTCGGATCACGCCGTGTCAGGACGCCATCGGGTGCCGAATGGCGCGTCGCACGTCAATGGTGCCCACGCGGCCTTCCTCGCCGGCGACGTCTGAGGCTCGGAGAGAACTCCGAACAGACTCTGGACGTGCTGTGGTCCATATCCCCTGTCGACGTCGGAAGCTTCGAAAGCATCGAGCTGCTGCTCGGCGGCATCGTCGCAGCGGTGGTCATCGCGGTGATCGCGATCCCGTTGCTCCTCTTTGGGATCGAGCTGATCCTCGCCGGCCTGCTCGTAGCAGCCGGCATCGTCGCGAGGTCCATGTTCGGCCGTCCCTGGATCGTCCATGCCACTTCAAGCGCAGATCCGGCTGGCGCGCTTGCCTGGGAGGTCAAGGGATGGCGACGCTCCGCGCAGCTGATCGACCAGGTTGTGGCAGAACTTGCGGGCGGCCTTACGCCATCGCCGATCGAGGATCCCGAGCGGCCGACATGAGCTCCAGGATCCTTGGGACATCCATGCCTCCCTACCTCGGCCTTAGGTGAGCCGGGGTCGGTCAGTCGCGATTGCCACGCCGGCGAAACGGTTCTTCGAGATCGGCGGCGGCGAAACCCTCCGTCTCGGGTACCCCGCTGGCATAGCGGTAGAGGGCAACCGAGAAGACCTGCCGGGTGGCGAGCGAGAGCGCGGATACCAACAGGACCGCCCCGACCGCGACCGCGATCAGCGCCGCGCCCTCGGTAGCGTGCCGACTCCTGACGCTGAGGCCGATCCCGAAGACGATCCCCACCGGGATCATGGCGAAGACGGTCCAGGCGCCGATGCCGACCAAGCCGGTGACCCCCTCCCCCCATTTGCTCTTGATCAGATGGACCGACTCCTTGGCGGTCTCGAGCGGTCCGGCGCCGTCGAGGGCGAGCAGCGGCACGGCGAAGATCGTCGCCAGGCTCCAGGCGGCGCCGAGCAGCCAGGACGCGAGGCGACCGGCGCCGGGAATGCGCGAGGCGATCTGCTCGAGGACGAGACCCACCCCCGCCGCCAGCAGCGACCACTGCGCGATCCGGCCAAGCCGCTTCCAGGAGATGCCGAGCGCCTCCCGGACGCCGATCGGCTGACCGTCGAAGCTGGCCGCGGCGGCACCGGCCAAGGCGACGTTGAAGAAGACGCTGAGGAAGGTCATCGGGTAGATGCCGATGATCGCCGCCAGCGCCAGGTCGCCCCGCGAGTGGGTCGGTGAGCTGAAGTAGCCGGAGAAGTAGAGGAGCGCCGCGGCTCCCGCCAACCCGCACCCGGCGCCCATCAGCGCAATTGCGACCATCGTCGGATCTCGCCGGATCAGCGCCCACGCGGCCTTCGTCAGGCGCCAGCCCCGCTCCATCTTCCCCTCGGTGGGCGTGCCGCCGCCTTGAACCTGCCCAGTCTCCATACCCACAGCAAACGGCAGATTAGCGCGATTGGTAGGGAGTCTGGGTGGCGCCCACCGGCGGTTACCCATGGGCTTCCCACGATGGGCGGTACTGGGCTCGAACCAGTGACCCCCTCCTTGTAAGGCGCTGGGGTGGATTCGGAGTGAGCGGCTGGAATCGGCTTGTGTGCAGGGGATTCATGTGCTGGGTCGAGTCTACGACCCGGGCCGAATGTGCGGGGATATACGCCGATTTGGTTCGTTTCGGGCACTCGTGGGGCCGAGTGCCCAAGGTGCCGACGCCGATGAGCAGCAAATGTATAGGGCGTTTTCGCTGAAGCTGCGAAAACGCCCTATACATTTACCGTCCGGGCTGGTTTCCGAGCTCAGCAGCGCGAAGCCGCAGCCAGGCGTCGAATTCGGGGGCGTCGATGAGACCTGGAGGTAGGCCGCGTTTCTTGGCAAAGCGGCCCCTGAAGACGGTGTAGAGACGAGCCGGATCGGTTTCTCCATCTCGCCGTGCTGTGTCGTATGCATAGGCGACGACGCCATTGCAACGCTGGGCGAGCTTGCGGGGGGGATCGACTTGCGTGCCGTATTGCTGCGCCAACCCCTTGAGCACGACGCCTGAGGCTCCGGCTGGCGCGGTGAAGTCGTCGGCCTGGCCGCGATAGGTCCACCAGAGCACTCGGCGACTTCCGGTTTTGACCTCCTCTACCTCGGAGGCGAAGCGGTCCAGCCGCTCTCTATCGAGTTGCGCACCCTGGGGCGGCGGTCCGATCCCGGTCCCTCTCGTCTCGCCGCTCAGCACAACCTTCCCGTCGCCAGAATCGATGACGGCGAAAACGTGGCCACGGGGAAGCCGCTCGGTCAGCCGAAAGGACGCCACCCAGGTCGAGACGCCGGCATCGAGGACGTTCCGGACCAGATCGCCGACTTTCTCGTCGCGGCGGGAGGAGATGAGCGCGTCCAGCCACGCCGACGGCAGGAGTAGCTCGGCGGCGAAGCGGTTGGCTTCCGGCTCGAAGTTCGCGGCCGGTGAGAAGTCGGGGCGATCGGTCGCCGTGTCGCAGGCGAAGGCGCCACCGAGGTGCCAGGGCAGAAGAAGATGGCCGAGCTCGTGAGCGAGGGTAAAGCGCTGGCGGGTCAGGTGGTCGGACCTTTCGACCAGGATCAGCGGTCTCGTGCCGCGGCCGTCGAGGCCGAGCACCAAGCCATCGCAGCTGCCCGGGATCGAGTCGTACTCGACGTCTGCGAATCTCTTGGCGAGGCTCAGAACGTCGACCGGCGGCCGAAGGCCGTACCTGCCGACAATGGTCTCCGCGAGGACCTCCTCGGGACTCAGCGCTAGACCAGGCGGCCGGTCTCTCTCAGCCAGTTCTGCACCTTCCGCGCATCGCCGGTGTCCAATCCCCTGGCCGCGACTGCATGCTCGTCGGCCTCAGCAAGGACGTCGGATACAGATTCTTCGCGCTCATGGGCAGCGAGGATAAACCGCAGCGACCGCGGCTCCTCGACGAAAAGGCCGTACTCCTCAGCGCTCATGCCGAGGAAGTCCTCGATGTCGGGGCCTCCCTCTTCGGCGTGCCAACGCTCGATGAAGGCGTCGATGTCGGTCCAGACTGCGGTGCCTGCAAGAACTTGGTCTACGTAGGCGTCAGACATCAATCCTCCTCCCCCTCTTGGGACCTTTCTCTTTGCGGCCGGTGACCGCATGCAGGGTGCCGAGATGGAAGCCTCGCTTGTCGTATACCTCGATCTCGCCGTGCAGGTCGTCCCACTCGTACAGACGGGTGCCCTCCTCGTTTCTCCAGCGCTGACCGCCCTCGCGGTGGACCTTGATCTGCTTGTCGAGGAATCCAGGCTTCGGCCGCGTCACACGCGCCAGCGTATTGCTCGGCCGAGCCAACCGACGCAGTCGTCGGTCGAAGCGCCATGTGGGGCGAGAGCTGTCTACTTTCGATTTGGAGCATAGTTCTGAGCACAATTATGAGCGTATCTTCGGACAGTATTCGGTTGGTGGGAGAGAAGGACCTGCTCGACCTTGCTCGGGTGCCACGCGGGACGTGGAGCGGGTGGATCCGCGGCGGGCACGTCGAGAGCAGCGACAGCGGCCTCTACGGCGAGAACGAGGTCGTGGCCGTAGTGATCTTCAACGTCCTCGCCAGCGCTTTGCCGATACGTAAGGCGTCAATCGCCTGGAAGGACTGCGGCTCCGCCGTGACCGGCGCCTGCGTCCAGCTTCGGCTCGATGGCGCCGACCCTCTCGTATTGGCAATCGATGTCCACGCACTGGACGGCGTGGCAACGGGCGATCCCAGCGAGCTCTTCGACCTGCTCCACAGCCCGGTGCCATCGCCCCGCGGCTGGATCGCGATCCCAATCGCCGATCTCGCCCGCGAGGCAAGGCGTGGGTTCTGGAAGCACGCGAAACCCGCCTCCGAACTCAGCCGCGACGGACGGAGGAGGACCGCGAAGCGGAACACAGGATCATCCAGTTCTTCTGCCACCTAGCTGGTACCATACGTACGTGCACAAGACCACGGTCTACATCGATGATTCCCAGGCCGAGCGCCTTGGCCGGCTGGCGACGGCCAGCGGTCGCAGCCAGGCCGAGCTGATCCGGGAGGGCGTGGAGCGGGTGCTCTCCGAGGCGCCGCCGCGCACCTTCCGCAGCATGGGCAAGGGGCGCAGCGGTGGCAGCGGAGATCGGCGCTGGGATGCCGACGAGCTGTACCGCAAGGCCCGAGGCCAGCGCGCTCGATGACCCTGATTGTCGATGCCGGAACTCTCTTCGCGCAGGCCGATGCCGACGACCCCGAGCACGAGGCAGTCGTCGCGCTGTTCGAAGAGGAGAGAGGACCGCTCGTCACCTCGCAGCTGGCGGTCGCCGAGGCCGACTACCTGATCCTCACCCGGCTCGGCGTCGACGTCGAGCTCGCCTTCCTCGACGACCTCGCTGCGGGCACCTTCGTCGTCGACTGCCTCGATCGCAAGGAGCTGGGAGCGGCCCGCGACCTGGCGCGTCGCTACCGCGACCTCGAGCTGGGCCTCGCCGACGCCTCGCTTGCAGTGCTGGCCGACCGGCATGGAACCGATCGGATCGCCAGCTTCGACGAGCGCGCCTTCCGGGCGATGACCCCGTTGCGCGGCGAGGCCTTCACGGTCCTCCCCGCCGATTCGTAGCGACTCGACTGTCCTCAGTAGCATCGCGACCGCGATGGCGATTCGCCTGCTTGCGACCTACGAGTTCATCGACAAGGACGGGCATCCGGCAGGGATGGTCCGGCTGCCGGTGGTCGACTACTCGCGGCCTGACGCCGACGGCAGGGAGCGACCGCGCGTCCTGCTGCTCAGCGGCGACGACCCCTACCTCGTCGACTTCCACCCCGACAGCACGATCGAGATGCAGTACGGCCGGCTCGAGGCGCTGCTGATCGACGCCGTCGCCGATCCGATTCCCGCTCAGCCCGGCTGGGTCGCCGAGATCTCGATCGAACCGCTCGATGCAGCGCCGGAGCGACTGGGCGTGTATCCCGTGCTCGCCTGGGAATCCGAGCCGAACACGAGCCTCGACGATGGGCCCCAGGGGCACGCCGTCCTGCTCATCCCCGAGCGCGACAACCGGCTCGACAGCCATTCCGGGCCGGTCAGCACCCGCGACCTACCGGGCGTGGTGCGCTACCGGCGCGAGGACGAGGGCGCCTGAGCCCCGCTATCCGCTCCAGCTATCTGACAAATCGGGTGCCCGCAGCGCCTCGTCAAACGGATCGAAGCGGTTGGGCGAAACGCTCTGCGTCAGAGCGGCGATCAGAACTCGCTGAGCCGGCTCGCTGAGCGCTGCGCTCGCTCGCGCCGATCCAGGAGAGCCTGCGTGACGAGCGCCGGCCTGTAAAGAAGTGCAGCTGCGTCGCCTTCGAACTCCTCGTCATCGACCGGCTCGTCGAGTCGCAGCTGATCGGTCTGAGGCAGATACATCAAGCCCTGCAGGAAGCCTGAGTCCTTCAGCTTGCGCAACTCGTTTGCCTTGACGCCGAGCGCCTTCAAGGCGGTGAGGCTCATGATCGGCGCCACGAGACGGAAGGGATGGGAGTAGCCCCGCTGGCCTGGTGGCTGCGCCGTGAAGCCGCAGGTGTAGCTGCAGACGATCCCGGGCGCCAGCAGCGGAGGGCGAATGGCTACGTCGCCATCCTCGTCGCCCGGACGCTTGCGGGCGCCCCGCGGGGGCGCGTCCTCTCCAGCCACGGTCGCCACCGCGAATGAAAGGTCGAGGTGAATGTCGCCCTGCGCGGAGTGCCTACATCGCGCTCGGCGTAATACTTGGCGGGGTCGATCGGTGGCATGGCGGGCCAATAAATGCCCACCAACGGCGACCATCCACCCCTCGAAGCTAGGGGAGCTTGCCGGTGAGCGGCTCGGCCGCCCTGGCCTGCGGCGCCTTGGTCGTCTCGACCTCGGGAAGAGACGTCGGGACGCCAAAGACCTCCTCCTCGACGCGGTCGACCTCAGAGAGCGGCAGCCGCCGCTGTCCGCTCGGCAAGCGGTAGGAGCCCAGGATCTGACGGTCGATCCAGTTGCGGATCGTGTTCTCGTGGACCCCCAGCCTCTTGGCTGCGTCCTTGATCGTGATCGTCGAAGGGCGAGGCGGTGCTGCTACAGCCATCGGTGCTCCTATCCGGTTCCGTGATCGCTTTCCTAATCGTAGCAATTAGCGGTTCTGTAGTTCCTGTTTGACTTGTAGCTTTTATCGGAAGCGTAGTCGGAATCGTTAGCCGATTTTGGGAAGCAGGGATTTCGTGGGCCGGGCCGCTGCGACGATGCTCCGCATCGCTCGCTCGTAAGCCTGGCTGGCCTCATCGACCCCCCGGGGCCATGGCGGCCTTACGCGGTCAGGGCGAGGTCGTCCGAATAGAGCCGCTCAAGGTGCCCCACGATCTCCTCGCCGCTGTCGACCACATAGGTGCCGGGACGCTGCTCTGCGTAAGTCTGCGCCCACCGGTGGCGCAGCAGCGAGCGCAAGAGGAAGACCGGCCTGCCCTGCTCGATCGCCAAGCGAGCCTGCATGCGCGCTCCGCTTTTGTTGCCCGCCTCGACGACGACACTGGCCCGAGCGAAGCCGGACATCACCGCGTTTCGCTGAGGGAACGTCCAGCGACGCGGTTCCTGGCCCGGCCAGAACTGAGAGATGACGGCGCTCTCGCGGCCAAGCTGCTCCTGCAGCTCGGCGTTCTGCTTCGGGAAGTGGTGTCGAAGGCCGGTACCGATGACCGCCACCGTGCGCCCCCCCGCATCAAGGGTCGCTCGATGGGCGGCGCTATCGATGCCGGCGGCGAGACCGCTGACGACGACGAAGTCACGGGCGACCAGATCGCGAGCGGTCTCCGCAGCCTTCTCGAGACCCTCCGGTGAGGCTTTCCGGCTTCCCACCACCGCCACGGAGCGCTCGTCCGCGGGGCTCAGCTCACCCCACACGAAGAGGGCCGGCGGTCGGTCATGCACCATCCGTAGGTTCATCGGGTAGGCGGCATCGAGAACCGTTATCAGCCGGATCCCCTCCTGCTCGTAGGAGATCACTCGCTCCTCGAGCTGATCCAGCGTGACCTCTGCGCTTTCGACGGCGAAGAGGCGAGGATCTCCGGTTTCCTTGACCTGCTCCAAGAGGCCGAGGGCGCTTTCAGACTCCTCAATCGAGCTGGCCAGCCGGTTCCACTCGACCTTGCGCCGAGCCATAAGAGCGAGGACGGCAGCCCGCTCCCTGGCGCTGACCAGCGTCTCTTTATCGAACATATGTTCGAATTCTACCCTCGGCACATGACAACCGTAGCGACCTCGATATTCGCGCCCGGCGCGGACGGAGCGCCAGCAAGGCAAGCTCTCGTTGCCGTCCGTGCGCTTGAGAGCTTCTCGCGGGCGCGTCCTCCTTGAGACACGGTCAGCAGCGAAAATGAAGGCGAGGTAGGCGTCCCTGCACTAGCACACCGAAGCGGCGCGAGTAGCATCAAGGTAGCGGAAGCTCTGCGGCGGCTCGAAGCCCTGCCAGCGCTGACGAAGCTCGGCGAGGGGAATGCCTTCGCCGAGCCGCTGCGGCTCGGCTAGCTGGATTGCCACCGCCAGATCGGCCCCCGCGAAGTAGGCATCGAACTCCTCGCGAGCCAGGCCGCAATCCGGGCCGAAGCGCCGCCATATCTCTGCCGGCGCGCCGGTCTCGACTCCCTCAATCCGGCTCGTGCCCACGATCAACTGGGCTGGCGAGGTCGCATAGAAAACCGCCATGGTGGAGTTCCCAGCCCTGGGCCGCACTCGCCGCAACTCAACCGTCTTCCGTCCCGAAAGGATCATCTCGGCGAAGCGGGGCTTGAGCGAGAGGAAAAGCGCGGGCGGTTCACTCTGCATACGGGGATGATCGCGCGTAGAGCCGACTGAAGATCGACTCGTCAACGGTGATCGGCGCCTGCGGAGCGTGGAAATCGCGGTCGGCCTCGCGGTAAACGGCGCGTAGATCCTCGAGGCTCAGCGGTTTTGCGAGAAGCTCAGTATCGACGACTCGCAGCGCCATCGCCTCGCTCCGCGTACCGGCAGCCTCCCGTACTTGATCGAAGCTCCAAGCGCCGAGGCGAGAGAAGCGGCGGTAAAGCCCCTTGGGATCGCCTCGTACGACCTCGCTCAGCTGTGAGACAGCGCGAAGGTGGCCTTCCGGGTGACCGAGTTTGCCCCCCTTGACGTACCAAAGGACCCGCCCCGGGCAGCGCAACAAAAGGCCCGTCGTCGAGCGGTAGTAGACGTGCTCGCGGCTCAGACCAAGGGCCAGCTCGCGAGGGAACAGCGTCTCGCCCGCTAGTCGGGCCTCGAAGAGCAGCTCTGCCCAAGCTGGCTCGATCGAGACCATATAGGTAGGAATGTCGGCGTCGAGCAGCTTAAGTGGCCACCAGCGACGCTCCATCACAGCCGCCTCCTCCGGCCCGGCAAGCTCAACCTCAAGGTCCGAAACCGAGATGACCCCGCGTCGGACCTGGCAGCTCCAGCCTGCCTCGCTTCGCTTGAATCCCTCTTCCGGGAGAGCGCGGAGCACTGATCGAGACGGACAGGGATCGACCACTTCCACCGTCCCGGAGTGACGGTCGGCGGTGGCGACACGAAGCGAGAAGGCAAGTTGGCGGGCGAGCGCCTCCGGTACGGGGCCTGCGCCACGCACCCGAATCGCTTTGACCACCAGCCGGTCCCCGTCGAAGCGCCGGACGACGCCACCGAGCAGCCGCCCCGAGCGCTCGCGGAAGGCGAGCACCTCTTGGCTGTCGGGGTCCGCGAGCGCCGGGCGGAGCACAGCGCGTAGTGACGCCAGCCGCTCGCCAGCCGCATTGTTCAACAGGGAGACAGCGAAATCGTCCTGTTCACCGGCCAACAGGCGCGACTGGCTGATCGCGGTGCCTTGCAGAGCGGCGGGCTCGTAGCGATCCTGGCGGCGAGCACGATCCAAACGGTCGATCAGCACCTCGGGCCTCAGAACCCCGATATCGAGGTGCGCTTCGAGTGCCTCTGCGTGCCGCAGTAATGGGGTGTCTCGAGTGAGGAAGTAGTCAGCCCCGCCGCTAACGGCGAGGGCGACGTGGCGGTGATCAGCTGCACCAGCCGAAGGCGCCAGCTCGGCGATTTTCGCGAGCAGTTCCGGCGCCGTGTCGGCGCCCCGGGCTATATGTCTGCATTGCGCGGCGTAGCGGCGCAGGTCGAGGCGTCGTCGCTCATTGGGGCAGTCGTTGGTCTCGTGGAAGACCTGATCCGTAACGCACAACTCAGCTAGCTCGGCCACCCAGTCGTCGAGCAGATAGCGACTCTCCAACCCATGTGGATCGTCAGAGACAAGATCCTCGAGCACCATCTGGTCGATTGCGGCCAGCTCCCGGTCTTGCGGCGCGGCGCTAAAAAGGTCGGGGTGGCCGTGGTCGAGAAACCAGACGGTGAGCACGCTCCCCGCCGCGGCACGACCAGGCCGCTCGTCCGCTGGCCGAAACCCTAGCTGCGGCCAGAGTTTGCTGGCCGGGAAGTCGCGGCGACAGGCGAGTTCGACACCAAGGCGCATCTGATTGCGGCTGCTGACCTCTTGGACGAGATGGCGTGCGACTCCGCTGCCGCGACGCTCGGGGGCGACGCAGAGGTGGACGATCTTGACCCTATTGGCAGGAAGGTCAAAGAGCACATAGCCGAGAACCTGATCGTGATCGACCGCCGCGAGCAGCGTGCCGGCGGCGGCGCGATCGTCAAAACCAGCATCGGGCAGGAACCCAAGCCACCGCTTGTTGGCCCGGTGGAGTGCAAGAACCTGGCCGAGCTGCTTGCTGCCCAGTCCAACTTCGCAGATCGTCGGGGGCGGGGCGGTTGCGGTTGACATCGAGGCATGTCAGCGTACCGTGACGAGATAGATCGCCGGGGACACGTATGCACTTCGTCTGGCCGAACGGGAGCCCGCCGACATCGAGCAGTCCAATGCGATGGTCACGGCTCATCACGGAAAAGAGCAAAGTCCGCCGGTAGGGTCGACACTGAGACCGATGAGTGAGAAGCGGCGGATCGTCTCAGCGGTTTCCTGGCAACGGCCCGGCGATCGCCGGGTGCAAGCGCTGGGCGGCAAGGCCGTCGGCCTGCTAGATCTGCCGATGGACTGGACGCCACCCTTCGTCGTTCTCGGACAACCCTTTCTCGAGGCCTGGCAGGAAGCCGGCGGCTCGGCTGCCCGAGCTTTTGCGGGGGCGACCCACGAGGACACCGCAGCACTGGCCGACCTGCTGCGAAAAGCCAAGTCGATAGAAGGCTCGCAGGGGCTGATCGCGCGCTCGAACGCCCCCGGCGAGACCGACGGCGAGGCGCGGGGGCGGTTTCGCTCGCACGACACCAGCCTGCAGGAGGTGGAGGTGTTCGCCACGGTCGACGCAGTGCTGGAACAGAGCCGCCCGCAGGAACCGGTCTTCGCGGTCGTCCAGGTGCGGATGGCGCGCCGATCCGCCGGCTACCTCTCCAACGAGCGTCGCGTCGCCGAACGCAGCTCGCAGTGGCTGATCGAGGAAAACCAGGCGGGCGGCGGGCGGAGGCGTATCCGCGTCAGAGGGGAGCCGCTCTCGCTGGACGTCGGCGACCGCGGAACGCTCGAGACGGCCTTGCGGCGGCTGGCTGGCGAGCTGCGCGAGCACAGCGACGGAAGGGTGCATTGCGAGTGGGTTTGGGACGGCCGGCGTCTTTGGGTCGTGCAGCGCGAAAGCGCCCACGAGATCCGAGGCGGGCCCGTTGCCGACTACCTCAGCATCTCCCCGGGCGACAACCGTGGCGCAGAGCCCGCTGGCGGGCTACGGCGGATTCGCCGTCTGAGCCGGGCGGAGGCAGCCGGCTGGAGCAAGCTGCAACGTCGCTACGCGATGGAACAGCTCGGCCTGCCGGTCGCGCCCGTCTACTTCCTCCCCGGAAGCGTGTTCGAGGAGCAGCAGGCAAGCGGCTTCGCCGAGCTGCGGGAGGACCTAGCGACACTGACCCGCGCCGGCACGCCGCTCGTCGTTCGCTGCGACGTAACGAGCGAGAGCAATCACCAGACGCTGGCGCTGCCCACGAGCGATCCACTGGCATCGTCCGATGCACTGCTCGAGGCAATGCGGGGGACGGCAGCTGCCCTTGCGGGGCGTGGCATTGGCACCGGCGAGTGGGCGTTCCTGCCGGCCTCGCTGGTGCCCGCGCGGGCGAGCGTGATGGCCCAGGCACGGCCGGGGACGCAGATGGTCCGGCTCGACGCGCTGTGGGGATTTCCCGACGGAGTCGGCGGCCTTCCCCACGACAGCTACTTCCACCGCCCCGGCTCCGGCCGCACCGAGAGCCGGCGCGAATACAAGGGCGCCTGCCTACTTTGGAACGAGGTGGATGGCTGGCACTTCGAGGCTGTGCCGGCGCCCTACGACTGGGCAGCGGTGCTGAACGAAGAAGAGGTCGCGACGGTCGCCGAGTGGGCGCTGCGACTCGCCGATCACCTCGACCGCGAGGTGCAACTGATGGTGCTCGCCCGCGTCGGCGGAAGGCGAGGCGCCGCGGGGCTCGTGCCCTGGCACTACACCGACCACATCGTGCCGGTGCGGCGACAGACCGTGCAGTTCGCGCCGGGCGGCGAGGTCGCCGTGGTGCGCGAACCCGCCGATCTTGCCTCCCTCGATCTCGTCGCCAGCGAGGGAATCTTCCTGCGACCGGTGGCGGCCGAGCTACGCGACCCCGCTTTCGTCCAAGAGGTCGGGCGACGAGCGGCCACAGCGGACCTGCCAGTCTACTTCGAGGGCAGCGTGCTCGGCCACTCCTTCTACCTGCTCCGCTCGACGGGCGCGCACGTCACCTCGATCGGCGCGGCCGCGCCGATCGTGCGGCCCGAGGACTACAACAAGCTGGTCCGCGACCGGATTCCGGAGATCGTCAGCGCCGCTGGCGGCGGGACCAGGGTGGTCCACGCGAACGACGCGCAGGCGCGCTGGCTGCTGCGGCAGAAGCTGGTGGAGGAGGCGCTCGAGGTCTTCGCCAGCGACGGCGACGAGTTGGTCGAGGAGTTGGCCGACCTCGCGGAGGTGCTTGAGGCCCTCTACCGGCGACTCGGCGTCGACGCCGGGAACGTCGAGGCCGCACAGCGGCGCAAGCGGGCGGAGCGTGGCGGCTTCGAGGAGCTTGTCTTCCTCGAATCGACGGTGCCCGACGCCAGCATGGAGGAACAGCGGGAGGCCGACGAGGAGGCACTGTTCAACCTGGCCGAGGAACCCACCCGCCAGGGGCAGGCGCTCGGCAGCGCCGATCCGGTCGAGGTCCTCGATGAGAACTCGCGGGTAATGTTTCGAATTCCGATGGTGCCTCCACTGCGACAAGGCCTGCCCCTGCGCGAGCAGCGGCTGACGGTTGGCGCCGCCTCGGTGTGGGTCGGCTTCGACGATGGCTTCGTCGAGCTGCGGGTGGAGCGAGGCGAGCCGCAACCAGCCCAGCTCGAGCTGGAGTTGGACGAGTGAGCGGGCAACCCGATCCGAACGTGGCGACGCTGGAGGAGGTCGACTTCGGCGCGCTCGCCCGCACGGCGGTGCGCGCCACCGTGGAGCTGTGGGACGACCAGCGGGGAACCTTCAAGCGGAGCACGATGGATGAGCCGACCGAGCTGCGGCCGACGGTGACCTGTCGCTGCACGGAGGAGCTACTCGACTCCCGCGAGGCGGCGATCGACGGGCTCGAGATCGACGGGGAAAAGCTGCTGGCGATGGCGAAGGCAGTGGTCGAGCCCGGGCCGGAGGTTCTGCTCAGCGCCTCCGAGCTGCACTACCCGGAGTTCACGCGGGCCTTAATCGTGGCGACGACGGCAAAGGCGGCCGCGGTGGCGGAGACCATCCCCGAGCTCTCGGAGTGCGCTGCGCCGGCGCGCGAGAAGATCGAAGCGGGAGTAGAGGATCTCATCGACGGGCACGGGCCGAAGAACGACGCGCACCCCTTCGTCGTCTTTCACGTGCTGAGGGCGCTGCGCGCCGCCAACGGGCGGCTCGACCCAACCGAGCGGGTGAACGAGGCCGTCGACCAACACTTTCAGTGGGTTCACGAGCAGACGCTGGCCCTGCTGGCAAAGCACCACCTCGACACGATCAGCCCGGGCGAATCGGTGGTGCTCGCCTTCTGTGCGGCGACGCTGAGCGAGCGCAGGAAACCCGGGTACGACAAGGCGGCACTGGCGGCGCTGCGGGCCGCGGTCGCCGCGCAGGACAGCGCGGGAAGCTGGCCGCTCGGGCGCGTCGTTCACAGCGAGCCGAGCCGACTCGAGATCTCGACCTACGAGGTTGCCTGGGCCGTCACACGGAGCTTCCAGCTGTTGCTCGACCGCGGCGCGATCGAGCTCGACAGCGACGAGGCGAGGGAAATCGTCGCAGCGATCACCAAGGCGGGAACCTTCGCGGCCCGCTCGATCGTCGAGCTAGACGAGGCGCGCGGCTGGGCCTCCGATCATCCCTACCAGGAAAAGAGGATCGAGTCGTGGACCTCGGCGATCGTGCTGCAGTTCGCGATCGCCGCCAACGACCTGCGCGAGGATCTCCGCAACCGGACGGTGCTCGCCACCTTCACGGTCGCCCGCCCCGACGACGAGCTGTGGCCGTTCTGGCTGCGCTGGAGCAAGCTATGCAAGGCAGAGCCCGACGCCGCATACCCGATCTACGGCTACCTGCAGAGCGAGATCATCGAGCCAATCCGGGCGGACCCCCGTGAACTGCCCTCTGGACGTCGCGAGTGCGCGTCGGTGCTGCTCTTCGGGCCGCCTGGGACGTCGAAGACGACGATCGTGCAGACGGTCGCCGACGCGCTTGGCTGGCCGGTGGTTTTCCTCAACCCCGGCATCTTCATCGCCAAGGGAATGGAGGCGATCGAGGCCGAAGCGCAGTCGGTGTTCGAGCGGCTGCAGGAGCTGCGCCAGGCGGTCGTGATCTTCGACGAGTGCGACGAGCTCTTCCGCGATCGCTCGCCCGAGGAGAGCAGCGAGCAGACCCGCAGCATCAGCGCCTTCGTCACCGCGAGCATGCTGCCCAAGCTCCAGGACCTGCACGACAAGGGCCGCATCCTCTTCTTCATCTGCACGAACCACGTCGAGACGATGGACCCGGCGGTGCTGCGAGGCGGCCGCATCGACCACCGGATTGGGGTCGGCCCGGCCGACCGGGACGCCCGCAGGCGAATCCTGTTCGAAGACTTCGACGAGGACTCGCCGCCGCCGTTCGAAGAGGACGGGCTCAAGGCCTTGGCCGACGACGCCGAACGCTTCTCGCGCGGCGAGCTGAAGCGGGCGGCGCGCAGCCTGCGCGAGCGAAGAGAGCGGGACGAGTGGCCCGACACCGATGCAGCGCGCGACGCAGCAAAGGCGATCGTCACCGAGATGAAGGACTCCGTCACCATCAGCCAGAAGATTTATGATGATTTCATCGACCATCGCCAGAAGTACAGTGACCCCTACATCCGGACGGAGGCAATGAAATGACTGCCTCATGCGACTTCTGCGGTCAGATCGCGGGCGATTCGAGGCATAACCGGCTGTTGCCGCTGCTCGGCACGAGATGGTCCCGCCAGCCGCTCTTGGCGGCCCGTGAGCGGGCCGTGACGATGCCGAGCGTCGGCGCGCTAGCCGAGGGCCATGTGCTGGTATGCCCACGCGAGCATGTCCGAAGTGTCGCCACGGCGGACAACGCGGCGGTGGCTGACGTCGAGGCGCTGGCTGCGGAGACGCGACGGAGTCTCGAGGAGCTCACCACGCTTCCCGTGCACGGTTTCGAGCACGGCTCCGGCGACGACGGTCTCAGGGTCGCGTGCTCGATCGAGCACGCGCATCTGCATCTGCTTCCCGCCGACGTTGAGATCCGGCCACGGCTGCGCCAACTCTGCGAATGGCGGCCGATCGAGCCGGGGATCGAGCCGCTAAGAGCCGCGGCCGACGGTCGCGAGTACCTCCTCTACGAGGCCCCGGACGGCGAGCGCTGGCTGTCGCCCACCGAGGTGGGCTTCCCCTCACAGCTACTCCGCCAGGTACTCGCCGCGGCGCTCGGTCGCGAGGGAGAATGGAACTGGCGTGAGCATGCCGCCCGGTCCAGGGTGGCGGCGACGGTGGAGCTTCTCGGCCCCAGCCGAGTCGGTGCCTGACGAAGCTAGCCTGACTTCCCGCGATGGGCGGTGACGGGTTCGAACCGCCGACCCCCTGCGTGTAAAGCAGGTGCTCTCCCAGCTGAGCAAACCGCCCGGGTTGGGATCCGAACAGAGGATAGCCCTACAGAGTCACCCTGCTTGCGTATCTGGTCGTGGGGGTTTCGCTGCCGAAGAGGAGGGTGCAACACCGCGAATCTGCCCAGCTTGGCGGCGCTTCGCCTTCGAGAGGTCATAACCGCGCCCTGCCTCTGCCGCAAGGGCGTCAGCAATCCCTGGAGTGATTTCCTCTCCAGCCTTGGTCACTAGATTCTTCGTTTCCTTCTTGGCCTTCGCCATGACAACGGAACGTTACCGTTGCCAAACGCGTTCGGCCAGCGCGCTCTTCCAGATGCCGCGTCGCACTCGGTACAGCAGGTGACCTGCCAGCCAGAGCAGGGCGCCGAGCGCGACCAAAAGGAGCCCGTTGGAATCGTCAATGCTTGCGAGACCGGCCGCGCCGACGACGACGAGCAGGGCGCCGGCCCAGCGTGCCAGTAGGCCACCGAAGAGCCAGATGACAATGGCGGCGAGGATCGCGACTCCGATCGCGGAGATCATCGCCCTGCCTCCTCCGTCGCGAGGGGCTCGATCGTCGTCGCGTCGATCCTCTCGCCTTCCACCAGCGCCTTCAACCTCGCCCGCTCCTCCTTGCCGCGGCGCATCAGGTGGGTGTAGACGCGCAGGGTGAAGGCCGGGTGGGCGTGGCCGAGTTGGGCCATCACCGAGGCGGGGTCCTCGCCGGTGGCGACCAGGATCGAGGCGAAGGTGTGGCGCAGCTTGTGGGTGGTGAGGCCGCGTGGGAGCGAGGGCTGGCCGCGCCTTGCGAGCAGCTCGTCGGCTCGCTTGATCGCCAGTCCCAGGGTGCGGCTTCGCAGGTTGTGGCGGTCGCGGCGCCCGCCGGTCGCGGTCGGGAAGACGAGGTCGTCGGGTCCGCAGCGGTAGGCGTCGGCCTTGTGGGTGGCGAGGGTGTCGCGCAGGACCGGCAGGAGGTCGATCTCGCGCAGGCCGGCCTGGGTCTTGGAGCGGCCGATGAAGATACGCCCGTTGGCGAGGTCGACGTCGCGCCAGAGCAGGTCGCAAAGCTCTTCGGCGCGCGGGCCGGCGAAGAGGAGGGTCGAGATCACGGCCACCCTGCCCTCGGAGCGCCGCTGCGGGCTTCGGTCAAGCGCGGCGCAGGCGTCGAGCAGCGCCTGGATCTGCTCGACGGTGTCGAGGTGGACAGGAGCGTGCTTTGGTTCGGGCAGGCGGCGCCGTCGCCCTTCGGCGGGGTTGCGGTCGATGTGCCCGTACTCGACCGCGATCGAGAGCACCCAGGAGAGGAGCTTCAGCGTCTTGTTGATCGAGGCGGCGTTGAGCGGTCGACGCGGCCGGCCGCGGTCGTCAAGCTTGGGCTTGCGGCGCTCGATCGACCGCCGGATGGACTCCGCCTCCTCGACCTTGTAGGCGCGGTAGGCGTCGACTGCTTCCACGTCGATCTCGGCGAGCGGCCAGTCGGCGAAGTAGGGCAACAGATGGGAGAGGCACCAATGCATGATCCGGAGGTAACTGGCGCTCACCTCGCCCTCGCGCTGGGCGATCACCCGCTGTGCGAAAGGGCCGAAGAGCAGCTCGCCCTCGGCGCCCTGGCCTTCGGCTCGCTCCTCACTCCGCCGCCGACGCGTCGGCGGCACCCAGAGGCCCCGCCGCACGTCGGCGAGCACGTTTGCCAGCTCTTCCTCGGCGCGCCCGCGGTTCCAACCTTCGGTCTCCGACCCGAGCGTCAGGTACTGACGCTCGCCGAAGGCGCGGAAGCGCAGCGCATAGCCCCGCCCGCTCTTCCAGTGGCGCTCCACCACCTGGCCTTCCGATCTACGAGCCATTGCCGTCACCTCCTCGTCCGAGGCGCGGAAGGCATCGCCGGCGCGAACGCCAAGCGGCGCCGGTCAACCGGGTCGCCGCTAGGCTGATCATCGCGTCGAAGCGTCACCTTCGGCGCCGGGCCGGGGGCGTTTGTGCGCCGCCCGGCCGTTTGTTTCTTTCCCGACGACAATACCTCTCCGTCGCCTGGAAAGCGAGCGTCGGCGGGGATCGACGGCAATCGACGTGGATCGCGATCCACGGCCCGATTGCGAGTCGTTCAGCGCGGCGATCCGCTCGCTCACCTCCTCGGGATCGAAGCGCAACCTCGGGCGCTCGCCGGTGCCGATCTTGCGAGCGCCCAACTGCTCGGCGTGCGCATAGACCCAGGAGCGCTCGACGCCGCACCAGCGCGCGACTTCGGTCGCGGTCATCAGTTGCGGACGTGGCTGGGGACTCGCGGGGTGCGCCCCGTTTCTCGACCGGAGGAGTTCTGCGACGCGACCCACGACCGCCTCGATCTCACTCGGCGTGAGCTTCAGCCGGTAGATCGGCGCGTCCTGCTCTTTGGGCTGGCCAGGGCGGGGCGCGCGTCGTTCTTCGAACAGATAGGCCATGTCAGTCCCCCTCCCGCTTCTTTCGCGGCGACTTGCCGAGCCAGTCGACCTGCTTGCCGGGATCGCGGACCTCGACGAAGATCGGCGCGAACGGGCCGCGCTCCTGCAGGTCCTCGAGCAGGCAGATCGAGATCCGCACCTCCGGGGCCTTGGCGATCCGGGGGGTGCTCCGCAGCAACGCGATCACGCTCTTGCGGCGTCGCTCCAGGGCCGCCCGCGGTGCCCCGGCGAGCACGCAGTGAACGGCCGGGAAGCGCGGGTAGAACGCGCGCCAGGCCAGCTCGCCGTCGCCACCCGCCGCCCCGTAGAGGTCCGCGTAGCTGGCCAGCTCGACGACGAGGCGATCGACTGAGAGGGTTGCCCGGTCGAGCTCGAGGAAGCGCTGCTCGAGCGCGACGCGCCCGCCCTCCCCCCGCAGGTAGGTCAACATCGCGTCGGCGATCAGCGCCCGCCGACGCCGGCCCCGGCCGCGCGAGAGCCGGTGCGCGACCTCGTGACGCCAGGAGAGCGGCCCGAACTCATCGCCCCGCTCGCGCGCCGCCGCCAAAAAGCAGATGCCGGCGTCGTTGACGGCGAGGGTGTGCGCCTGCAGCTGGCCAGCCACCTCGCTGCCCTCCAGCGGTCGCGGCCTTGCCTCCAGGGCGTGGGCCTCGCGGGCCACCCTCACCCCGCGCTCGGTCGCAAACCATAGGCGCCGGCCCGAGCGCGGCGGCTGGACGGACTCGACGAGGCCCGCGTCCCGCAGCCGCGCGAGCACGCTCTGCGTCCAGCGGATGCGGTTGCCGGGGAAATGGATGGCCCGGACCTGCGCAGTGCAGAGCACGCGGTGCTGGGCGAGCGAGGCGACCACCTCGCCCGCCGTCTCCGGCAGCTCGGCCATGCGGTTGTGGATTGCCTCAGTCGCCATTGCTTCCTCCGTCGAGCCAGAAGGGGTCCTCCGGCGGGCCACCGCTCCCGGTCCCGACCCCAACGGCGTCGGCCGGCGGGTCGAGTCCTTCGAGGTGGGCCTGGATGCGCTCGTCGAGCGTTTCGAGGTGCTCGATGACCTCCGCGGCGTCGGTCCGCGGCGCGGCTTCGGGCACCACCACCCCGCTGCCGAAGCCCGGCTCAGAGTGGACGTCCTCGACCCTGATCCCCTGCAACGCAAACGGGCGACTGAGGTCGCCTTCGTGGGTCACCTGGGCGATGAAGCGAAAGCGCGGCAGCTTCGCCATCACCGTGCTGTCCAGCTCCCCGCCCCACTCTTTGGTCAAGAGCGCCGCCGCGTGGGAGTTGAGCGCGCTCGCCAGCAGGTGGGAGCGGTTGGTCGTGAGCGCGTTCAGCGTCTTCGGGCTCAGCCGCTCAGGGTTCTGATTGAGCAGTACGGCGCGCAGCCCGAACTTGGCGCTCTGCTCGAGCAGGCCGGCGAGGCTGCCCGAGGCGCCCCCGTCGAAGCTCTGCACCTCGTCGAGGAAGACCCAGAAGGGCTTGCGGCCCGCGGGCGTCAGCCCTGCCCGGCCCCGCGCCGTGTGCAGCAGGTCGAAGACGATCAGGTTGGCGATCAGCCGGTCCAGAGCGCCGCCCGAGCCCGGGCAGACGAGGACGATCTGACCTTCGTCCATCGCCTCGCGCACTCGGTAGGTGCTCTCGCTCTGACCGAGCAGCGCCGTGGTCGAGGGGAAGGCCCGCAGCCGGTCGACCAGGTTGGTCAGCGGCGTCACCGCCTCGGCGGCGAGCAGCGGGAAGCGGTGCTCCCAGAAACGCTGGGAGGCGCGCGGCAGGAAGGGCATGACGGCCGCGCGCCAGCGCTCGTCGGAGAGCAGCGTTGGCAGCTGGAAGATCGTCGGCGCCAGCTCGGGCGGCAGCACCTTCGCGATCGAGACCAGTGCGGTCGCCGCCTGGGTGGTGAGGTTGATCGCCCGCGTCGAGCGCTCGCCCCATTCCAGCGCAGAGGAGAAGGCGTCGACAATCGCCTCGACCCGCTCCTCGCCGCTGCCGTCCCCGCCCAGCTCGAACAGGTTCCAGCCCGGCAGCGCCGAGGGACTGCCGGGACCGAGGTCGAGTTCGACCACCTTGCTGCGCAGCTCGGGCTCGCGCAGGTAGGGCCTGATCCGGGTCAGCGCGTCGCCGTGGGGATCGAGGAAGAGGCCGCCGTGGCCCGAGCGCACGACGTGGACGAACTGGGCGACCGCCAGCTCGGTCTTGCCGTAACGCGAGCGCCCGGCGATGTAGGAGAAGAAGGTGTCGGCGGCGCGCACGCCGACGATCCGCCCGCCGCCGTTGGCGCCGACGCGACCGAGCGGGATCAGGTCCGCCCTGTCCTTCTCGAAGGTCGGCAGCTTCGGCGCGGCGCCCAACAGGGTGCCGGCGCGGAGGACGTTCTCGGCGTTGCAGTGGACGCTCGGCGGCTTGAGGAAGCCGGCCAGCTCGCTGGCGGTGAGGGTCATATGCCGGCCCCGCCGGAAGCTGCCGCTCTCCATGCGGCGCTCGAAGCTCCTGCGCAGGGGCGGGCGATCGGAGCCGAGAAAGCCGAAGCCGAGCGAGAGGCCGCGGGTGCGGAACCAGTTCTGGGCACCGAAGATCTCGAAGCCTCCGAGCACCCGCTGCATCGCCGCCTTGGCGCCGGCCCGGTTTGCGGCCCGGCAGCGGATCAGCACCTGGGCCTCGAACAGCGAGCCGGACTCGCGCAGTTTCGCGTCGAGCGCCTCGTTGATCATCCGCTGCTCGAGCAGTTGGTCGGGACCGGGGCGGCCCTGGCGCTGGGGACCTTCGAACGCTTCGCGCAGGGTGCGAGGCTCGCGATAGCGACGACGTGCCTCGCGCTGGAAGCGGCGGCGCAGACCGGTACGCCTGCGACCGGTGGCCGGCAGCAGGTCGATGCAGATGCTGAGCTCCTCCCCGGCCTCGGGGCGAAGTGCCTCCAGGGCAGCGGCGAAGGGGCGCAGGGGATCGGGGTCGAGGGAGAGCCGCGCCAGCGGCTCGAGGCCCTTGCGGCCGAGCACCAGCTCGGTGCGGCAGGTCGCGAGCTTCCTCCCCTCGGGGCGCTTGCCGAGCACGTCCTCGAGCTCGCGCAGCTCGACGCCCTTGTAGGTGGCGAGCGCGCCGCGCAGGAACTTGAAGGAGCGCTCCGGGGCGCTCATCAGGTAGACGAGCCGCCCCTCGGCGTCGTTGGTCAGCGTCACCCGCACGGCACTCGCGCGGCGGTCGAGCCAGCCCAGCACGCGGCGCTCAGTGGCGCCGAGTTCGGCGGCGAAGCGCAGCACCTCATCGGCGGCGGGGTCGAACTCATCGCCCGGCACGACGACCACGGTGCGGCGATTGCGCAGCGTGCGGTTCGTGGAGAGAAGCCGCTGCATAGCCAGCGCCGAGGCGATAGCGATGGCGGCGAGCGCAAGGGGCGCGAGTGGCTCGACGAGCGAGATGACCCCGGACAGGGTGATCTTCGATACGGCCCTCACCACAGCGAAGCCGACGAGGAGAGCGAAGATCGCCAGCATCAGCCGGGGGTCATGCGGGTCGTGTTCCCCGACCTCGGAGTAGCGCAGGGATGTCAGCAAAACGCGTGCGCGACGATCGCCGTCGGGTTGCTGGTTCTTGCCTCTCAGGAGGCGGGTTAGGGTGTTCGGATGTGTGCTTGGACCTGCGTTGGGACCTCCGTCTATATGTCTGTGAAAAATCTTCATACTCGCTAAATAGCTCCGTCGCGATGGAGGAGTCAAGTCGGCCTATTCCGGCTTCCGTAATCCCCGCTAATCGCCGCTAATCCCCGCACATCCGGGCGGGCAAATTCAACGAATGTTCGATGCCCGGCCGGGCCTCTCTTCGAACTGGTCAGCTCGGCGTCAGAGGCGCCTCACGCCGTGCGGTTCGCCAACGAACCCCCGGGAAGGCGGAGGCGACCTCACCACGGCTCGATATAGGGTTCGCGCGAGTCGTCCTCGATGACCAAGCGATCCCCATCATGAGTGCGCCGCGCTCTGCGCCTCGCCTGCTCGCCGGAACGTTTGAGCTGTACCGGCGCTACCCGCTGCTCTTCCTCGTTCTCGCCGCCGGGGTGATCGTGCCCTACGAACTGATCGTGTTCGCAGCGACGGGCGACGGGGCTTTCTCGCGCGGAAACGTCGGCGCCAGCACACTGCTCTTCCTCACCCTTGCCGACTGGGCCCTGGTCACCCCGTTGGTCTCGGCCCTGCACGTCCACGCGGTTGCGGAGGTGAGACACGACCGAGAGCCTCGAATCGGCTCGGTCTCCCTGCAAGGGCTCAAGGTTCTGCCGGTCGTCGCTGCTGCGGCGGTCGCTTCTTGGCTCGGGATCATGGTCGGATTCCTCCTCCTGATCGTCCCCGGCGTGATCCTCTGGCTGCGCTGGGCGGTCGTCGCCCAGGCGGCGGCGATTGAGCACGAGGGCTGGTTGCCCGCGTTGAGGCGCAGCGACAAGCTGGCCGACGGCCATTACCGGCACATCGCGGCCTTCCTGATCCTGGTCGGCGTGATCGGATTCGTGCCGTTCTTTGTCGGCGGCATCGTGTTCGGGCACCACGACACCGGGGCGGCCTCGTTCCTCACCGGACTCGCGATACGAGTCCTCACGGCGTCCTTCACGGCGCTCGCCGGGGCGCTGCTCTACTACGACCTACTGGCGCGTTACAAAGAGGAACCGGCACCGGCCGGCGCCCCGAGAACCAGCTTCGATCCGCGCTCGTACTCGGACCTCGATCGACCGAAGGGCTGGTACGTCGATCCAGCCTCGCCCAGCCGGATGAAGCACTGGGGTGGGAGCGACCAACCCGAGTGGACCGGCGGCACCCGCACGCCCCGCAAGATCAGGCGAGCCTGGCACGCCGAAAACGTGGAGGGACAGAGCCGTGAACGATGACTGGCGCCTACAGATCGACTTGCACGAGGAGAGCCGTGCCCACGCTCTAACCGAGCGCCTCGATGCCGAGCAGCTCGAGCACGACATGAGCGCCGCCTTCCATGACCGCGTCGTCGTCAGCCGCAACGGAGCGCGCCTATTCCTCTACGCCGGCACCCGCGAGCAGGCCGAAGCGGCGCGAAGCGCCGTCGAGGCCGATGCGCAGAAACACGGCTGGACGCTCGACGTCGAGTTCCGCCACTGGCATCCCACCGCAGAGGACTGGGAGGACCCCGACAAGCCGCTGCCCGAGGACGACGCGGCCAGGCTGGCCGAGCACCAGGCCCTGATGTCGCGCGAGCTTGAAGAGACGGCCTGGAGCGGCCGCCCCGAATTCGAGGTCCGCGTCGATCTCCCCGCGCGCCACGACGCGGTTCGCTTTTCCGAGCAGCTGCGCACGGAGGGCCTGCCAGCCGTCCATCGCTGGAAGTTCCTCCTCGTCGGCGCCGCCAACGAGGACACGGCCAAGGAACTCGCCGAACGGATTCGAAGCGAGGCACCTCCCGGCAGCAAGGTTGCGGTCGAGGGCACCTGGGCCGCCGCCTATGCCGAGCGCCAACCGAACCCGTTCGCGGTGCTGGGTGGGCTCGGGGCCTAAGGCACCAGAGAGAGAGAGAGAGAGAGAGACGGTCACGCCGCGCGAAGTACGCCAGCCAGAACCCTTGAGACACTGCGGTACCGGGCGGGTCCTTTTCCCAAACTTTGCGATATTCTGCCGCCGCCCGACCCCCCCATCAACCACAAGGAATAGCTGCGGATCAAAGCCTCCCGCGCGTGCCGCGTCTCGTTTGCGTAATTGCTCAGAAGCCGTTTCACGCCAATAACCCCAAGGCGCACAACGCGTAGCTGCGACCCCAGCATCGTCTTAATCGCATAAACAATCTCGGCAATAACACCATGCCCGCTGAACTCGAGCCCGCACCACGGAACAAACGCTCATCGCGATTCTCCTTCAGTCGCGCCCAAGCGGCGTTGTTGCGCCTGCGTAAACGTCAAGATGACTACACGCTAGAGCTTGGCGTTACCGCCGGTCTATTTATCGCGGGGATTTTCGTAGGCTATTCCAGTCTGGCCAATAGCTCCAAGTTCTCACTTGCTGTTCTGTTCGGAGTCTTCGAGATCGTTTTTATCTTTTCCCGAGTTATCACTCGCCGTATTGATGCTCTGGCCAGAGACTATCTCACGGTAATACCACGCGATGTGCTTTCTACTGTTCTATACCAGCACCTCGATCTACAGCGCGCAACGTTGCTACGCCGGGCAAAGCGGCTGGCGGACCACCACCTCTGTGAGCTCGCAAAACACGAAATGTACGACGAGCTCATTGGACTCACGGAGATCGTGCGGGAGTTCTATGCCGGTGGTCACCGCGGTACGATCTGTGCGATCTCAAGCGTCAACATCGAGGATTTCGACGACGAGCCCCTTGCAGAGGCATATCTCGGTGCCACCCATAGAGCCGTGCAGGAGGATGTTGCTGTTTATCGTCTGTTCTTGCTGGATCAGCGTCAGGCAAAAGATCGCCAGGTTGCCGCATTGCTTCGCAAGCATGACGAGGCACTGGGCGGTAAATCGACACCCGACGACGCGGGTGTTAAGTGGCTACCTAAATGGGAGCTACAGCGAGGTGATCAGTTTCAGGATTTCGCTCTGTTCGCCGATGACGTACTCATAGCTCAGAATATGAGTGGAGACCTCGCCGAATTGGGTTTCGACGAAGTGCGAGTTAATCGTGCCCGAGAAACCTTTAGTCGCCTATGGGATGATCCACGCGCTCAGCGAATTGCAGCATTGCCCCACAGCCGATAATGATCCTGCATATCTACCATTGCAACTTGGCGGTGATCCGCGATTATCATGGTTCCCAGGGCCGTAACCGGCCTGACGGTACGGGACGATTTCCGGAGCGCCCGGGTGAGGCAGACGTGGAATTCCTTCCGCCCACTAACGCCTTTGGCGATCCACAGATCGGCGAACTACTGGAGATGTTCAGAAGGATCGATCTTGCTGATCTAGGTAATTCTCCGCTCAAGTGGGACTGGAAATACATTGAAAATACTCTCGGCTGCACGCGCCAAGACGTTCATAAACTCCTTGAGGAGGCGGACAGCAAGGGGTTACTAAGAGGCCTTACGATCGACTACGACCATGAACAGTGGATGCGCCACAGTCGCGAGAAAGGTTGCTTGGTCGTAATGACTGGAATCGAGCAAAACGACCTGTCACGCGACCCCGATGAGCGAGTGCGCGCGTACTGTGATGCAATTGACGAGGTCAAACGAGACGTTACGGGATCAGGTCATGTGCTTCGACATGTATTCGTAGTGCCAAATGGCCACCTAGCGCCCCGGGCGAAGCCGGTTGACTGGGAAAAGGCACTAGCCGTCCTCAAAACGTTTCCTCCAGCATTGAAGCGACGGCGGTACAAAGCGCAGCTTAATTCGTACGGGTACCCAAAGCTCATCGAGCTTGCGATGAGTGCCCACAAGCGCGGTTATTTGCTTCGCGCCGTGTAGAATCTCTGATCAGTTGCCTCTCCGACGTATAGTTGTTTTTCGAACTGCGCCAGTGTTCACTGTCTGTCATTCGCTAGAGACAACATAGCCAGCTGGCCCGGAGTGCGCGATCCAGCCCGGTCTCCAGGTGACGCCGTTGACGAGATCGCCTACCGAGGTCGAGTATGTGCCGGCGAGGCGGATCAGGACGTCGAGGGTGGGGATGTACTCGCCGTTCTCGATCTTGTCGAGCCGGGAGCGGGTGAGGGCGGCCCGCTCGGCGGCTTCCTTCTGATCGAGGCCGGAGGTCTCGCGGGCGCGGTAGAGGTTGTCCGCGAAGCGGGCCAGGGCCTGGAACGGGAAGGGGGTTTTGGAACGCGATCCGGCGGTCATTCGGAGCCGCTCGGGATCTTGGCCGGGGTCTTGTCCTCCAGGGTGTCGTTGGGAGCAGCCGATGCCTTGCCGTCGCGTTCGACCACCTCCCACGTTCCCGGCACGACGATCTCATAGCCCGGCCGCCACTCCATGCCAGCAACGAGATCGTCCATCGAAATGCCGAGGCTGCCGGCGATGCGCAGGGCGGTGTCAACCCTGGGCATCCGCTCGCCGCGCTCGAGCAGGCTCACCTCGGTGCGGTGGATCGAGGCGCGGAAGCCGAGCTCCTCCTGGGAGACATCGGCTCCCTCGCGGCAGCGGGCCAGGTTCTTGCCGAAGAGAACTTTCATCTCCGGCGTGGGCGGCGCCGCCGTTGGGAGGCGCCGACTCACGGCGCCTCCCCGAGGATGTCGCGGTGCTCCGGTGGCGGACCGGGCTGGATCAGGTTGGCGAGGATCGCCCCCCGGCAGCTGGAGCGACCGTCCTGCAGCGAGCAGCGTTCGCTGAGCTTGCCCGCAACCAGCACCGGAGCGTCCTTCTTCAGCTCTTCGACGTGCCGCCCTCCCACGTCTCCCGGCACTTCGACCTCATAGCTGGCATAGGTCCAGAGCAAGCGCGGGTGCTCGGGATCGGCGACCGGGAACTCGATCTCCATCACGAGGACCGGGGTGCCGCCTGGCCCACCGCCCTGCCTGGGGTCCGCGAGCAGCTTCCCCGTCACGACCGCATAGTTGAGCCCGGGCGGCATCTGCTCGGGAAAGAGCCGCCGGCCGGTTCGGCTGTCGCATCGCTGGCACATCACTACTTCGCCTCCTTCAGGACGTAGGCGCGCGGCTTGCGCTTGGCCCGGCGCACCTTCTGCTCTTTCGTCAGGCGAGCGAGGCAGTTGGCGACGGCGCCGGCCGAGCGACCGATGCCGTTGCCGATCGCGCTGGCCGTGAACGGGGCGTCATCTTCGTGCTTGCGCATGTAGGCGAGGACGAGGCCGTCGAGCTCGCCGGGGCGCAGGCGCTTGTTCTTCTTGGCTTTCATCGCACTTGCCTCTCGTCGCCCTGAAGCTCGATCAGCAGTTCCGCGCTGGTCTCGAGAACGAGCTGGTCGCGACGCTTCCAGGCCTCCTCGGCTTCGCGGGACTCCCGCTCTTCTGAGGACTCCGCAAGCGCACCCTTGGCGTCGCGGTGAAGGCGCTGGAAGGTGTCGACGAGTTCCCCGGGCGGCATGGTCAGCGCGACCTCCAGCCGGGCGTCCGAGCCCCAACCGAGGTCGTCGATCAGGCGGAGATCCTGGGTGAACTCGCGCGCCAGGCGCCTCGCGGTGGCGAAGTCCTCTTGGTCGATGGCAATGCGCAGGTCGCCGAGGCAACCCAGGTGGTCGACCACCAGGTCATAGATCGCATCGCGCTGCTCGCCGGCAATCGTGGGCGTTGGTCGAGGCATGGACGGCTCCTTTCGGTCGGCGCACCGAAGAGCCGCAGGGATGCCCTCGCCAGGGGACTTCGGCGAGTAGCGTTCTGCTTGCATCGAAGCTACGTCTTCGGTGCCGGCCCCGGGGCGTGTCGAGCGCCGCCGGGGCGCTTATTTGGATTTGCGCGATGAAGTTAGCTCGGCGGGGGCGCTAAAGCGAGTTCGAATCGGCGTGAATCCGCGCCCATCCACCGCAATCGCGGCCGTTTTGGGCACTCGTGCCCAAAACGGAGCGCCTGACATCGCGATCTTCCTCGTGCGCCTCGAACCAGAACCTGTCGATTAGCAGGGGCTTCCCGCGATGGGCGGTACTGGGCTCGAACCAGTGACCCCCTCCTTGTAAGGGAGGTGCTCTCCCAACTGAGCTAACCGCCCGGGTTTGGGACCGATCAGGGAGGATAGTCCACCGTCAATCGGGTACCCGGACGCCAGGAGGTGGATCCAGTGCAGCAGAAGATCGTCCCCAACCTTGTGGTTCGACGCCGAGGCGGCGTGATGCGGGCCCGTCCGCTTGCGGCGCTGCTTGCGCTCTGCCTGCTGCTCGTGCCGGCCCACGCCGTCGCGCAGGAACGGACGGTCAGCGTGAACGGATCGGCGACGCAGCAGGTGCCGAACGACACCGCCGGCCTGGGCTTCCAGGTGGCCGAGGAACGGGCCTCGCGGGCGGCGGCGCTTCGCATCGTCGCGGTCCGCCTGCGAGCCGTGATCGCGGCGGTGGAGGCCGTTCCGGGGGTGGGTGCAGGCGACGTCACCACCGGGCCGATCTCGATCCGCAACGTCGTCCGCGACAAGCGGACCATCTACAGGGCGAGCGAGGGGATCTCGGTGACGCTGCACCAACCGGAACGAGCCGGTGAGATGGTCAGCGCCGCCGTCGGGGCAGGTGCAACCGGCACCAGCGGCCCGCGCTTCTTTCCAGGCGACCCCGAGCTCGCTTACGAAAGCACCCTGCTGGCCGCCTTCGACCAGGCAAAGGCCAAGGCCGCCGCGCTCGCGGGTCGGGCCGGGGCGACGCTGGGGCCCGCGATCAGCATCGAAGAAGGCGCGGAACTCGTGCCCGCCCAGCCTCGAGCGGGCGAGAAGGGCGCCGCCGCCGAACCGTCGCCGCCGGTCAAGCCCGGGTCCTCGACGGTGACGGCGACCGTCCACGTCGTCTTCGCCCTCCAGTAACGCGGCGCCTGGCAGAATCGGCATGTGGACTCGGCGATCCTCTGGCGCGTGGCGGCGGTGCAGGTGGCGGCCGTCGCGGTGCTCTCAGTGCTGCTGGCGCTTGTCTTCTCGCATGGGTTCTTCACCAGCTGGGGCTGGCTGGTCGGGCCCTTGGCCTGGATGCTCTGCGCCTGGATCACGGCGCGAGTGGTGGGATTGCCGGAGGGGCCGGTGCTCGTCCGGGCGGCCGTGGCCGGCATCCCGAGCGTCCTCTTCGTGCTGATCGGCGCCCACTGGCTTGGCGCCGCCGTGGCCGTCGCCGTGTTCGCCGTCTGGTGCGCCTACCTTCCGCGGCCGACGGCGGGGCGATGAGCTGGTGTGAATGAGAAGCTCGCCCGGCCGATCGCCAAGAGGGTTGAGGTACGCGCCCGAGAGCTCCCGCGGCACAGCCCGACGATCTATGAGTGCCGGAATGCGGCCCTAACGATTCCGGCCGATACGCCGATGACGTGACGGATGGGAGGAGCGGTCAGATTCGGAGGGCGGGCGGCGGGGCAGCATGCGCGGGGGCAGGCTCGTGCGCAGGCGACGCGGATGCTCGTCGGGATCGGGCTGCTGGTGTTGCTCCTGCTCGGTGCCGGACCGGTGCTCGGGCTGGGCGGTGTGGCGCTGATCGGGCTCGAGCTCGCAGCCCTGGCGGCGATGGTCGTCGCCGACCGCGTCTACTCACCCCGCTTCGATCGCTGGCTGCAGGGGGCCGAAGGCGAGGAGAGCGTCGGCAAGGTGCTGGACGGCCTCGAGCCCCTGGGCTGGCTCGCGGTCCACGACGTTTCGCTCGGACGCGGCAACGTCGACCACGTGGCGATCGGGCCCGGCGGCACCTTCGCGATCGAGACCAAGAGCCACCGCGGCCGGATCTGGATCGACCGGATAGACCGACGCTGGCTGAAGCAGGCCTACGCCGAGCGCAAGCTGCTCGAGCGGATCACCGGAATGCGGGTCGAGGCGCTGCTGGTCTTCAGCGATGCCTACCTCGTCGGCTCGGTCCCCGCTCGCCGCGATGGCGTGACGATCCTCCCGGCGCGGATGCTGGCCGGCTTCCTCGAGCGCCGCCGACCGACCATGTCGGCCACGGAAGCACGCGAGCTGGCCGAGCGGCTGGCGAACGCCGTGGCATAGCCGCCCGCGACCTTCGGCTTGAAAGGCTGGCGCCTGAACCCGGCGAAAGGCGCTCTACAGTGCCGAATCCCGCCGCTTGGTCAGCGGGATGTAGCAGAGATGTAGCAGTCGCGCCTCAGACGGGCACAACTGTCAGGCCCGGCACTCGTTCGAAGTCCCTGGCGTTCGCGGTCGCGGCCTCCATGCCGTGACTCAGGGCCGTAGCGGCGATCCAGAGGTCGTGTGCTCCGATCGGGTTGCCGTCCTTCTCGAGCTCCGCCCACACTGCGGCGTGGGCGCGGGCGATCGCGGTCGTGATCGGCAACGGCTCCATCGCGGAGATCACGTGCTCGACGAACGCAGAGCGGCGAGCCCGGACCGCACCATCCTCCGCGCGGTGCACCCCGTGCAGGAGCTCGCTGGCCGTGATCGCGCTGATTCCGCGCTCCTGGTCGCCGATCACATCGTCGAGCGCCTGGCCCCGCCGCTCGGCGTCGATCAGGACAGTGGTATCGATCAGGACGGCCATGCACCGCTCGGCGGGCCAATGGTCTTCCGCCCAGCTTCGACATCCGCCGCGAAGTCCTCATCGGGCGAAGGCGCGGACCCCATCAGCTCTCGCCACCTGGCCGCCGAGACCAGATGCCCCGAGCTAGGCGGCCGCATCTGCACGACCGGCACGCCGTTGCGCACAACCTCGATCTCCTCGCCGGTGCCGATCCGGTTGACGACGGCGGAGAATTCCCTGGCCACCTCGGTTGCACTCAGGCGAGTCATTGAATCAAGGTATCAGATAAATCTGATACCGATCGAATCAGGCTTCTTCGCTCAACCATGGCGAGGGATCGGTCCATCCCGGCTCGCGGCGTCGGCGCCAGCGCGCGTACCCGACGAAGGCGGCCCCTCTCGTTAGGCCGTGCTCAAGACACCAGCAGATCCCACCGTCATCCAACGCCTCGGGCTGCTCGCGCAGCGCCTCCCTCAGAGCCTCGCGATCAGCCACCGAGCCGGGCTCGGGCACCTGGCGGTCGTCATGACGCCACGCTGCCGGGGCCGGATCGGCCAAGCGCTCGATGAAGACATCGACGACATCGGGCCACCAAGGCGATCCATACCAACCCTTGCAGAAGAGCCCGGCGTGAAGCGCAAGCAGAGTGAGGGTGTAGGCGAACCCTTGAGCCGCTTCGATCTCGGCGGTCACCCGCACGACACGATCGACGTCCATGATCAGACGGTCAAACCCATCTCCTGCGAGCTCGCCCACAGTAAGCCCGCCGGGAAGCGGGCGGTCCGGGTCGGTCAACATCGCCAGCAGGCCGTTCCAATTAACACCTTCGGCGTTGACATACTTCGCCGCGGCCTTGGTCGTGGCGATGTTGAAGCGCATCATCGTGCTGTCCGTAAACCCTCCGCCGGGATGATCTCCCGCGTGTAGGTCCTCGAGCGATGTATTGCGCCAGGCGTCGAGCGTCAGGCCGATCGAGGCCAATTTGACCGTGGCCACGGGGTCGTCCTCAAAGGCAAGCCCCAGGTGCTCCCCCGCTAGGGCATGCAGTTCTCCGAAGCTCGGCTCCTGTGACGTCGGCATCGACTAGTTATAGGTTGTCGGGCGTCCAGAGGAGCCACCGATGACAACCCCAGGGACGAAGATCCTCTACTGGTCCTCGCGCAGGATTGGCGCGGTCGCCGAAGGCCATGGGATCGACCTGACGCCGCACGCGGCCACCGAGGTCGCAAGCCCACGTTGGGGGCCACTGCCCTCGGTCAGCCGTCGCGACTCACCCCGACCGCTGACCCATGTCGAACAGCTGCGCCGTGTCGAAGAGGGACTCGGCGAGGGCGTCGATCGTTCTTTTGACTCGACAGGGGCCTTCGGCTTTGCCGCCTCTCGCACGACGTTGAGCTTTGCCGAGATCCCCTACGAACCGGTACCGACCCGGGCAACGATGTTCGCCGAGGTGCATCCCCGCTCCAGCGGCCCAATCGCCGTTTGCCTCTTCGGCAGCCTCGACAACTTCACCGAGTTCTTGCGCGAGGCGGAAGCGCCGATCGAGGATGGCTGGAGCAGCTCCTCGCTGCCGGCGGTGATGGAATATGTCGCCGGTCGCTGCACCAAGCTGCCCGCTCACCCACGGACTCAGCACGAGATCGCGATCGAGGCCTACAAGGTCGCAGCCCGCGACGGGATCCACGGAGACCCTCGCTACCCGAGGGTCCGCCACCCCTGGAACCGGGCCCACAGCTTTGGCGACGTCCCTCGGGTGGCCGACTGGCTCGCCGAGGTCTACGTCGACGTGGACCTGATTGCCGAGTTCGGTGCGACATACGATGGCTACCGGCGCATCCTGATCGGCGCACCCCTGTGGATTACCACTCCTTACCTCAACGCAGTGAGGCTCTACGAAGACTACGAGCGGACCGAGCTTGACTCCGACGCTGCCCGGTTCGGCCGACTCGGAGACTGGTTCCGCTACAGGCGCAACCGGCGGGTGATGGGACTCAAAGATGCTTAGCTGGCGAACTAACCGATCGCCACCCTGATTGCATCGTGGCTTCGCTCCAGCGCATGCGTATAGACGGAGATCATCGTGTCGACGGTGTGGCCGGCCACCTTGGCTAGGTCGGCATCGTCGATTCCTGCCGCGCGTAGATGCGTAACGTAGGAGTGGCGGAACTCATGCGGAGTCGGGTCGAGGCCGGTCGCGAGCTGGGCCGGGACCCAGACGTCGCGGTAGAAGTTGCGCTCGCGCCAGAGCTTGCCGGTAGGAGTCGGGAAGAGGAGGTCGGTGTCCTCACGGGGTGGACGAGCGTCCAGCAGCCTGGCAAGACTCGGAGGCACCGGTACTGCGCGCTCGTGGTTCTTCTGATCGCTCGATCCGACCAGCTCACCTTCGTGCGCCGAGAAGCGGAAGGCGAGCAGATCGTCGTGGAGATCGTCGCGCCTCAGCGCAAGGAACTCGCCGAGGCGCAGTCCGGTCAGGCCCGGAGTGAGAAGCAGCGCCTCGTAGTCGTGCGGTGGGTAGCAGCGCCCCCACTTCGAGTCGGGGCGCCTGGTGGCAGCCCGAACCTCGGGGCGCCCCCCACAAGAGAACGCGCGCATCTGCTCGAAGCTCCAGACCCTCACCCTCCGCGGTGGCTTGCGGATGCGCGGATCGTTGCCGCGCAGACGCAGGCCGATGAAGGCATTGACGGCGGCGACGTCGTCGCCGATCGCATCCTCCGCCATCGCCGAGAAGGAGCTGATGATGCCGCGGACGCCCTGAATAGCGCGCCCTTCGACGCGCAGCATGTGGTCGACCATGAGAAGGACGTGGCGGCGGCGGAGCTCGTCGAAGGTCAAGTCGCGCAACGGCAGGCCCTCGATCTCCAGGTCGAGCAGGCGGGAAATCCGATCGGCATTGGTCTTGTCGGTGCGCTTGGAGCGAGGATGGCGCTTGGGCCACAGCTCGAAGTAGGGACCGACCTTCGCCGGCTCCTCCGGGCCGTTGCCGTGGAGTAGCTCCAGCGCCTCGTCGATCGCCGCCTGCGCGTCCCCCTTGCGCACGAACGTCGACTTGCCGCCGTTCCAGCGCGGCTTTGCGTAGCGGGGCTTGCCGTCGAGATCGAAGTAACGCGCAATCCAGACGACGCGGCCACCCGCATAGGCGCGCTTGTAGGGAACCTGCCGGGGCGGCCGCCCCACCGCGATGCGACGGCTCACGCGGCAACACCCCGGCCGTCGCGGAATTGGGCGACGAATTCGTCGACATCAGAGGGGTCAAAGCGCCGACAGCCGTCGAGCTTGTATGAGCGCAGACGGCCTTCGGCGACCCATTTGCGGATCATGCGGTCGGAGACTTGGAGGTAGGTCGCGAGTGACCCTGGGGTGAAAAAGGCACGACGGGCGGTTTCGATCAGCAGCTCTGTCATGCCTCTTACACGCGCGAGACGATCCGACCGCCACCCCCTCTGCATCAGGACCGCTCCACCGACGGAGGCAAGAGGGTGAACGCTCCGGCCTCGGCGTTCCCTGGGGTCCACTCGATTCCGGCGATCAGCTCGTCGGGCGCGATCCGAAGCGCGCTGGCCACTTTGACCAGCGTGTCGATGCGAGGGACGCGGGCGCCACGCTCGAGCAGGCCGATCTCGGTGCGATGCAGGCCGGCGGCGACGCCGAGCTGTTCCTGGGAGAGGTCGGCTCGCCTGCGGGCGCGGCGGAGGTTCTGACCAAAGCGGTGGGCGACCTCGACGGAGCCCTTCACCGTCCCTCCTCCAGGCGCCAGAAGTAGAGCGCGGCGCGGGTCGGGAGGACGTGGAGGCCGTCGCTGCAAAGCAGGCCAGCGACGGCGAGGTCGCGGACGGCACCTGCGAGGGCGAAGGCAGCAGGCAAGTCGCCGGGGTCCTCCAACAGAGCCAGCGCAAGCGCGGGGAAGGTCTGGGGTAGCGGGTACCTAGGCAGGACGAGGTCGAGGATGCGGCGCTGCAGGTCGCGTCCATCCGCCGTCGAGGTCATGGGAGGCCGGCATCGACGGCGGATGTCGTGGAGGCGGATCATCGCCGCTCCTCCTCGAGGACGGCGAGCAGTCCGTGCATGGCGTCGTGGGTCGCGACGACCTCGGCGTAGCCGTTATCGGTGTCGTGGGCCTCGGCTGCCTTGCGCAGGAGGCGGTGCGCATACTCGTCCGGGACCGAAATCTCGCCCTTGTCGAGACCTTCCAGGAGACGTTCATAGGCGGCCACTTCGACGAGGGTGCGGTCGGGGTCCTCCAGACGCTCGGGGGTCTGCAAGTCGCCGCGCAGGTCGGCGATCCAGTCGGCGAGGTCGCGGCGCAGGATCCCCGCCAGCTCGTCGGGGAGGTCAACGGACACGAGACGACTGTCGCCCGTAGGGTTCTGATCAGCCATGAGGAGCACTGCCTCCTTGTGGTCAGGCCCTCGGTTGGTGGTTACACACCGCCGGGGGCCGCTTATGTCGTGGCGATCAGCCTAGCACTTTGTGCGGTTTGCCCGCACAAGATTTATTCGCCGCGTAGAATTTCGGCGACTCGGCCAAAGCCGAGACCGGTCTCCTCGGCGATATCGCGCACGGTTAGACCGTCTTTCCGCGCCTGCTCAAACCTCTTTCGGCGAGCCATACCCGCTTTCTCTCGTTCGCGTTGGGCGCGCTCCTGGGCGCGATCGAACGCGGCCTGGGCCCTTCGCACCTCGGCACGCGCTTTCTGCCTAGGATCGCTTGCCACCTCGGGGAGAATATTCCGCCTTCGGTGAACCGCGTCAGCGAAGGGCGAGGACCAGCGAGAGCGCCTCGTCCACGTCGCGCATCTCCTCGGTGCCGAGGCGCCCGGCCCGGTCGCCCAAGCGCTGGATGTCGAGAGCGCGCAGCTGCTCGACCATGACGCGGGTCGCCTCGCCCGCGATCTCTACTTCGGGCCGGAAGGTCGCGGCGAGCGTGCTGCGCGAGGTCGGCGCGACGAGCGCGGTCGACAGTCCCAGGAGGTCGTCCGCCTGCACGATGACCGCGTAGCGCGGACCGTGCTGCTCGCGGCCGCTCCCTTTCGGAAAGCGCACACGGTAGACGTCGCCGCGGGTCACTCCGGCCAGTCGGCGGCGAGAGCGTCCATATCGGCGGCGACGCGCTCGCGAGCGGCCCTATCAGTCGGGTTGGCAGCGAGACGGGCAACCTCGGCGGCGAGCCCGGAGCGCCGACGCTCGCGCTCGGCGGTCTCGGCAATCGCCTGTCGCGCTGCCTCGGCGCGGGTGATTCCACGCGTGCGGGCGATGTCCTCCAGCGCACGGCGCCCCTCGTCACCGAGGCGGAGCGAGAGCGGCTGAGCAGAGGGGACGGTGGGAGCCATGCGCCTAGTGTAGCGCGATACGCACTACATTATTAGGGATCGAGGGACGAGACCCCTCACCACAGGGGTAGGGAAGCCGTCGATAGGCGATCGCATGGGTCGATATCGGCAACAGCGAGAAGCCCTCTGCGAGCAGCTCCTCCGCCCACTCCTCAGCGACCTCGAGCTTGCCGAGGGAGGCCTTGATCGAGACCTCGAGCAGCGTGCCGGCGCTGAACAGCGGCCAGGCGAATGCGCCCGGCGAGCGCGCCGGGCTTGCGCCGCACAGTTCCCGACTTGGGCAGCGGCACCAGCCGGGCAACCGGCTCTTGGCCGCGGCGCAACTCGACGTTCTCTCCCTCCTCGGCGAGGGCGATGAGCTTGGAGAGGTTGGTCTTGGCCTCGCCGATGGAGAAGGTGCGGGTCATGTTGCGAAGGGTAGCTGGGAGATTGGCAAACTTGGCCAAGCCCAGCGGGGAGCAAAACCAGGGCTTCGACAGCAAAGGTGTCGCACTAGGCAGTCACGGTGCTACACTCACTTTATGCCGACGACGAAGCCCCGCTACACGGTGACCGACAGCGGAGCGGTCAGCGAGCTGCTCGACGAGGCGCAGCGTCGCTGGCCGGAGGTTCGCGACCGTAAGGAACTGCTGCTCCGTCTTGCCGAGGCGGGACGTGAGGCGATCGAGCGTGAGGGCGAGCCGCGGCGAGCCGCGGTTGCCGAGACGGCCGGGGCACTCAGCGGTGTGTACGAACCCGGCGAACTGGCGCGACTACGCAAAGACTGGCCGGCGTGATCGTCCTCGATGCGAGCGTGCTGATCGGGCACCTGGACGGTCGCGACCCACACCACGACAGAGCAGGTGCGTTGCTGGAGGCAAGCGCAACCGAGTCCCTGGGGGCGAGCACGATCACGCTGGCGGAGACGCTTGTCGCCCCGGCGCGGGCCGGACGCCTGAGGGACGCACAGCGTGCTCTCGAGCAACTCGGCGTGAGCGAGCTGGAACTCGGCGAGAACTCGCCCGGCTCCTTGGCGGAACTGCGAGCCGAGACGGGCCTGAAGCTCCCCGACTGCTGTGTCCTTTTGGCAGCGAAGCAAAATGAGGGCGCAGTGGCTAGCTTCGACACGGACCTCTGCAAAGCGGCACGGAAGCTGGGGCTCGATGCGGCGAAAGCGTAGTCGGCCCTCTCGACTCATCGAAGGTGGGATCGCCCTGCCTTGACCCACGGTCACCATGAGTATCTGCTCACAAAGGCCATGTCCGCCAGGGCGAAAAACACGTCCTTTAGGCCCTGAAACACGTCCGTTAGGTGTCCGGCAGGCCGCTTTGTGTGTCCGAAAATAGTCTCTACCTCGCCACCCTGGCGGACATTTTCACACAGGTTTTCCGGCTCTAGAGAGCCAAATTGGATTTGGCTGCAACTTGAGGGTTTGCAAAGGGGAAGAGAGGGATTGTTAGCTAGACAGAGACACGTTCAGGCAACTGCGACCTGGAGCATCCCACCGAGCACGAAGACCAGGCCGACGATTGGCCAGATCCAGTCGTTCGCATTGAGACGACTCTGCAGTGCAGTCAATGCTTCACCGTCAGGAGCCAGCTCTCTGCCGATGAAGAGCGAGCCCACGTACATGAACATCGCCACCAAGGCATCGGAAGCGCTGTTGGCCCACAGTTGAATCGCGGCGAGCAGACCGGCCAGGGTCTGCAGAGTGATCCCCGCCGCCGCCACCGGGTTCTTGGCGCTTGGCACCTGCACGGTGAGGAGCGCCGCGGCCAGCATCGCCACTCCAGACACGACGACAGCCTGAAGCCTCCTGAACCGCCCAGGCTCGACGGCCCTGCCGTGGGCTCTCCGCCGTGGGCGTGTGGGCTGAGGAGGGGCGGGGCTCATCAGGGACTCGCTGCACCGAACCACGGCAGCAATCGTTCGACTCGCGCTTCCGTCGAAGGATGGTTGGAGAGGTCGGCGAGCAGACGGAAGACCAGCGAATCGAAGGCGGCCTTGCTGTCCATGAGGAAAGCGGCGAGGTCGACGGCCTGACCGAGCGAGCCGGCGTAGGCGTCGGCGGCATGCTCCCGGGCCATCCAGTAGGACCTCCAGAGCGGTCCCAGCAGGTCGCGGGAGAAGCACCCTCCTGCCAAGCGCAGTACAGAACGAGACCCGCGGTCGCGGTTCCCGGCACCGGTGCATAGAGGGCCGACGATCAGCCGATCCGTTCGTGCCCCCGCAGGCGCTCGCAGCTCCCGTCACGCAGAGTGTCCTCACGGTCGGCCACCGCTTCGTCCTTGCCGGGGCCACAGCTGATCTCGTCGGCGCCGCCGCGGCGGGCGGCGATGTAGTCGTCGCCGGACCCGCCGGCGTAGACGTCGGGTTGGATGTCGGGCTCGGCCGAGCCGCGATTGCCGGAGATGAAGTCGGCGCCGGCGCCGCCGATCGTGGTGTCGGAGCCGGCGCTCGGGTAGAGGAAGTCACGACCGCCGCGGCCGAAGAGCCGGTCGGGCCCGGCGCCGCCTTCCAGGTGATCTTCCCGTTCGGTGCCGAGCAGCGTGTCCTTGCCGTCGTCGCCGGCTAGTTCTTCGCCGACGAGTCAATAGTCGACTGGAGGCAGGGACCAGCTAACCGGCAATGCCGGTCGCAAATTGCGAGAAGGCCATGCTCGACCCG
>JAPVSJ010000091.1:0-29910 GCA_047519745.1 Actinomycetota bacterium | reverse complement strand
CTCGACGCCGAGATCCGCGCTGCGGTCGCGGCCTGAGCCTCAGTCGCCCTTGGCGATCTCCGCTGCCTCGGCGCTACCGAGGTAGGGAGTCAAGGTGAACTCGACCAGGTCGGGGAGCAGGTCTTCCAGCTCCTCGGTCTTGCCGGCGATGATGCGGCGGGAGATCAGCGAGACCATGCCGCCGACGAGCGCTTCCTCGGTGGTCGCCGAGAGCCGGTCGAGGACCTCCTTCGGGCGGCCCTGGCGGCCCTCCTGGAAGTAGGGGACGAAGCTCTGGATCGCCGCGTCGTAGCGCTCGACCACGGCCGGGCCGGCGACCAGCGCCTCGACCATGCAGAGCCGGGCGAGGTTGGGCTCGGCGGCGAGGAACTGCAGCATCGCGTCGATCCCGGCCTTGATCGCGTGCGGCCAGTCGTCGCTCTGCTCGAAGGCCGCCGAAACCCGCTCGCGCAGCTCCTTCATCACCGTGTCGTAGGCGGCGACGAAGCACTCGTCCTTGCTCGAGAAGTGCTCGTAGAAGGTGCGGCGGGAGACCGCCGCGGCGCGCGTGATGTGGGCGATCGTCGTCCCCGAGTAGCCGTGCTCGGCGATCGCCTCGGCGATTCCCGCGATCAGGCGCTCTCGCTGGTTATGAGTGACGAACTCGCGCGGCAGGCCGTGCCGGCCCGGCGGCAGGCGTGCCAGCTCGGGCGGATAGCCCTCCGCACTGTCGACTGGCGGCTTCTCCGATTTGCCGGCGCGTTTTTTCTTTGCCACGTCGCGAGCATATCCCTCCGGCACGGCGGATTCGTGGCTCAACTCGGCCATAGCCGCCTCGATACCCAAATACGGCATCACCGCAGCGGACATCAGCTGCGGCACCAGCGCGGGCAGCTCGTCGACGGCCCCGCGCACGACCCGCGAGTAGATCTGGCCGTAGGCCGAGCCGGCCAGCGCCTCGGCGGTCGTATGGGGGACGGAGTCGGGGTCGTCCATCTCCTGGCGCCCGGCGTCGATCAGCGAGGCGATCACCCGCATCGTCATGTCGCGGCGGGCGCGGGCAGCGTCGCCGGCGGCCAGCACCTCGACCCCGAAGGAGGCGCGGCTGGGATCGTTGCTGAGGCCGGCGATCACCTCGTAGGCGACGGCGCGCAGGCGGTCGGGCCACTCCTCGCAGCTTTCGTACGCCCTAACCATCGTCCCCAGGCACTCCTCGTTCTGGTCCTGCCAGGCGGAGAGGAAGCAGTCGTACTTGCCGCGGAAGTGACGGTCGAACGCGGGGCGGTCGAGCCCGGCGCGTTCGAGGATCAACTCGATCGTCGTTTCGCCGTAGCCTCGCTCCGCGGCGACTTCGATCAGCGCCGCGACGATCTCGGCACGCTCGGAGCTGCCGGTCTCCTCGCGGATCTCGGTGGCGGGCACTAGTGCATGGGACCCCCGATCCCTGCCCTGGCTCAGCCGGTCGCTTTGGACGGCTGTTCGGCTGCCGTGCGCTTCGCGGCCTCGGCACCGACGTACGGGGTGAGCGAGAACTCCACCAGCTCGGGGAGGAGCTGCTCGATCTCCTCCACCTGCCCCATCACGATCCGCTGGTAGATGATCCAGAAGACCCCTCCGACGATCGTCTCCTCGAGTGTCCCCGGCAGGTCCTCGCCCTTCGGCGCGACCTTGCGGCCCATGCGGAAGAGCGGCACGAAGGCCTGGATCGAGCGTTCGTAGCGCTCGACCGCGGCGGGGCCGGCGGAGAGCGCCTCGACGATGCAGGTCCGCGCCAGCGCCGGCTCGGTCGCCACGTAGTGGAGAAAGGCGGCGAGCCCGGAGTTGACCCGGGCGGGCCAGCTGTCGACCCTGCTGGCGGCGTCGACGACGCGGCGCAGCGCCTCTTTGACGGCGAACTCCGAGGCGGCGAGGAAGCAGTCTTCCTTGGAGGAGAAGTTCTCGTAGAAGGTGTTGCGGGCGATGCCCGCGCGCCGCACGATATCGGCAACAGTTACCGCCCGGTAGCCCTTCTCCACCGTCTCCTCGGCGAGGGCCGCGATGATGCGAGCGCGCTGGTGCTGGGTGATGAACTCACGCGGCAGTGGATGCCTTCCGGGGGGCAGCCTGGTTGCCTGAGGTACACGTTCAGCCACGCCAGCCAGGCTACTCCGGGCCCGTCGAGATTCAAGCTGGACGGATTCCCGATATACCGCTACAGTACCGGAGTCCAGACAACCTGTTCCCTAGATCACGAGGAAGGGGCAGCAATGGGGAAGCAGGCCGCAACCAACGTCCAGGCAGGGGCTGAGGGGACCGGCAGCATCAGGGCAGTGGAATCACTTCCCCACTCTCCCAAGCTCGAGCTTGTGAATTCTCCCAAGCGCGAAAAGATTCTCGAGGGAATGCTCGAGGCGGTTGGCGCCGAGGGCTACGACTCCACGTCGGTACGCACGGTTCTGGACCGGACCGGGCTCTACCGGCAGGCGTTCTACGACAACTTCGCCGACAAGGACGGCTGCTACCTGGCGGCGCTCGAGATGGGAATCGCGCGCTTCGAAGCGCTGGTCGTGCGAGCCGCGGCGAGCGAGGAATCGTGGCGGGGCAAGCTGCGGGCCGGTCTCGGTGCGCTGCTCGACGAGCTCGACGCCGAGCCCGATTTCGGCCGCGGGGTGATCGTCGGGGTCCACGCGGCGGGTCCCGAAGCCCTGGCAAGACGGGCCGAAGCGATGAAAAGAGCTGCCGATTTCATCGATTTGGCACGGGACGATTCGGAGGAGTCGGAGGAGCCTCCTCAGATTGCTCCGGAGGGGATCGTCGCCGGCATCCACGCGATCGTCCATTCACGGCTCTCCACCGGGGCAACCGACGGTTTCCGCGCTCTGCTGCCCGAGTTCATGTACTTCGCCGTGCTGCCCTACTTCGGCGCCGACGCCGCGAGCGCCGAGATGCAGGCCGCACGCGCCTAGCGCCGCGGGCGTTGGACAGGTCGCGGGTCCTGCCCTACATTGGGTTGGATGGATTCGCCATCCACTTCGAATCCACAGCGACCCCCCGGCCGTGAAGGATTGCCCCGCGCTTACGAGGTTCGCTCCGAGCGCGAGCGCCTGCTGGAGGCGATGGTGAAGACCGCTGCGGCGAAGGGCTACGAGGCGACGACGGTGGCCGACGTAGTCGAGTTCGCCGGCGTCTCGCAGGACGCCTTCGACGAGATGTTCGAGAGCAAGGAGGCCTGCTTCCTCGAGGCCTACGACGCGGTCTTCGACGTCCTCGTGGCGCACGTCACGGCGGCCTTCGAGGCGGCCGCCGGCGAGCCCTGGCCGGAGCAGATCGCCGCCGGGCTCGGCGCCCTGGTCGGGCTGCTGGCGATGGAGGCCGACATCGCGCGGATGGCGATGGTCGAGGTGACCGCGGCGGGCGACGACGCCCGCGAGCGCTACCGCGCGATGCTGACCCGCTTCACTCCCTTCCTGGAGCAGGGGCGCTCCTGGTCGGGACAGGGCGAAGAGCTGCCCGCCGACACGGCGCGTTTCGCGATCGGCGGCGCCACCTCGATGATCTTCGACGAGGTCCGCGCCGGCCGCGGCCCCGAGCTGAAGCGGATCCTGCCCGACCTGGTCTTCGCCGTGCTGATGCCCTACCTGGGCCCGGAAGCGGCCGAAGACGAGATGCGGCGGGTTACCCGCGAGAGCTAAACGCCCTCGCCGTGACGGCCTTGGCCGCCGGCGAAGCGGGAAGCGCCCTCGACGGCCACGTGGAGGGTCTCGCGGCCCAGCCTGTGCTCCAGGGCGATGCCGTCTGCCAGTGGTTGGCCGAAGCCTTCGATCGCGGCCCGGCGGTCGGCGAGCATCGTCTCTTGGGGAAAGCTTGCGATCCGCTCGGCCAGCTCGAGGGCGCGGTCGAGGTGGCGGCCCGGCTCGGCCAGCTCGTTGACGAGGCCGATGCGGTGCGCCTCCTCCGCCGGGACCGGGCGACCGGTGAGGATCAGCTCCAGGGCTCGACCCATGCCGACGACGCGGGGCAGACGCTGGGTGCCGCCGTCGACGAGGGGCACGCCCCAGCGGCGCTCGAAGAGGCCGAAGGTGGATCCGTGCGTGGCGATCCGCAAGTCGCACCAGAGCGCCAGCTCGACCCCGCCGGCGAGGCACCAGCCATCGACCGCGGCGATCGCCGGCTTGGCCGGGGTCAGGCGGGTCGGCCCCATCGGCCCGTCCGGATGGTCGACGTCGAGGTCCATCGCCTTCAGGTCGGCGCCGGCGCAGAAGGCCTCGCCACCGGCCCCGGTGAGGACGAGCACGCGGGCTTCCTCGTCGGCCTCGAAGTCGATCAGCCCCTGGCGGAAGGCCTCCGCGGCGGCGGCGTCAATCGCGTTGCGCCGCGCCGGACGGTCGATCGTCAGCACGGCAGCCGCCCCGATCCGCTCATAGCGCAGCTCGTCAGTCACAGTGAGGAGAGTATGGGAGTAGGCGGGCTAGTTGCCAGGCAAGTCACGGGAAAGCCAAGCAACGCCGACTCCCAGGTGCGCCCCGGTACGCGGGTCGACGAGGGCAGGCACTCGAAGACCGCCGTCCAAGCTAGAGAGGCGCTCGGACGCAACGGGGCTCCACAACGCAAAATGCAACCGGGGGCGACGCCCAAAGCCTGCCCGCGCGTAGCCTTCGCGCTAGAAGCTCTTTGCGCCACCTTCAAGACGGTGTCCCGCTGGCTTCCGCGGGGCCTGTCTTTCCCAGTCGCAGGATCAACTTAGCCCGCCGCCCCGGCGGCGTCTAGGGGTGGCCGGGGAACGATCCCGCAAAGTCCGGGGAAATCGAACCGCCGTTACCCTGCGCGGATGCGCATCGACCAGATCCTCGCCTCGAAACGGCCACTCTTCTCGGTCGAGTTCTTCCCGCCGAAGACGGCGGAGGCGACCGAGCAGCTCTACGCGACCGCGCGCTCGCTGGCCGAGCTGGAACCCGACTTCGTCTCGGTCACCTACGGCGCGGGCGGCTCGACCCGCGACGGCACGGTCGAGATCACGCGGGCGCTGAAGGACGAGCTCGGCCTGGAAACGATGGCCCACCTGAGCTGCGTCGGCGAGAGCAGCGAGGGGATTGCGGCGACTCTCGACCGGATCGCCGCGGCCGGGATCGAGAACGTCTTCGCCCTGCGTGGCGACCCGCCGCGCGGCCAGCCCGACTTCGTCCAGCCCGAGGGTGGGCTGGGCAGCGCCGCCGAGCTGACCGCCTTCATCGGCTCGCGCTGGGACTTCGCCGTCGGCGGCGCCTGCTTCCCCGAGGTGCACCCCGAGGCGCCCGACCTGGACACCGATCTCGACTACCTGAAGACGAAGGTCGAGGCCGGCGCCTCGTTCCTGATCACCCAGCTCTTCTTCGACAACCAGGTCTACTTCGACTTCGTCAAGTCCGCGCGGGGGGTGGGGATCGAGGTGCCGATCCTGGCCGGGGTGATCCCGGTTGCCAGTTTCGCCCAGACGAAGCGGATCTGCGAGCTCTGCGACGCCTCGATCCCGCCGCGCCTGGAAGCGGCCTTTGCCGCCGTGGACGGCGACGAGGAGGCCGAGTTTCAGCTTGGCATCGCTTACGCGGCGCAGCAGTGCGCCGAGCTGCTGATCGCCGGCGCCCCCGGGATCCATTTCTACGCGCTCAACCGCGCCCCGGCGACGCGAGCCGTGCTCAGTGCGCTAAAAACCGGTAGGCCATGGGATCGCTGACCTATCAGGGACACCGGATCGGCTTCGACGAGTACGGCGAGGGCGGCCGGCCAATAGTCCTCACCCACGGCCTGTTGATGAACCGGCGCATGTTCGACCAGTTGGGGCCGGCGCTCGCCAAACGCGGCAACCGGGTGATCTGCGTCGACCTGCTCGGCCACGGTCGCTCCGACCAGCCCGACGACCTGAGGCTCTACTCGATGCCGCTCTTCGCCGAGCAGGTTCTTGCCCTGCTCGACCATCTCGAGCTGGGGCGGGCGGTGGTCGGCGGCACCTCGCTCGGCGCCAACGTCGCGCTCGAGCTCGCCGTTCGCCATCCCGAGCGGGTCGAGGCGCTCTTCGTCGAGATGCCGGTGCTCGACAACGCGCTGGCGGGAGTCGCCGCCATCTTCGCCCCGATCCTGCTCGGGCTGCGGCTGGGCAAGCCGGCGATCGAGCTCAGCTCGCGCCTCGCCTCGCTGATTCCGCGCACCAACTTCATCCTCGACATCGGTCTCGACTGGGCGCGACGGCGACCCGGCCCCTCGATCGCGGTGCTCGAGGGCCTGCTGCTCGGCGAGACCGCGCCACCGCGCGAGCAGCGCCACCTGATCGATTGCCTGGCGCTCGTCGTCGGTCACCAGCGCGATCCCCTGCACCCCTTCAGCGACTCGGGCATGCTGCTCGAAGAGCTGCCGCACGCACAGCTGGTCGAAGCCAACTCGATCCTCGAGTGGCGCACCCGCCCCGGACGCCTCAACGCCGAGCTGGCGCGGTTCCTCGACGAGGTCTGGGCGGGCGACGGTGGCGGCTCGGCAGCTAACGGCAACGGGCAAACAACGGCTCCTGTGGCAGGATAAGGCGCTCGAGATGGCCAATCGCAGGGAGGAAGAGAGGGAGCGGCTCCGCCAGGCGCGGCAGGAACGCGAGGCCGGCCAGAACAAGTCGGAGCGGCGGCGGCTATACGCGGTCTACGGCGTCGCCGGGCTGATCGGCATCCTCGTCGTCGCCGGAATCGTCGCGTTGATCGCCGGCTCGAGCGGCGGCGCGAGTGGTGAATCGCACATCGACCAGGGCAGCGGCTCGACCAATGGCGTCAAGCCGGACGAACGCAGCGGGACCGCGCCGCCGGAAGTCAAAGAGGCGAACCTGAAACTGGCGGCGAAGAAAGCCGGCTGCGACCTGCGGCTTCACCTCAAGGACGAGGGCCACACCCATATCTCGCCAACCGCGCCGACGCCTCACTACGAAACCAACCCACCGACCTCCGGCAACCACGTCGAACCGCCCTACCAGCAGGCCGACGGCGCCTACAGCGAAATGCCCCAGGAAATCGACATCGTCCACTCGCTCGAGCACGGCCGGATGGAGATCCAGTACAGCTCCGAACTGCCCGAAGAAGACCAGCTCGCGCTGAAGGGCGTCTACGACACGATGTACGGGGGGACGCTGCTCTTTCCCAACGACAACATGGACTACCAAGTCGCGGCGACGACCTGGACCAACCTGATCGGCTGCCCGAAGTACAAAGGCGCGATCACGCTCGACGCGATTCGCGACTTCGGCAAGGCGACCTGGGGCCGCTACGGCGGCGAGCCCGTCAGCGCCTTTGCGCTCAAGGGCCCGACGCCCGCAGAACCCAAGGGTTAGCGAGCACGGTAGGCGGGGAAGAACCCGCCCGGGTCGCGTCCGGCCGAGAGGCGGTCGTAGGCCTCGCGGTCACAGACGATCTCCGAGGTGTGCCAGGGCTGCTCGCGATTGGCGAAGCCGCGCTTGAAGTCCTCCAGCCGGTCGCCGGCGGTGATACCGCCGCCGAGGTTGAGCGGCAGGCCCCTCTCGGCCGAGAGCTCGACCAGGGCGGAGAGGACATTCTTCATCGGCGAGTCGCGCAGATGCTCGTCGGCGCTGCCGCTCAGGTAGTAGTGGAGGAAGCCGTCGCTTTGGACCGCAATCGATGCCGCTGCCACGCTCCCGTCGGGCGCGTGGCAGAGAGCAAGCCAAGCGCGGTTCGACTCGAGGATGCGGTCGAAGTAGCTGGCGCCGAAGAAGTAGCGCTCCGCAGCACCAGTGCGACGCATGGTCTCCTCGTAAACAGCGAGGAAGCCGCTGCGCTGCTCGCCACTGGTCTCCTGACCGAAAACGAGCTCAACCTCATAGCCCGCGCGACGATTCTTGTTGATCCGGTTGCGGTCACTCGAACGAGTCTTCGCCGGCAACTCGGGGTCTGCGATCTGGACGACGTTGCGCTCTACCGCGCCAGCGAGCGGCGGGGTGGCGAGCGTGTGGCGGACGAAGACCGAGACCAGGCCCGTCCCCGAGAAGTCGACAGCCGCTGGGGCGAGGAGGTGAGTCGGGGGGGTGTCCGCCGGAGCCTCCACGCTGTTGCACCGCCGGACACCCCCCCGACTCACCTCAACCAGGCCCGGATATCCGTAAGGGGAGATCGCATCGATCGCGTCGGCCCCGGGGATCTCGCGGACGATCAGCGGTGCGAGGAGCTCCGTGTCCCCAGCTGCGATCCGCAGCGTGTGGGTGACGTTTTCGGCGTCGAGAAAAGGGCGCGAGCGGAAGAACTCCTCGCTCTCCGCCGCGGCGCCGCGGTCGGCGATCAGCTCGGCGGTCGCCTTCACGGAAGCAGGTCCGCGGCGGCCTCGCGGAACTCCTCGGGCAGCACGCCCCAGACCTCGCAGTCGTCGGTGCCGTCCGGGCCGCGCAGGTGGCCGCGCATCGTCCCCTCGTGCACCCAGCCGAGACTGCTGACGGTTTTCTTCGCGATCTCGTTGCGGGCAGGGATGCGCCCGTAGACGCGGTGCGCGCCGAACTCGTCGAAGGCCTTGGCGATCGTCAACGCCTCGGCGCGGCGGCCGACGCCCTTGCCGCGCACGTCGTCACCGATCAACGCCCCCAGCTCCGGCGCCGTCTGGCGGAAGAGGCCGTAGAGGGCCGTGAACCCGACCGGCTCGTCGTAGCCCTCGACGACGATCGCGTACTTGCGATCCTCGTCGGGACCGTCGATCGCCCGCGCCACCCAGCCTTCGGCGTCCTCCAGCGAGAAGCCGTCACGCTGCTCCATCAGCGTCTTCGTCGCCTCCGGGTTGTTGAACCAGCGGTGCACCGCCGCGGCGTCGCCGGGCTCGAAGGGTCGCAGGCTGACTTCGGGTCGCTCGACCACGGCGGAAACCCTACGACCTATGGCACATTCGCCCCCCTATAGGGGGGCGAAAAGACCAATCGCTCAGTCCGGGGCGAGGCCGTGGCCGGTTACCAGGAGCCAGGCGGTCTTGGCGAGGATGCGCAGGTCGAGGCCGAGGCTGCGGCGGTCTACGTAGGCGACATCGAGCTCTATCCGCTGCTGCCAGGGGATCCCGGCGCGGCCCTGGACCTGGGCCCAGCCGGTCAGCCCGGGGCGGACCTCGTGGCGGCGGTGCTGGTGGGGCGTGTAGTCCTTCACCTGCGCCGGGATCGTGGGGCGCGGGCCGACGATCGCCATCTCGCCGCGCAGCACGTTGACCAGGTTGGGAATCTCGTCGAGCGAGGTGCGACGGAGGAAGCGGCCGGCAGCGGTGACGCGGGGGTCGTCGCGGGCGACGACCGTGCCGACGCCGACCGGATCGGAGCCCTGCTCCATCGTGCGCAGCTTCAGCAGCTCGAACTCGCGGCCATCCTTGCCGACCCGGCGCTGGCGGTAGATCACCGGCCCACGGCTGCCGAGCTTGATCCAGATCGCGGCAAGCAGCAGGACGGGTGAGAGGACGATCAGGGCGACGGTCGCTATGACGATGTCGAGGGGACGGGGCACGGCTAGCGGGTCCCTTCGGCCTTGTCCCAAGCCCCCGGCGTGCCGTGGCGCATCCGGTCCCAGAGGCCGAGCGCGATCGAGGCCGTCGTCTGCACGTAGTAGCGGGCGATCCGCAGCGGGGCCAGGGGCAGCACCCTGCCGAGCAGCGCGGCGCCGAGGAGGGCGAGCTGGGCGATCAGCGTGACGGCGTAGACCCAGCCCTGACCGAGCAGAGCGGCGTTCGCCACCAGCGCCACGAGGTGCAGGAGCGGCGTTGCGTAGCGCAGCAGCCGGTGCGAAGCGATCTCGAAGACGTAGAGCGGCGGGTAGCCACCGGGGCGGAGCATCCCTTCGCCGACGACGATGTCCCAGAGCCCGACCATCATCCGTCGCTTGCGGGCGAGCTCGCCCTCCAGCGTCGGCACCATCTTCTCCTCGGCGCCTGCCCAGGGCACGTAGAGCGAGCGCCGGCCGCGCTTGGCAAGCAGGAACGGGAACGAGAGGTCGTGGCTGCCGGATGGCGGCAACGGGATGTAGGCGTCGCGTCGCACGGCGTAGATCGCGCCGTTGCCCGCGGTGACTCCCGCAAGGGCGGACTCGAGCTCGCGCAGCGCCATCTCATAGCGCCAGTAGGAGCCCTCGACGTTGTCGCCGGCGGAATCGAGGAAGCGCACCTGGCCGCATACGTAGCCCACCTCGGGGTCGGCGAAGGGCTCGACCAGGTGGCGGAGGGCGTCCGGCGACCAGACGCTGTTGGCGTCGGAGAAGGCGAGGATCTCACCGCCGGCGCGCTCGGCGGCGGCGTTCTGGGCGGCGACCTTGCCGCCGCGCGGCAGGTCGAGGACGAGGTCGGCACCGGCGGCACGAGCACGCTCGGCCGTGGCGTCGGCGGAGCCGTCGGAGGCGACGATCAGCTCGAGCCGGTCGCGCGGGTAGTCAAGCGCGAGGGCGTTGGCGACCTTGGCCGTGATCACGTCCTCCTCGTCGAAGGCGGCGACGATCAGGGAGACGCGCGGCGGCTCGTCCCAGGTGCGCGGGTTCAGCGTCGGCTTGCGCCGGCGGGTTACGAGTGCGTATAGGGCCAGGGGGTAGCCGAGGTGGGTGTAGAGGATCGCGGCTGCGGCGGCCCAGAAAATGACTGCGAAAAAAATCATTGGTTTTGGCTCTCGAGGAGCTCGAGATAGAGCGTGAGGGTCTGGTGCGCGGCCTGATCCCAGGAGTAGGAGGTGGATGCTGCGTGGGTGGCGGCTTCGCCGAGCTGAGCTCTTGCTGCTTCGTCGGCAACCAGGTTGCTCAAGGTTGCGGCGAGAGCGGTGGGGTCCTCGGGGGGGACTAGGCGGGCGGCGCCTTGGTCGGCCACCTCGGGGAAGCCGCCTACTGCGCTTAGGACGAGGGGCTTGCCGAAGGCTAGGGCGGCGTAGAGGACGCCACTGTGCTCGATATCGCGGTAGGGGAGGGCCACGATGTCGGCGCGGCGCATGATCACGGGGATCTCGGGGTCCTCGACGAAGCGGGTGAGGAAGCGGACGCGGCCAGGGGCTTGAGCGGCGAGCTGCTTCAACGGCTCGATGTCCATACGCGGATTGCCGACGATCCAGAGCTCGGCGCCTTCGATCTTGCGGAAGGCCTCGAGCAGAGTGTCGATGCCCTTGTAGGGGCGCAACAGGCCGAAGAAGAGGATCACCGGGCCCTCGGCGCCGGTGAGCTCCGCCGGCAGCGGCTTCTCCTCCGGGAGACGGGTGAGGTAGTCGAAGGCGCCGTGGTGGATCACGCGGATTCGGCTCGGGTCGATCCCGACCTGCTCTCGCAGGCGGCGGGCGCCGTGCTCGGAATGGGCGACCACGGCGTCCATCGCGCCGAAGACACGACGGGCGCTTGCAACCTGGCGGCGGCTCGGCTGTGGCGGCAGGACGTAGTGCGCGGTCATCACCCTGGGCCGCAGCGGCGGCAGCAGCTTCGCGTCGAGGCCCGGCATCGTCAGCCACTGGTAGTGGATGACGTCGGCGTCGGCCTGACGGCGCAAGCGCAGCAGGTCGGGAAGGTGCTCGGCCAGCTTGAAGGCGCGGCGGGCGGGGGCGTCGGGGCCGCGGGCGGCGCTGCGGCGGTAGAAGCATTCACGCACCCGGTAGCCCTCCGGCTCCGGGACCGGGCCGTAGAGAAAGCGGCTGGTCAGCAGCTCGACCTCGGCGCCTGCGCGAGCGAGCGCCGCCGCGAGGGCGCGGTCGTAGGGAGGCGTGAAGGCCGAGGGGTCAACCAGCTGGACGCGGATCTGGTCCTGCATAGCGGGCGATTATGGTGGCGGGCGTGCCCCCCGCGCTCTCCTACTGCGTCGTGAACACGAATGGCCGCGAGTTGCTGATCGCCTGCCTGAGCGCGATCGAGCGCACCCATCCCGCGGGAGTCGAGCGGGAGATCCTCGTCCTCGACAACGCCTCCGAGGACGGCTCGGCCGAGGCGGTGCGAGAGCTTGGGGGCGGCATCCGCCTGATTGCCCTCGAGCGGCGCGCCGGCAAGGCTGAGAACGACTCGACCCTGTTGCGCGAGGCAAAAGGCCGCTACTGCCTGCTGCTCAACGAGGATTCCGAGCTGAGGCCGGGGGCGGCTGAGGCGCTGATGGCGGCGCTCGACGCTGACCCGCGCGCCGCTGCCGCCGGCGCCCAATTGCTCGACTCGACAGGCGCTCCAGTCGCCTGCGCCTGGCGCTTTCCAGGCGTGGGCACGGCACTCGCCGGCGCCCTCTTCCTCCACCGCCTGCTCACCGTGCAGAGCAAGGGCCCAGACACCCGCGCGGTCGATTGGGCGCAGTCGAGCGCGCTGATGGTGCGGCGCGAGGTGGCGACTCAGGTCGACTACCTGGATCCCGACTTCTTCGTCTACTACGACGAGTGCGACTTCTGCAAGCGCCTCGCTGACGCGGACTGGCGCACGCTCTACGTGCCCGCCGGGGAGGCGGTCCACCACGACCAGCTCTCCACCGACCTCGCCGCCGGCCTGCCCCGCATCGTCGAATTCCACCGCAACCGCGACCTCTACATGCGCAAGCATCACGGGCGGGCGGCGGCCATGGCGGTCCGCATCCTTACCGCCTGGTCCTACGCCGTGCGCGCCGTGGCAGCCGCGGTCGTCCCGAACCACCCGGCACCCGTCTACTGGGCGCACGCACGCCAAGCTCTGTTCCCGGACCGAGGCGAGAGCATCCGCGACCGCGCCTACAGGCGCGAATCGTCGTCGATTCGCTCGGCCTCGTAGACCTCTGGGATTTGGCCGTCGACAACGGCGGGCTCGGCACGGAGGGTCCTGAGGCTTTCGAGCAGCGCCGTCGGGTGACGGAGGCGGGCTAGCCAGCCGCGCTCCTGCGCCGTGAAGAAACCGCTGAGGAAAAGCACAGCTGGATAGGCGAGCCAGAGCAGGACGCGGGCCGCGAGACCGAGGAAGCCCTCGGTCGGTAGCAGCAGTTCGCCCAGCCCGACCACGGCCGCGGAAGTCAGCAGAACCCGGGCGAGGCGTCCCCACTGGTAGGGGACCGGGAAGAGGCGCTGGGTGAAGAAATACATCAGCGCCACCACTACGACGTAGGAGGCGACCAGGGCGAGGCCGGCGCCGACGATGCCGAGCGGGGGGACCAGCAGCAGGTTGAGCGCGAGGTTGGCGACGAGCGCGGCGATCGTCGCCGGGAAGTTGAACTCGGTGCGACCGGTGCGGCCGAGGATCACGACCAGGACCATGTAGAGCGCGTAGAGGGTGACTCCGGTGGCGACGAGGCCGATTGCTTCGTAGGAGTGGAAGAACTGCGGTGCGGTGAGGGCGCGGACGATCCAGCGCGAGAACAGCCACAAGCCGGTGACGACGAAGGCGCAGCCAGTGACGAACCAGGTGACGACGGCGGCGTAGGCGCCGCGGGCCTCGTCGTCGTCGCGGATCGAGTAGGCGAGCGGCGGCCAGGCGAGCTGGAAGCCGCGGACCAGGACGTTGACCCCCTGCGCGAACTTGACCGCCAACGAATAGAGGCCGGCCTCGGCGAGGCCGAGGGAACGGACGATGACGATCCGGTCTACGAAGTTGAGCAGGTAGAGCGAGAGCTCGGCCGGCATCGTCGGCAGGCCGAAGCGGGTCAGCCGGCGCAGCAGCGGGCCGTCGATCCAGAGCGAAAGACGGCGACGGTGGACGACGATCAGGCCGAGGACGAAGACGGCGCCGCTGGCGTAGCTGCCGAGCAGCAGGCCGCGGGCGCCCTCGCCCTGGCCGACGACGAGGATCACCGTCAAGCCGATCGTCGCCAGCACGCTGAGGATCGTCGTCGTGAAGAAGGCGCGGGCGCGCTCCTCGAGCCGGAACAGGGTCAGCAGGTACTCGAACATCGTCAGCACCCAGAGCCCACCGATCGCGATCCGGCCGAGTTCGGCGGGCGATGCAACCTTGGCGGCTTCTTCGGTGAGCAGCGCTTCCGCGATCGGTCCGGCGAAGGGCAGGGCGATCAGCGCCGCCGCAGTGGAAACCCAGAACAGCGCGGCGAAGGACGTGGCTACCACTGCTGCCGGGTCCTCGTCGTCCTTGTAGTAAAAGCGCAGCAGCGCCTCGATCGTGCCGAAGCGGACGACGATGCTGGCCGAGACGACGGCCGCGAACATCACCTCGGCGGCGCCGTAGTCGGCGGTGGTCAGGTAGCGCGTGTAGAGCGGCAGCAGCGCGACCGCGATCAGCTTCGAGAAGATGCTCGCCGCGGTGTAGGCGGCGCCGGTCGTCGCGAGGCGGCGGAGGTAGCCCGACACGCTGGGAGGCTACGTCTCGGCGCGGACCGGGAGCGCGGCGAGTGAGGCGCCGGCCGCGAGCAGGACCCAGGTGATCGGGTCCTCGTAGAAGCCGGCGTAGGCCATCGTGTGGACGAGCAGTGCCACAAAGGCCGCAAGAACGGCAGCGCGGGATTGGGTATCCCCCGCCTGGAACCCGCTCTGGGAGGACCTCTCGGGCTCGCTTCGGGGAGAGCTCACAAGTTCCCGACGGGGGATACCCAATCCCAACCCGGAGGCCATGGTCCACAGGGCCACGACGATCAGGGAGCCGTAAGCGAAAAGGCCGATGAGGCCCTGCTCGGCTGCGACGGTCACGGGCTCGGTGTGGGAGACGACGACCGGGGCTTTCTTGGTTGCTGCGTGCTCTCGGTAGGCACGAGGGAAGCTGCCGGCGCCGTAGCCCCATAGTGGGCGTTGGGCGAACAGCTTGGCGCCACCCGAGACCAGGTGGCCACGGCCTCCAGTGTCGGAGTTGAGGCGGTCGGGACTGAGCTTCGAGACGCCTCCCGCAAAGAGAACGACTACGACAGCGAGGACAGCTCCCGCGCCGACAGCCGCGAGCGTCCAGCGCCAGCTCCACCTCAACGCCGCAAGGACAGCCAAGCCCGCCAACAACGCAGCGAAGCTGGATTGGGAGAAGGTGACTGCAAGCCCCAGCCAAAGCACAGCCACCAACCCAGTCAACAGTGCCAGCGTCCGACGTTCCTTCACCCACAGCAGCGCTGACATCGCCACGACGATCACCAGTGACAGGTAGCGCCCGTAGATGTTCGGGTCCCAGAAGATCGAGTTGACCCGGAAGTACGTATGGAATTCGTTCGACCTGATCACTTGGTCGTTCCAGAAAAGGCTGCGGCTGACGTACTCCACAGAGCCCACCAGCACGAACGCAACAGCCTCGACAGCTACCACGCACAACACGAGCTTCAGCAGCTTCTTGTTCCAGCTCACATCCCGCAGCAACGCGTAGACCAACGAGAACGGCACGAAGAAGAAGCACACGTTCTGAAGGCTTTTCGAAAAATCAGGCGAGTACAACGTCTGCAGCGCATACAGAAGCACCACCCCGGCCAGAACATATGGCAGGAGTGTGGGGGGGTCGATCCGGGCGCGGCGTCCTGTTTTTCGCACAGCAGGGTCGGCGAGAGATGACCGCCGCCAGGCGAAAAACCCAGCACGCGGATCGACCCCCCCACGCTTCTGCCACTCGCCGAGCGCCGCGGAGATCACCCCCCCACCTATGACGAGGTAGAGCGGGACGAGGAGATTGGCCGTATCTCCGCCCGCGTGCAGCGGAACGCGAAAGGGAAGCGCAAAGACGACCGCGAGCGGGAGAGCGAGTGGCCAACGTCGAAAAGCGAGGGCAAGGGCTGCGACCCCAGCCAAACCGACGATTCCGAGTGCCGCAAGCCGGGCGGTGTGATCGCGCAGGTCGACTATCTGGGCGGAGTGCCACTGGTCGCCGAGGATCAGAATTGGGAAGAGGGCGAGCGCCAGCAGCATCGCCAGCGAGCGCTGCCGGCTCGGTGGCAGGATGATCGAGGCGGCGGCTGCGGCGGCTGCGGCCAGGACGCCGGCCGCAGCGAGGAAGTCGCTCAACCCCTCGGCCCTTTCGAGCAGCGCTTCGTCGGCCTGGTCGGCGAGCGGCGCAGCCTTACCACGCCCCCGGGGACCAGCGTCCGTTCCTGTCCCAGCAGCTTCACGCGCAGCTTGTAGCGCCCCGGCGGGGCGGTGCCGTCATCACGGGTTCGACCGTCCCAGTAGAAGGTGTGGAACCTGTAGCGCTTGAGATAGGTGTCACGGGCGAGCGTGACGATCAGCTTGCCGCCAGGCTTGACCACCTGGACGTCGCCGGTGTCGGAGATGGTCGTGCGGAAGCGGATCCGGATCTGGTCGAAGCGGCAGTCGCCGTTCGGCGTGAACGAGCGGCTGGCGGCGGTGCCGAAGGTGACCCGGTCGAGCACGAGGGGGTCGCGCTTGAGGCGCTGCGACCAGGCGAAGGCGGCGACCGTTGCGACGACGAGCAGGGCGAAGACGACTGCCGCGAGGCTAACCCGTCGTCGAGGCATTGTCTTCGCCGACGACGACCGCGACGGGAGCCCCGGCCGAGAGCGAGGCGACTTCAGAGGTCATCGGCTTCACCCGCGAGATTTCCAGCGAGTCGGCAACGCGATGCGCGGCCGCACCCTCGCCCTGCTGGAACATAACGACGCTTTCCGCAAAGCTCGAGCGGCTGTTGGTGACCGCGCCGAGCTGGTAGCCGCGGTGCTCGACCATGTTGCCGTAGGTACCGGCCAGCCCTTCCACCGCCGTGCCGTTGAGCACCGTCACCTCGATTTCGCTCGGCTTGAGCGCATGCGAAGCCTGCTTGCCGCTCTTGGCGCCCGAGCCTTCGTCGCCGCCTCGCGTCACCGCGTAGGCGGCGCCGCCGGCGAGCAGGACCAGGACAACGAAAAGGCCGACGAGATAGCGCGGGTCGCCGAGCCGGCTTCTCAGCCCGCCCGCGGCGGCCACCTCGCCGCCGTCGCGCGAGAAGCGCTCGCGCAGGCGCTCGCTGCGCGTCAGTTCAGGCAGCCCGGCCTCACGGCTCTCGCGGCGATGCTCGCGCAGATCTGCCGCGCGGCGCTCGGCATCGCGGGCCTCTTCCAGCTTGCGCATCTCCTCGGCCCGCTGCGCCGCCGCGGCGGAGGTCGAGTCCTTGCGCTCGGCATCGCGCTCCGGAGCCGACCCCGCCCACTCGCGCAAGCGGCGGATGTCGCGCCCCTGGGCGAACGAGAGCAAGGCAAGCAGGGCCAGGCCGAGAAAGGCAAGGAGACCCGCGTAAGCCCCGATTTCTTTGATCACCTGCAACTTGGCTGCGAGAGGCTATCCGTCGAGGGAGACTGCCGCCGCGTCCCCGCCCTGCGCGGTGATCAGCTCGACCACCCGCTCGGCCAGGTTGGCCTCGTCGCCGGCCATGACCAGGTGCTCGAGCGAGTTCAGGGTCGACTCGACCCACTCGGTGTCGAGCGGCGCCGTGCGGACCGTGCGGTGGATCCGTTTGGCCGCCGTCGGGCGCAGCTCCTCGCCGCTTCCGACCAGCTCCTCGTGCAGCTTCTCCCCCGGCCGCGGCTGGGTGAACTCGATCGCGATCTCGGCCCCCGGCTCGTAGCCGGCCAGGCGGATCATGTTGTTGGCGAGGTCGACGATCTTGACCGGGTCGCCCATGTCGAGGACGAAGACCTCGCCGCGGCCGGCGCCGATGTCACCAGCGCGGATCACCAGCTGCACCGCCTCGGGGATCGTCATGAAGAAGCGGGTCATCTCCGGGTGGGTGACGGTGACCGGACCGCCGCGCTCGATCTGGCCGCGGAAGATCGGCACGACGCTGCCCGAGGAAGCCAGCACGTTGCCGAAGCGGACGCTGGCGAAGCGGGTGCCGGGGTGCTTGTGGCCGGCGGCCTCGACGATCCACTCGGCCATCGCCTTCGAGGCGCCCATCACGGTCTGCGGATTGACCGCCTTGTCGGTGGAGATGAGGACGAAGCGCTCGACATCGGAGGCGGCCGCGGTCTCGGCGGCGATCCGCGTGGCGATCGCGTTGTTGCGCACCGCCTCCAGCGGGTTTGCCTCCATCAGCGGCACGTGCTTGTAGGCGGCGGCGTGGAAGACGACGCTCGGCTTGAAGCGCTGCATCGTCTCCAGCATCCGGTGCGGTTCCCTGCAGTCGGCGAGCACCGACTCGACATTCGAGAAGTGACGCTCGTCGACCATCTCGCGCTCGATCTCGAAGAGGTTGTCCTCGGCATGGTCGAGCATCACCAGCAGCCGCGGCCCGACCCGGGCGATCTGGCGACAGAGCTCGGAGCCGATCGACCCGCCGGCGCCGGTGACGAGGACGATGCGGTCGCGCAGATAGGCGCCGACCCGGTCGAGCTCGACGACGATCGGGTCGCGTCCGAGCACGTCCTCCACCTGGACCTCGCGCAGCTGCTTGCTCAGCTGGACACCGCCGCGCAGCAGCTCGAACACGGTCGGCAGGGTGCGGACGCGGATCTCGCGCTCGCGGCAGGCGGCGACAACCTTGCCCCGCAGCGTGCCCGGTGCCGAGGGGATCGCGATCACCACCTCGTCGGGCTCGGTCTCGTCGAGGATCGTCTCGATCTGCGCGGTCGTCCCCAGCACCTTGAGGCCGAGCATCCGCATCCCCTGTTTGCGGGCGTCGTCGTCGACGAAGCCGATCGCGGTCGCGCCCAGGTTCGGGTTGAGGTGCATCTCGCGGACGACCATCTGACCGCCCGAGCCGGCGCCGATCACCAGCACCTCATGCCTGGGCAGCCGGTGGCCGTGGGTCGGCCGCTCGACGATCAGCCGCACGGCGAGGCGGGCGCCGGCGACGAGGAACAGCGTCAGCAGGAAGTCCATCACGGCGACCGAGCGCGGCAGGTCGTGCTTGAAGGGCTTGAGCACGGTGAAGAGGACGACGACGATCGCGCTGGCGGCGGCGACGGCGCGGCCGATCGTGAGGAAGTCACGGCCGCTGACGTAGCGCCACCACTTCTGGTAGAGCCCGAAGGCGGCGAAGACCGTGACCTCGATCAGGGCGACGAAGCCGACCGACTGGGCGAACAGCACCCAGTAGCGGTGCGGAAGATCGGCCCGGTCGAGGAAGCGCAGCCGGAACGCCAGGTAGTAGGCGAGGGCGACGAGGAGCGCATCGGCTGCCGCTTGCAGGAGCCGAGTGCGGTAGACGGGGTGGTTGAGCCGACCCATGAGGCAACCCGAGTTTAGTTGCTGTTCGGCCCGCTCCCTACAATCCCCGCTTCGCGCATGCCGATTCCCTTTGCCGACATAACGGGCCCGATCGTCGACCTCTGCGTCAACGTGATCGAAAGCACCGGCCTCGCCGGCATCTTCCTGCTGATGGCGGCCGGCAGCGCCTGCATCCCGATCCCGAGCGAGGCGGTGATGCTGTTCGGCGGCTTCAGCGTCTCCAACGGCGACCAGACGCTGATCGGGATCGTGCTCGCGGGGCTGGCCGGAAACATGGTCGGGTCCTGGCTGACCTACGCGATCGGCTACTACGGCCGCATCGACCTGCTGGAGAAAAACCGCCTGATCCACATCAGCCCGAGCCGCCTCGCCTGGGTCGACGGCTGGTTCAAGCGCCACGGCGACGCGACGGTCTTCTTCGCCCGCCTATTGCCGCTCGTGCGCGCCTTCATCTCGCTGCCGGCCGGCGTCGCCGAGATGCCCTTCTGGCGGTTCACCTGGCTGACCGCGCTCGGCTCGCTGCCCTGGGTGCTCGGATTCGGCTTGATCGGGCGGGCGGTCGGCGACAACTGGGAACAGTGGCGCCACCACCTCCAGATCCTGGACTATCTGGTCGTCGCGGCGATCGTCGCCGGCGTCGTCTACCTGCTGATCAGGCGGCGGCGAGGCGGCGAGGACAATGAGTCAGGCGGCGGAAAGACGATCGCCGCCGCCGAGCCTGCCGGGACCACGGAGTCCCTCTGAGCAGAGGGGCTGACGGCCGGATCCCGGCTGCCCGCGCGCTGGCGCTGGGAATCGTCCAGGGCCCGGCGGAGCTGTTGCCGGTCTCGTCCTCGGCCCACATCGTCCTCGTTCCCTGGCTGGCAGGATGGGAATGGGAGCAGATCGACCCCGAGGTGCGCAAGAGCTTCGAGGTGGCGTTGCACGGCGGTGCCGCGCTTGCGCTGCTGATCGGCCAGCGGCAGACGATCCTCGAAGAGCTGCGCCAGTTCGACCGGGCGCGGGCTCTGGTCCTCGGCCTCTCATTCCTGCCCGCGGCGGCGGTCGGCTACTTCTTCGAGCGGCCGATCGAGCGGCGGCTGGGCGGGCCGAGGGCGACCGCGATCGGCTTGCTCGCCGGCGCGGCGGCGATGCTCGTCGCCGACACGCGGCCGCAGCAGCGCGGCCGTGGCGACGCGACTCCGACCGACGGGCTGGTCCTCGGCGTCGCCCAGGCCGCCGCGCTCGCCCCCGGCGTCTCGCGCAACGGCGTCACCCTCGCGGCTGCGCGCTGGCGGCGCTTCTCGCGCGACCAGGCGAACCTGCTCTCGCGCACGATCGCGCTGCCGATCATCGTCGGCGCGACGATACTCAAGGGCGAGCGCCTGCGCCGGCGAGGCGTGGCGCCGGAGCTGCGCCGCTCACTGGCGATCGGCGTCGTGGCCTCCTTCTCCTCCACGCTAGCCTCCCAGCGCCTGATCGGCCTGGTCGAGCGCGATCGCGCGCTGTGGCCGTACGCCGCGTATAGAGCGGGATTGGCAGCGGCGGTGCTGGCGAAGCTGCGCCGTCAGAGGAGCTAACTCCAAATCTTGGAGAAACTTGGAGTTGATTTGGAGTTGCGATGTACGTAGCCGAAGCGCCGTCCATAGATGAGCTGGGAGGCAAGCTGGATGCCGATGCGCTGGTCGCCACGATCAGTGCATCGGTGGACCCGAGGACGAGGGAGCGCTATCTCCACTGGGACAAGCTTCGCCACCTCGATCCCCCCGACGGCCTGAGCAGCGAGCAGTGGTGGCTGCAGGTCAAGACCGCCAGGGAGTTCGAGCTGCGCGAGATCCCCCTGACCGACTCGGGCGGAAACCGCTTCCGCTTCAGCCTTCCGGACAGCCTGCTGCGCAGTCTGCACCACATCGACCAGCGCTGCGGCGGCGAGGTCGCGATGGACGAGGTCGTGACATCCGAGCGGCGAGCGGGTCGGCGCTTTCTCGTCAACTCATTGATGGAGGAGGCGATCCGGTCCAGCCAGCTGGAGGGCGCGACCACCTCCCGGGTGGTCGCCAAGGAGCTGCTGCGCAGCGGGCGGAAACCGAGCGACCGCAGCGAGCGGATGATCGTCAACAACTACCGGGCGCTGCAGTTCATGCGCGAGGAGATGAACGGGGCACTGAGCCCGGAGTCGATCTTTGAGCTGCACCGGATCGTCACCGAGGGCACCCTCGACGATCCGCTCGCCGCCGGGCGCCTGCAGCGGCCCGGCGAACCGCGGGTTGCGGTCTTCGACCGCGACGACGCGGAGCCGATCCACGTCCCCCCGCCGGCCGAGCAATTGCCGGAGCGCATCCGGCTGCTCTGCGAGTTCGCCAACGAAAGCAGCGAGGACGGGCAGTTCATCCATCCGGTCATGCGCGCGGTGCTGCTTCATTTCTGGCTCGCCTACGACCACCCCTTCGTGGACGGGAACGGCCGCACGGCGCGGATCCTCTTCTTCTGGGCGATGCACACGCGTGGCTACTGGCTCGCCGAGTATCTGCCGATCTCGAGGCTGATCCGCAAAGCGCCTGCGCGGTACGCGCGGGCCTTCATGGAGACGGAGACCGACCATGGCGACACCACCTACTTCCTGATTCACCAGCTGGGCGTGATCGAGCGGGCAATCGAGGACCTGCACGTCTACCTGCAGCGCAAGATCTCCGAGGTGCAGGACATCGAGCGAATGCTGCGGGCCGGCGACGACCTGAACGGAAGGCAGCTGGCACTGCTGATCGACGCGACCCGAGAGGCGGACGCGTCCTACTCCTTCGACAGCCACGCGATGAGCCACCGGGTGTCTCACGAGACCGCGCGCTCGGACCTGCGCGGGCTTGCCGAGCGCGGTCTGCTGACCCGGCGGCGCAAGGGGCACAAGTACATCTTCGAGCCCGCCCCCGACCTACCGACCCGCCTGAAAGAATCGCCCGCGTGAGCGACGCGGACGCCTACGCGAAGGCCGGGGTCGACCAGGGGGCGGCGGACTCCGCCGTTGCCGGGCTGGTGCGGGCGCTGGGGGCGATCGAGCTGGGGCGGCCCTCGCGGCAGGTGCCGCTTCCCGGTCACTACGCGAGCGTGATCAAGCTCGACGAGCGGACCGGGATCGCGCTCTCGACCGACGGGGTCGGGACCAAGCTGCTCGTCGCCGAGGAGCTGCAGCGCTTCGATACGGTCGGCATCGACTGCGTGGCGATGAACGTCAACGACGTGATCTGCGTCGGCGCCGAGCCGCTGGCAATGCTTGACTACATCGCGATCGAGCGCGCCGACCCGGAGGTCTGCGAGCAGATCGGCGTCGGCCTGGCCCGCGGCGCGGAGCTGGCCGGGATCGAGATCCCCGGCGGCGAGCTCGCCCAGCTCGGCGACATGGTGCGCGGCTTCGACATCGCCGGCGCCTGCTTCGGAACGGTCGCCCTCGACGCGATCGTCGACGGCTCGGCCGTGCGACCCGGCGACCCGGTGATCGGCCTGCCCTCCTCCGGCGTCCACTCCAACGGCTACACGCTGGCGCGCTCGGCGCTCGAGGGGCTGCCGCTCGACGAGGACCCCGAAGGGCGACTGGGGCGACCGCTCGGCGAGGCGCTGCTCGAGCCGACCGAGATCTACGTCAAGCCCATCATCGAGCTGCTGCGCTCGGCGGTCGAGGTGCGCGGCCTCGCCCACATCACCTCCGGCGGGCTCGGCAACCTCAATCGCCTCGCGGCGGACGTCGGCTATGAGATCGACGATCCGCTGCCGGTGCCGCCGATCTTCGAGCTGATCCAGGAGCGAGCCGCGGTCCCCGACGAAGAGATGTACGAGGTCTTCAACATGGGCTGCGGCTTCTGCGTGGTGGTCGCGGCGGATGACGAGGGCGCCGCGGTCGAACTGCTGCGCGGGCGCTATCCCGATGCAAAGCGGATTGGGCAGGCTGCTGACAGCACGTAACCCTAGTTGATTAGACACTAGTTAAGTAGTGTCTAGTTTGGTAGTGTCTCGTCGTGACGTTCGTCGGCCGTGATGCGGAGATAGCAACCCTGAAAGCCGCGTACGACCGCGTCAAGACGAGTGGCCAGGGTGGCTTTGCCTGGTTGCGCGGCCGCAGGAGGGTGGGCAAGTCACGGCTCGTTCAGGAGTTCTGCGATCAAGTGAGCGCGCCCTACGCCTTCTACCAGGCGCCCCGCCGGGGGATGCACGTGGCGATTGCGGCGTTCGTAGACGCCATCGCCCGATCGTCCCTTCCCGCCGCCCCGGCGTTCGAGGGCGCTTCATACGACTCCTGGCCCGCGGCAATCCGCGCGGCCGTGCAGGGGATCGATCCCGCACGGCCGGCGATCCTGGTAATCGACGAGCTGCCTTACCTGACCGAGCGCGACCCCGACCTCACGGGGGATCTCCAGCTGGCCTGGGATCGCATGCTGGAGAAAACGCCACTGCTTCTGATCTGCATCGGCTCCGACGTGAGGATGATGGAGAGCCTGCTCGCCGAGCGCTCACCGCTGTACGGACGCCCGACCATGGAGCTCCGAGTCTCGCCACTTGATCCGGCTGTCGTGGCCGACCTCACCGATGCCCCTGACGCCCCCTCCGCGTTCGACCGCTACCTGATCGTCGGGGGCTTCCCTCAGCTGGCGTTGACGTGGCCCAGGGGGATCGGCTGGAAGGCGTTCCTGCGAAAAGCGCTCGCCCACGATCAAACGCCGCTTGCCGCGGCAGCGAGCCAGATCCTCAGCTCCGAGTTCCCGCGAGAGCTGCAGATACGAAATGTCGTCGAAGCGATCGGACACGGCGAGAGCTCCTACAACCGCATCCAGGCGCGCAGCGGCGTCAAAGGGAACACGCTCAACGAGGCGCTCGAGGTTCTCGTGGAGCAGAAGGGCCTGGTCGCCCGAGAACTCCCCTATGCGGTCCCTCCCGGCAAGAAGGCGCCTCGATACGTCGTAGTCGATCCATACCTTCGCTTCTGGCTCCGCTTCGTCGGGCCTCACCTCGACGAGATCTCGCGCGGCCGGCCCGACTTCGTCATCGACCGGATCGAGCGCGATTGGGCCGCATACCGAGGTCGGGCGATGGAGCCGCTCGTGCGAGACGCGCTCGAGCGGCTGCTCGACGAGCCGGCGACGTCTGAGCAGCTCGGCGGCTCGCGGTGCGTCGGCGCCTGGTGGCGGCGCGATCACTCGGTCGAGGTCGACCTGGTCGGTGGCGACCGCCCGGAGCCGACCCGCATCGGCTTCGTCGGCTCGATCAAGTGGCGCGACCGGGGGCGCTTCTCGGCGGCAGACCTCGAAGAGCTGGCGGCGGCGCGAGCACAAGTGCCGGGAGCCGAGGGCGCAAAGCTCGTCGCGGTCAGCCGCAGTGGCTTCGCCAGGGGGCTCGGCGCCGATGCAACGTTCGGCCCCGACGAGCTCCTCGGAGCCTGGTAGAGAACGGCCATCGGCAGCGTGTTCGACAATGCCCACACCTAGATGAGCTCCCGCCCCTCCAGCTCGATGATCGGAACCGTGCTCTCCGGCCGCTACCGGCTGGAGGCGAAGCTGGGCAGCGGCGGAATGTCGACCGTCTACCTGGCGCGCGACGAGACGCTCGACCGGCCGGTCGCGGTCAAGGTGATGCACCGCGAGATGTCCGAGCAGGAGGACCAGCTGCAGCGCTTCCGCCAGGAGGCGCGGGCGGTCGCCAAGCTGACCCACCCCAACGTCGTCTCGGTGATCGACGCCGGCGAGGACGGCGGCTACCCCTACATCGTCTTCGAGTACGTCAAGGGCGAGACGCTGAAGCAGCGGATCGGCCGGGTCGGGGCGCTCGATACGCAGGAGGCGATCGCCTACGCGATCGAGGTCGGGCGCGGGCTCGGCGTCGCCCACGCGCGCAACATGGTCCACCGCGACATCAAGCCACAGAACGTCCTGATCGACGAGGAGGGGCGGGCGAAGCTGACCGACTTCGGCATCTCGCGCCAGCTCGAACAGGACGGGGTGACCGCCACCGGCCGCGTGCTCGGCACCACCGATTACGTCGCGCCGGAGCAGGCAATGGGCAAAGCGGTCGACCCGCGCTCGGACATCTACTCGCTCGGCGTCGTCCTCTACGAGATGCTGGTCGGCCAGGTCCCCTTCCACGCCGACAGCCAGGTCGGCGTGGCGATGAAACACGTCAACGAGGAACTGCCCGACGTGCAGCGGCGCCGGCCCGAGGCCTCGGCGGCCGTGGCTCTGGTGGTCGAGCGGGCGACGGCGAAGAACCCGGACGAGCGCTACCAGACGATCGCCGAGATGATCGACGACCTCGAGACGGCGCTGGAGGTCGAGGCGGCGCGGGCGGGGTCGACCACCGGCGAGGCGACCAGCGTGCTCGAGGCGGTGCCGCCGCCGCAGCGAAAGCTCTCCAGCGGCGCACGCTGGTCCTGGGCGGCGATCGCGATCCTGCTCCTGGTCGGCGGCGGCGCGCTGCTCGCCGTTCAGCTGATCTCCAACGGCGGCATCGGGGGTGGCGGGGCCGACAAGGGCAAAGGCGGCAACGTCGCAATCTCGGGCGCGACCGACTACGACCCCGAGGGCGACGGCGAAGAGGTCGGCAGCAAGGTCGAGCTGGCCACCGACGGCGATCCGACCGGGACCGCCTGGGAAACCGAGCATTACGACTCCGAAACGTTCGAAGGCACCAAGACCGGGCCGGATCCCGGCGTCGGCATCTACGTCACCACCACCTCCCCGGCGACGCCGAAGCGGATGATCGTCCGCACCCCCACCCCGGGCTGGAACGCCCAGGTCTTCGCCGCCCCCGCCGGCCCCCCCTCCGACATCACCGGCTGGGACGAACCGGTCGGTGAAGTGACCGAAGCCGAAAGCGTCCAGGAGATCGACCTCGAGGTCCGCCAGCCCTCGACCTACTTCCTGCTCTGGTTCACCAAGGCCTCCTCAGCCCGAGACCAGGAAGGCCGCTACCAGATCGAGATCAGCGACATCAAGCTTTTGGGGTGAAGCGCCCAAAGTCGCTGCAATCTTTCGTCTACGGAAACTGCGCTAGACTCCGGTCCGCTTCTCGAGCGCGCCTCATGCCCCGCGATCTGACCAATCGCCCGAAGACCCGCTCTGGCGGGTCTTTTTGGTTAAACGAATGCAGCGAGGTAACTTCAATTGGTGGACTGGACCGACAGGCTTCAAGTCTTCTGCGCTGACGTAGGGTCAATCGCGCGCGGCAGCTTCGCCTGGGCGCGACGGATTCCAGATTCCGACGGTGAGGAATTTCATCGGTCCGAGAGCATCGAGTCGCTTGCGGCTTCCGTTGCTCACGTCCTCCACAAAGGTGAGCCCGTAGCCCTCGGCTTCGAGGCGCCGCTATTCATTCCAGTGCCAGAGAATCCGGATCGACTTGGAAAGGCGCGGCCTTGTGACGCTCCCTCACCGTCTTGGTCGAGCAGCGTAGGTGCGTCTGTCCTTGCAACGGCGATGGTGCAGATCCCTTGGACCCTGCGGTTCATCCACGAACAGGTACCTGAGCTTCGAGTTCACGTTCAGTGGCCACTGTTCGCCGAGCAGCAGGATGGGCTGCTTCTGTGGGAGGCGTTCGTCAGCGGGGCGGGGAAGGGTGAGACGCATGAGGAGGATGCGCGCAGCGGGATACAAGCGTTCTGCGAGCAGTTGCCGAACCCCGGCGATCCCAGCGCCGGGGAAACGGAAAGTCCGTTTTCCGTTATGGCCGCCGCGGCGATTTGGGCGGGGCTCGATCTACCGATCGAGGACACGCGCGGGGGATGTTTGCTTGTACGCGCAACTCACCCGCCTGACCCGCGGTAGCCGTCAGTGGCAGACTGATGCTCCTCGCGCAGAGCGGGAGCGCGGTCGCGATCCTCATCTCCCGCCCTAGCGGTCAGGCGGAAAGGCCGACTCGTCAAACGGCTCGCCCTCGAAGCGTCGGGCCAGCGCCTTTACAAGAGCCTCGAACTCGGGCTCGGTGAGGTCCGTCTGCATACGGTTAACAAGCTTGCATGCCAGAACGACACTGCTCTCGTTGCCCGCAGTGAGGTGCGCCCACTCAGCCGACCTCCGCGTCCCCGCGGCGAGCTCAAGTGGCATGTCGGTGAAGTGGCAGCGGTAACCGTCGATCGACGGGTCGAACTGCTGCTTCATCGCCCGCAGCCGCGCTTGCTTGTCAACCGCGCGCCCGCGCCCCTGGGGGTCCTTGCGGGTCTCTACGCGCGCCATGATGCGCCGGCAGCGGGCACACAGGTATGACCCTGCGATCGACTGCCCGCCGCAGGCGCGGCAGATCCTGCTGGCCGCCCAGTAGGGGTCGCTCATCACCGCTGGAGCCTAAGACACTGTCACTAGCCGCCCCCTTCCGCAACCGCGTGATAGAGATACCACTGATCATACGGCGCGAACCTCTGAATTATCCAGCCGCTGACCTTCCATCTCCATCCCTGGGACTTGTGACCGAAACCACGGAGTTGGCATGGAAATAAGCCTCGTATTTGCAGCAGTCACTGCCGTTGTCTCCCTCGCCTCCTTCATTCGGGCCTTCCTGACGACGCTTGCCAAATTCCAGCTCGTTCGGGCCAAGCGAGACCAAACGCGATCCAAGGGGGAAATGGCACAGCTGGAAGAACGGGTGCGGAGAGCCGAAACCCTTGGCACTCGATCTAGGAAGCCAGCGCCCGCGGAGGAGAGCGAGGTCCATAAGAGCAAGCGCAACTGGGGCTGGCGTCGCGTCGAGACGTGGGGCCAAAAGCATCCTGTGGCTCTGAGCCTCGTAGTCGGGTGTTTTTTTCTCCTAGTGACGATTTGGCTTACCAGCTCCTCGACCGCCGAGAGTCATGGCCCCACCGCAGCGATCAGCAGCCCCGAGGAAGGCGCCTCTGTCCCCTATCAAGCGCGCGTGGCCGGGACTTCCGACGGCGTTCCCCTCGACTCCCGGCCTTGGTTGTTCGTGCAATCAAACGACGGCCCCCTTTATCCCCAAGGTGGAGGCCATGGAAACGACGTGGAAATCGATCGCTCTGATGGGAGTTGGTGCGGCTATGCGTACTTCGGCCCACCCAGGCGCTGGGCGGCCGGAAAAGAATATTCCTTGCTCCTGGCACTGCCGACCGCTGGCGCTGATCGAAAGCTTCAGCGCCAAATGAAAGCGCTGCCGGGGGGCAAGGTGCCACGCTGGCGCAGCCTGCCGCAAGGCTTCCGTCAGCTAGCCCCAGCGCGCAAGGTAATCAGGGGCAGAGACGTCCGGACTAGAGCACAGCTAGAAGCCACCACGACCTGTCGGTGACCAATAAATCCGCTGCAGCTCGCTCCCGCTCCTCGCGCAATGCGGGAGTCCGAGGATCCCAATAAGCCGAAGACTAACCGTAGAGGCGACGATATTCGTCCATCAGGGCGGCAAGGCACCCTGCCGAGCCTGCCTGCCAGCTTCCCCCGCTTGTGTAGTAGTCCTTCGCCCAGCTGACGGCAGCAGTTGACAGGTCAGTTCCGTTGCTCTCGTAGTAGTTCTGGACCGTCTGCATGACCTTGCCGTACATGCAGAGGTACTCGTAGCTGTCATGGCAGGCGTTGAGATCGGGACCCGCGTAGCCTCCGCAGGCTTGGTTCTCGGTGTTGGTAAGCTGCGGCTTTGCGGCTGGTTTGATCTTGGGCTTTGAAGTCTCCTGAGCCGCCGGGGCGACTCCGATCGCGGCGTGTCGAACCGCCATGGCGCGCTGCCCTCCCAGGGTTTCGGCACAGATAGTGATGCCAACGCGATGCAGTGCAGTCGGTGAGGGGATCGTGAAGCTGAAATGGCGGCGAACGACACGACGACGCTCGGAGTGAGGGCATTGCCCGGTCAGGTTCCCAGCGAACGCCTGAACATTGGCCTTCTGATTTACGTTGCCCACTATCGGCACGGGATCCCCGCCCCGGGCGATGTGCAGGTTTGCGGTGGGAGTGGAAACGTTCAGGATAAGTGGTTTCGGAGGCTTCGTCGCCCTTGTTTCACTTGCCGGCTTACCGGAACCTGACGACCCGCAGCCAGCAACAAAGATCGCGAAAAGGGCGAGCGGTATGACATAGCGGCACATCCCGCGCCGAGCCTACTTCGGATCTCACACGATCGTCAAATTGCCGCGCAAGTCTGCCCCGTTCTGGCTGACGAGGTGGCGCCTGACCGGCCGCTTCCGCGTGTGGGCTGGCAACGACTGCTGGTCGAGTCGACTACGGACCAGCGCAACGGTGGCCGGTATTACCGGCGCCCGCCGGCCATGGACGACATCGACGATCTCTCCACTGTCAATCCCTTGAAGGTAGACCGACGTGATTCCGAGGTCGGCGTGGCCGAGTTGGCGCTGGATCACGTTCAGAGGGACGCCCTCTCGCGCCATTTCAACGGCATGGGCGTGACGCAGCTGATGCGGCGCGAAGCGACGGCGGACACCGGCTCGGATGGCCAACCGCCGAAACTGGGTGCCCCCCGCGGCGGCAGACCATGGCCGTCCGGCCGTGGGGCCACCGATAGTGCCAGGGCCTCGCTGATCCGAAGGCCGGTCCGCCAGAGCACGACTGCCAATCCTCGAAACCGCATCCCCGCCGGGTGCTCTCCGGCCTGGCGCATCACGGCGACGATCTCCTCGACCCTTGGTGGGTCGGCGGGGTACTTGCGCCCCTTGTTCCGTGGGGCGCGGCCCGCGTGGTAGCCCGGCAGCGTCGCGGGTGAGCGCTGTCGGCCGGCTGCGTCAAGAGTTGCGATGGCATCCATGGGTCTCTCCTTGTCCGAGTTGACAAGGGAGGTCTATCCAGCTCGAGGTCGCAAGTTGCCACCTCATGAGGCGGCGGGTTCGCTGCACCCCCTGGGCGCTTTCCGGCCCAACCGCTGCCTCGGCTCCGGGCGGCTACTGATAGCAGTCGAACAACCGGCCTGAGATGAGGCCCTCTCCGCGGTCGGGGAGGGTCTTTCTCTTTCTCTATAGAGGGAGGTTGTTCGATGGACCT
>JAPVSJ010000090.1:0-6125 GCA_047519745.1 Actinomycetota bacterium | reverse complement strand
TTCGGCTTCCACCCGCCGACCGTCTACTTCCCGCTCCTGGTCGAGGAGGCGCTGATGATCGAGCCGACCGAGACCGAGACCAAGGAGAGCCTCGACGCCTTTGCCGACGCCATAGAGAAGATCCTCGCCGAGGCCGAGACCGACCCCGAGAAGGCCAAGCAGGCCCCCTACACGACCCCGGTCCGCCGCCTCGACGAGGTCAAGGCGACCCGCAAGCCGGTCGTGCGTCAACCGCTCGGCTGAACGTCCCACGCTGATCGCGTGTGACTTGCTACGTCAGTAGCGTGGCAATCTCTACGTTATCAGTGTGCTATTTGCTACGCTGTCAACGTACGAAATGGCACGTGAACAACGTATAAATGGAAATCCCTTCGTCTTCGATCGTCCGCTCAAGCCGCAGGATCTCATCGACCGCGAGGATGCGCTCGCGCTCCTGGCCGAGCGTCTTCGAGATGGCGTGAACACGCGGCTCTCGAGTCCTCGCGACTACGGCAAGACGAGCCTTTTGCACCGGGCGGTCTCCGACGCTCGCACAGCGGATGCAGGTGCGGTTCTCGTCGATCTTTATGGCGTTCGCACCGCTGGTCAGATGGCCGCCCAAATCGAACTGGCCTATGCCGAACTGCCCGCGGGGCCGCTGAGCTCCGCGCTGGCGACGCTGCGTCGCCGAGGCGGGGGCGTTGGTTTTCAGACTCCCATTGGAGGAGCCTCAGTCTCCCTCGGCGCCGGTGAAGCCGCGCACCGGGCGCTGCTCAACGCGCTCGACCTGCCTGCTCGACTTCACGAGAAGACCGGTCGCCGGATACTCGTCATCTTCGACGAGTTCCAGGTGGTGCTCAACGTTGAGCTGGACGCACTCATTCGAAGCGTGATCCAACATCAAGGATCTGGTGTCACCTATGTCTTCTCGGGCTCCCACCCGGGCATGATGCGTTCTCTGTTCTCAGATCGGAAACGGCCCTTCTACGGTCAGGCGGCCCCACTTGAGCTTCACCGCCTTCCTCGCGTGGCCGTCGGCGACTACATCGCCGAGCGGTTTCAGCAGACAAAACGGGAGCCCGGCGAGGCTCTCGGGTGGCTTCTCGATCTCGTCGACGGTCATCCCCAGCGGGCGATGCTCTTCGCGCACCTTCTCTGGCGACATACTGCGGCCGAGACCGAAGCCGGGGAGGAGGAGTGGCTGGCTGCCCACGAGGAGGCGTGGAGCTATCTGCAGGGCGACTTCGAGGCAACCTGGGACTCCCTCTCGGTGGTGGAGGCAGGCGTCGTGGACGCCATAGCGGCTGGGGTCCAGAGCCTCACCGGCAAGGCCGCACGAGAGATCTTCGGCCTGCCCACCGGCTCGGCTGCGGGCGACGCCGCCAAGCGGCTTGTCGAACAAGGTTTGCTTTCGCGCACAGGCACTGGCCGCGAGACGCGCTACGAACTGGTCGACCCCGTCTTCGCCCGCTGGGTGGTCCGCGGTAGGCGCTGGACGCTGGGCTAAAGCTCGGGCAACTCCTGCTCCAACTCCAGCACCGGGGCGAAGAGGTCGCCGTGTTGCTCGATCCGCTCTAGGACTTCGTTCGCCTCGAAGACGAGCGATGAGCCGTCGCCGTTGTCCGCGACTGTTTCGACCTCCTCCCAGGTGACCGGGGTCGAGGCGGTTGGGCGTTCGCGGGCGCGTAGGGAGTAAACGGCGATCGTCGTCTTGCGTTGGTGGTTCTGGGACCAGTCGACGAAGACCTTTCCCTCGCGTTCGACCTTTTTCATCTTCGAGACCACCCGATCGGGGGTCTGCTTCTCGAGCAGCTGGGCGATCGCTTTGGCGAACGGTTTGGTCTGCTCGTAGGAGGCTTTGCCGTTGAGCGGCACGTAGACCTGCAATCCCTTCGAGCCCGAGGTCTTGGGGAAGCACTGGACGTCGAAGTGGCCGAAGAGGTCGCGCAGGCGCAGGCCTACGCGACAGCAGTCGACTATGTCCGCAGGCGGACCGGGGTCGAGGTCGAAGGCCAGCACGGTCGGCCGTTTCGGCGCCCGCGAGAGTGAGAGCGAGGGGTGCAGCTCGATCGCCGCGAGCTGCGCCATCCAAATCAGCGTCGGCAGGCTGTCGCAGACGCAGAAGTCGATCTTGCCAGCGTGCGGCCCCGCTTCGACCCGGGCCGTCTTCACCCATTTCGGCCGGTGCTTGGGGCAGCGCTTCTCGAAGAAGGCGGCGTCGAGATCGTCGACCCCTTCGGGGAAGCGGCGCAGCGTCACCGCCCGCCCGGTCAGGTGGGGGACGATCGCGGGGGCGACCTTGGCGTAGTAGTCGACCACCTCGCCCTTGGTGAAGCCGGCCTTCGGGTAGAGCACCTTGTCGAGGTTGGTGAGCTTCAGCTCACGGCCGTCGACCTCGACCTGGCGGCTGGTCGCCACGAGCTATTTCGAGGCTTTGGCTTTTTTGCCGGAGGAGCGTTTCTTCGGCGCGACCTTAGGTGCTTTCTTTGCTCGGGGTTTCGTCGCTTTGGGCCGCGCCTTCGACTTGCCCTTGCCCCGCTCCTTGACTGCGGCGATGCTCTCCTCGAGCGCGCTCATCAGGTCGGGAGCGGCCGTCGCCTTCGGCTCCTCGGTCGCAGGCGCGGTGAGCACGTCCTTGCCCTCGGCCTTGCGTTCGATCAGCGAGAGCAGCTGCTCGCGGTACTCGTCGCGGTAGGCGGCCGGGTCGAACTCGGTCGTCAGCGACTCGATCAGCCGCTCGGCCATCTCGACCTCCTTCGCCGCGACCTTCGCCTGCTTCTGCGGCAGCACGTCCTCGAGTTCGGAAGGCGCGACGACCTCGTCGGCGAAGCGCATCGTGGTCAGGGTCAGAACGCCGTCGCCGGGCCGCAGCGCCGCCAGGTGCTCCTTGTTGCGGAAGACGAAGCGGGCGATCGCCACCTTGCCCGATTCCTGCATCGCCTTGGCGAGCAGCGAGTAGGCCTTCTCGGCGCCGTCGGCGGGGCCGAGGTAATAGGGGCTGTCGAAGTAGATCGGGTCGATCTGGTCGAGGTCGACGAAGTCCTGGACCTCGATCGCGCGCGTCTTCTCTGGCGCCAGCGTCGACATCTCGTCTTTGCTCAGCGGCACGTAGCGGTCGGGGGTGACCTCGAAGGCCTTGACGATCTCGCCGTAGGGGACCTCCTCGTCGGTGCCCTCGGCGACGCGCCGGTGTTTGATCCGGGCGCCGTCGGACTCGCGGATCTCGCGCAGGGAGATGCCGCGGCGCGCGACCGCGCTGTAGAGCTTGACGGGCACGTTGAGTAGCCCGAAGCTGATCGTTCCGCTCCAAATCGCTCTTGGCATCAGCGAATCACCTACCCGGATTCTGGCAGCAGCGCACCGAGCGGAGCAATGCCCCGCGCACCGCGAGAGGCTTCTTGCGCCTCGCTCTGGCGAGTCAGCCCCCTTGATAGGGCGGTAACTCGCCAATGCTCGGTGAGGGATCATCCCCTGGTGCTGTTCGAGCTTCGCGATCTCAGCCTCGCCCGCGGCGACCGCCTCGTCCTGGATTCGGTGAGCGCCGAAATCCAGTCAGGCGCGACGGCGATCGTCGGGCCTTCGGGCAGCGGCAAGTCGACGCTGCTGCGGCTGCTCAACCGGCTTGCCGATCCAGACACCGGCACGATCTCCTACCGGGGCAAGCCGTTGAGCGGATACGACCCGCTCGCGTTGCGGCGCGAGGTCTCGCTGGTGCCGCAACTTCCGTCGCTGCTGGAGGGGACGGTCGAGTCGAACCTGGCGTATGCCGCCGGCCTGGCCGGCAAGCAGCTCGACGCGACGCGTTGCCTCCGCCACGCGGGGCTCGATCCGGATTTTGCCGGCCGCGATGTCGGCAAGCTCTCGGTCGGCGAGCAGCAGCGGGCGATGCTCGCCCGGGCGCTGAGCCAAGAACCGGCCGTGCTGCTGCTCGACGAGCCGACCTCGGCGCTCGACCACGAGGCGCGCGACGCGATCGAGGCGACGCTGGCGCGACTGCGGGCCGAGCTGGACATCTCGCTGATCCTCGTCAGCCATGACCCCGAGCAGGCGCGTCGGCTCGCCGAGCGGGCCGTCCGCCTGAAGGCGGGCCGCGTCGCCGCCTGCGGCTCGCTCGAGGAGGCGCTGGCATGAGCCCTTCGATCAGCGTCTCGCTCGGCCAGGTTGCCGCGGCGCTTGCTCTGGTCGCCCTTGCGGTGGCGATCTCCTTCTGGCGCCGCACCGACCTCGAGCGCGACATAGTTGTCGCCACGGTCCGCTCCTTCGTGCAGCTGACCGCGATCGGCTATGCGATCAAGCTGATCTTCGAAGCCGACACGATCTGGCTCGTCGTGGCGCTGCTCTCGGTGATGGTCCTATTCGGCGCGCTCACCGCCCGCAGTCGCGCCAAGAAGGTCCCCGGCGCCTTCTGGCCGCTGCTGATCGGACTCGCGATCGCCGCCGCGTCGACCCTCGGCCTGGTAGTCGCCCTGGGGATCTTCGAAGCGACGCCGCGCTACCTCGTCCCGGTCGGCGGGATGATGATCGGCAACGCGATGACCGCCTCCGCCGTCGCGCTCAACCGGCTCGGCGACGAGGTGACCGAGTCGCGGGCGGCGATCGAGGCAACCCTGGCGCTCGGCGCGACCGCGCGCGAGGCGGCGGTGCCCTTCGTCCGCCGCGCCCTGCGCTCGGGCACGATCACCCTCGTCGACTCGACCAAGACGACCGGGCTGATCTTCTTCCCCGGCACGATGGTCGGGATGCTGCTCGCCGGGGCCGAACCGACCGACGCCGTGCGCCTGCAGCTGATCCTCCTCTACCTATTGCTCGGCAGTACCGCGATCGCCGCCCTCGTCGCAACCGGCCTGGCCTACCGCAACTTCTTCACGCCGGCTCAGCAACTGCGCGAGCTGGACTGACCCTCTCCTTACACTGGCCCTGTGTCCCGCCGGCAGCTCCTCACGCTGGTCGCGACGATCCTCGGCTCGACGGTCGTCTTCCTCGACTCGACCGTGGTCAACGTGGCGTTGCCGGCCGTCGCCGACGATCTGAACGCTGGCCTGGCGGGGCAGCAGTGGGTGGTCGAGGCTTACATGCTGACGCTGGTCTCGTTGCTCCTCGTTGGCGGCTCGCTCGGCGACCAGCTCGGCCGCAGGCGGATGTTCGTCTTCGGCCTGATCGGCTTCGGCGCCACCTCGATCCTCTGTGCGCTGGCGCCGACGGTCGAGTTCCTGGTCGGCGCCCGGGCCCTGCAGGGGATCGCCGGGGCGCTGCTCGTCCCGGGCTCGCTGGCGATCGTCGCCGCTACCTTCGAGGGCGCGGCACGCGGCAAGGCGGTCGGCACCTGGACCGCTTGGACCGGGATCGCGACCGTGCTCGGCCCGGCCGGTGGCGGAGCACTGGTCCAGGCGCTCTCCTGGCGGGCGGTCTTCTGGGTCAACATCCCCCTGATCGCGGTCACCGTGGCGCTGACCATGCACGCGGTCGAGGAGAGCAGCGACCCGGACGCGTTTCGCGGCATCGACTGGTTGGGGATCGGGCTCTCGGCGGCGGGACTGGCGGGCCCTGTCTTCGCCCTGATCGAGCAGCCGACCCACGGTTGGGGAGATCCGATGGTCTGGCTGCCGATGATCGCCGGGATCGCCTGCTTCGCCCTCTTCATAGTCCGCGAGGCGCGCGCCCGCCACCCGATGCTCGACCTCGCCCTGTTCAAGATCCGCAACTTCTGGGTCGCCAATCTGACCACGCTCAGCGCCTATGCGGGCCTAATCGGCGGACTCTTCTTCGTCGGTCTCTTCCTTCAGCAGGTCGGCGGCTACTCGCCGGTCGAGGCGGGGCTGGCGACGACGCCGATCTCGCTGATCCTCTTCTTCCTCTCGCCGCGTTGGGGCAAGCTGGCCTCGGGAACCGGGCCGCGGCTTCCGATGTGCGGCGGGCCGATCGTCGGCGGACTGGGGTTGATCCTCTTGCTCAGGGTCAACGCCGGCGCCGACTACCTGACCGCGGTGCTGCCGGCGATCCTGATCTTCGGCCTCGGCCTCTCGGCGACGGTGGCACCGCTGACCGCGACCGTGCTCGACTCGGTCGAGGAACGACACGTCGGCATCGCCTCCGGCGTCAACAACGGCATCTCACGCGTCGCCGGGTTGCTGGCGATAGCCGTACTA
>JAPVSJ010000089.1:0-5648 GCA_047519745.1 Actinomycetota bacterium | reverse complement strand
GGTCGGCTCTCTGTCCTTCCGGGGATTCTGCGACGGCCTCCCTTCGGTCGGCCTCCTCTAAATCTCAGAAAGAACGGAGGAAGGTTCTCCTATGAGCGAGGCGGAGAGCCCCGAGCTGCTGGGCGGTGCGCATGAGGTCAGCGCCGAGGACATCCGTGCCCTCGCCGGCGCCTCGACCCCGCACTTCGCGTTGCAGGTCCGCAACCGCATCCGGCGCCTGATCGAGCTGCTGCCGGCCGGCCACCCGGCACGGGCCGAAGGCGAGCGCAAGATCGCCGGGCTGGAGGACCTCGCCGAGCACAGCGGCGACCCGCGCGGGACGACGGGAATCGGCCCGCATTGAGGCAGGTCGCGCCGAGATCTTCACCTACGACCCGGCCGAGAACCGCCGCTCGATCCGCAGGCTCGCCGACCTGAATCCCTCGCTGATCCTCCCGGCCACGGCCCCGCCGTAACGGACATCGCCGCCTTCGAGCGTTTCGTCGGTAGTCTCGCCTCATGAGCGACGCGATCGAGCACGGGTTCAAGGAGGGCGACAAGGTCTGGGTCGAGGACGGGGACGGCAAGCACCACCCCGGGATCTTTGTCGGCAACAACGAAGCCTCCGGCTGGTTCGGCGGCGGCCCCAGCGCCTACGTGGCTCATCCCGAGGCGCACCAGGCCGAGGTCGTCTCGGTCTTCCGCATCACCCCGCGCGACGAGTAGCGACGCAGCAGCCGAGCGGTTAGGCTCGCCTGATCAATGGAGGCCAAGGAGAGCACCCAGGCGGGGAAGATCGGCCTTGCGCTCTCCGGCGGCGGCTTCAGGGCTGCCTTCTTCCACATCGGCGTGCTCGCCCGCCTGGCCGAGATCGGAATCCTGCCCAAGGTCGAAGTCATCTCGACCGTCTCCGGCGGCTCGATAGTCGGCGCGCTCTACTACGTGTGCCTGAAACGCCGCCTCGAGAAAGCGGGGGGCGCTGGACTCGAGAAAGACGAGTACCTCGAGCTGGTCGCCGAGGTGGAGTGGCGCCTGCGTGCGGCGACGCAGAAAGGCATCCGCAACCGCGTCTTCGCCAATCCGCTCAAGAACCTGAAGATGATGTTCTCGCCGCGCTACTCGCGCAGCGACCGGATCGGCGACCTCTACGACCGGTACCTCTACAAGGAGGCCTGGGGCAGCCCCCTTGCCGGCAAGTGGAGGGGGCGCGGTCCGCAGAAGCAAATCGAGCTGAGGGACCTGTTGGGCCGGGGCGTGATCCTGCCCTCGCTGCTGCTCAACGCGACCTCACTCAACTCGGGTCACAACTGGCGCTTCGAGGCGACCGGGATGGGCGAGTCGCTGCCCGAAGACGAAGACCGCAAAAGCATCGTCGAAAAGGTCGACAAGAACATGTGGCTGAAACCCGGGTACTTCGAGCCCAAAGGAGACCAGACACCGGTACCGGCGGTGCAGGCCGACTTTCCCCTCGCCCTCGCGGTCGCCGCCTCCGCCGCGGTCCCCGGCGTTTTCGAGCCGCTCGCAGTCAGCAAGATGTACGGCGACATCCGCGTGCAGCTTGCCGACGGTGGTGTGCAGGACAACCAGGGGCTCCAGGGCCTGATCGACAGCGACTGCAAGCAGCTGATAGTCAGCGACGCCTCGGGCCAGATGGTCGACCAGAATGCGCCGGCGACGAGGATCCTCGGCGTTCTGGGGCGATCGGCGAGTATCGAGGGAGACCGGGTCCGCGACGAGCAACTGCTCGAGATGCTGGGGGGAGACTACGAGCGAACCGCCCTGATGCACCTCCGCAAGGGCCTTGACCGACTCGCGATCGAGCCCGGGGAGTCCCGGCCCAAGGCGAGATCGGAGCGGGTGCGCGATGGCAACTCGATCGTGTTCGGCGTCCACCGCAAAGTCCAGGGTGCCCTCTCGCAGATCCGCACCGACCTCGACTTCTTCGGCGATGTCGAGGCCTCGGCGTTGGAGCTCGACGGCTATCTGATGAGCGAATTCGAGCTGCGTGAAAACGGGTTCGCCGCCGAGGGAAAGGCGAGGGTCGGCGCCGGCCACAAATGGGTGTTTGGCACCAAACAGCTGAAGACGGATCTGCACGATGCCGATCCGAAGACGCTGGCGATCCTCGAAGCCGGCAAGGTGAAATTCTTCCGCTCCCTCGCCCTGCATCCGGCGATCGGGAGGGCAACGCGGATCGCACTAGTCTTCACCCTCGTGGCGGCGATCGCCGTCGGCTGGCACGACATCGCTGACCTGTTCGACGCTCGCTGGTCGGCCGGCATCGTGCTGATCGCCCTGCTCCTCACCGCCCTCTTCATCGCCTCCATCACCCTCGACGCCCGCTCGAAGCTCCTCCAGACCGTGCTCCGGGGGGCAAAGCTCGTGCTCTCGCTCCCGTTCGCCCCGCTGGTCGCGATCGCAGCAGTCCCGATCTTCCTCGGGGTGACGCTGAGCGAGCGGGCGAAGCGGCGCCTCTAACCGGGCAGCCGAGCGGCTGCCATGTCCACACGAGCATCGCGGAACGGCACCCCCTCGGCGATCAGCAGTCCTCGCTGTCGATCGCCCTTGGCCAGCGACCCGTCTGCGCGGACCACCCGCCACCAGGGCAGGTCGGGGTCATCGCACTCGAACAGCACCGCTCCGGCGAAGCGCGGCGCCCCTGGCGATACGTCGCCGTAGGTACGCACGAACCCGGCTGGGATCTCGCGCACCCGATCGAGCACTTCCAGCTCGCGCGACTCGCTGTCGCCGCTCAAGCCCCCGGACCCGGACCGAAGGCGTCGATCAGGCGGTTCTGGTACTCGCTCAGCTCCTCGGGGGAGATGAAGTAGGTGGGCGGGGTGAGGAAGAGGCCGTCGGCGCGCTCGGCCGTCGCCTCGACCCGGGCGCGGACCTTGTCGAGCGGGCCGGCGGCGCAGTAGGCCTCGACCATCTCGTCGCTGATCGCGGCGGGAACCCCCGGCAGGTCGCCGCGACGGAAGGCCTCGCCGGCCGCGACCGCATTGTCGGCGAAGCCGTGCAGCTCCCAGAGCGGCATGTAGGTCTTGACGGTGGCGTAGAAAGAGATCGTGCGGCGGGCCATATCGATCGCCTTGGCCTCGTCGTCGTCGATCGCGCAGCAGACGGTCGGCAGGTAGTCGAAGTCCCTGCGCTCGCGGCCGGAGCGCTTCAGCCCCTCTTCGAAGGAGGAGACGACGACCTCGTCGATCCAGCGCAGGCTCTGGATCGGGTGGCCGATCAGGCCGTCGGCGACGTCGCCGGCCATCCGGCACATGCCGCCCTGGACGCCGGCGGTGTAGATCGGCACCGACTCGCGCGGCGCCGGGTGGGGCCGGACCCAGCCCTTGATGTCGATGTCGTAGTACTCGCCCTCGTAGCGGATCGGCTCGCCCTTGCCGGCGTGTTGCATGATCAGGCGGGTCGCCTCGATCGCCTCGCGCAGGTGCGGGGCCGGCCTGCCGTACTCGGCGTTGTGCCAGGTTTCGTTGAGCCGTTTGACGCCGGAGCCGAGCCCGAGGCGGAAGCGCCCACCGGACATCTCGTCGATGTCGAGGGCGCTGATCGCGACGATGAAGGGGCTGCGGGTGAAGGCCCAGGCGATCCCGGTGGCGACGCCGATCTTCTCCGTGCGCCCGGCCAGGTAGGCCGCCTGGGTGACCGAGGAGCGGAACAGCTCCGGCGCCCAGACGCATTCGACGCCCGCCGCCTCGGCCCGCTTGGCCTCGGCCTCGAGGTCGGCGACGGTGGTGCCGATCGCGGCGACCGAGATGCGGTCGAGCGCGGACAAGCTCAGGCGGCGACCGGCGTCGCGGCGTCGGCGAGAACGAGGTCCGCAACCCGCTCGCGGTGCCAGCTCGCCGTGCCGAACATCGCCGCGTTCGCCTTGCCGCGCTTGAGGAAGAAGTGCAGGTCGTGCTCCCAGGTGAAGCCGATCCCGCCGTGCACCTGGATCGAGGCGTCGGGGACGCGCCAGCCGGCGTCGGAGGCGTAAGCCTTGGCCATCGAGGCGGCCAGCGGCAGCGACTCGGGCTCGGCGTCGGCGGCCCAAGCGGCGCCGTAGACGGCGGAGCGGGCGTTCTCGGTCTCGAGCAGCATCTGCGCGCAGCGGTGCGAGACCGCCTGGTAGGCGCCGATCGGGCGGCCGAACTGCTGGCGGTCTTTGGCGTACTCGACCGCCATCTCCATCGTCCGCTGGGCGATGCCGGTCGACTCGGCCGCCAGGGCGACGCAGATGCGGAAGAAGACCGGGAAGTAATCGGCCGCGTCGGCCGGCATTGTGTCCGCCGCGACGACCTCGACACCCTCGAAGCGGACCGAGGAGAGGCGGCGGGTCAGGTCGATCGACGGTTCCGCCGTGACGGTGACGCCGTCGGCGGCGCTGTCGACGAGGTGGCGCTTGCCGTCCGAGCTGGCGACGAGAAAGAAGTCCGCGGTGGCGGCGTCGGGCGCAAGCACCTTCTCGCCGTCGAGGACGACCCCGTCGCTACTGGCCTTGGCCTCCATGGTGAAGGCGCCTGGGTTGCCGGGCGAGCCGGCGTCCCAGAGGGCGGGCGCGCCGCGCTTCTCGCCGGCGGCGAGCGGCCGCAGGTAGCGCTCGCGCTGGTCGTCGGAGCCGCAGTGGGTCAACGCCAGGCCGACCAGGGTGGTCGAAAGCAGCGGCGAGGGCGCCAGCGCGTAGCCCATCTCCTCGAAGAGCACGGCGAGGTCGACGATGCCGAGCCCCTGCCCTCCCCACTCCTCGGGCAGACAGAGGCCGGGCCAGCCGAGCTCGGCCATCTCTTCCCAGTCGGACTGCTCGAAGCCGTTCTCGCTCTGCGCAAGCTCGCGGATCCGCTCCGATTTGTAGCGCGCGGCGAGGAAATCGTGGGCGGTCGACTTGATCGCCTGCTGCTCGTCGGTGAGGTCGAAGTACATGGTGAGCGCCTAACGAAGCCTCGGCAGGCCGAGCACGCGCTCGGCGATGATGTTCTTGAGGATGTCGGTCGTGCCGCCCTCGATCGAGTTGGCGCGCGAGCGCAGGAAGCTGTACTGCCAGGCGCCGTTGGCGAAGGCGTGCTCGGCGCCGCGGTCGAGCGGCGCGTAGGCGCCCTCGATGTCGAGCGCCAGCTCGGCGATGCGCTGGTTGATGTCGGCCCACTGCCACTTTCCGAGCGATCCCTCGGGGCCGGGAATTCCCGACTGCATCGTCTTGGTCAGGCCGCGGTAGGCGTTCAGCCGCATCGTCTCGGCCTCGATGTGGAGCTGGGCGAGCCGGTCGCGGATCAGCGCGTCGTCCGCGGCGCTGCCGCCGTTGACGCGCGTCTCCTGCGCCAGCTCGGTCAGCTTCCTGAGGCTGTTGGAGATCTGCGAGATCGCCCCGAAGGCGAGGCCGGCGCGCTCGTTCATCAGCGTCGTGATCGCCACCGACCAGCCGTTGCCGACGCCGCCGACGACGTTGGCGTCGGGGATCCGCGCTTCCTCGATGAAGACCTCGTTGAACTCGCCCTCGCCGGTTATCTGGACCAGCGGTTTTGCTTCAACCCCGGGCTGGTCCATGTCCATCAGGAAATAGGTGAGGCCCTTGTGCTTGGGCGCGTCGGGGTCGGTGCGGGCGACGAGCATGCACCACTTGGCGTACTGGGCGAAGGTCGTCCAGACCTTCTGCCCGGTGACGACCCATTCGTCGCCGT
>JAPVSJ010000088.1:0-7678 GCA_047519745.1 Actinomycetota bacterium | reverse complement strand
GGTGACCGCCACCGAGTTGCCGAATTGGCGCTCCAGCATCGCCTGGGCGCGGGCGGACGGGGTCCCCGGCACGAGCAGCGAGGTGGGGGAGAGGCGGTCGGCTATCCCCCTGCCGACCAGCGTCAGCACCGCCACGACCAGCAGCCAGCCGCCCAGCACCAGCCAGGGACAGGTGGCGGTGCGCGGCGTGGCGGTCATCGCCGTCGGACCTCCCTACGGCCCCGCCCGCGCAGCGCCGCCGGTGCGCAAGCGCCGTATCCGACGCTCGAGTCTTCCGGCGCGCCGCTTCGCGTCGGCCAGCGCCCGGGTGAGGCGCTTGACGCCGGCGGAGACCTCACCGGCGTCGCCGGCCGAGCTGCCCAGCCGTGCTTCGTTCGCCGCGAGTTCGCCCTCGAGGCCGAGGTATTCGGGGTTGATCGTCGTCCGGGTCAGCGGGTCCTGGCCGCTGACCGCGACGAAGGCGCGCCCGGCGGCGACCAGCGCCGGCAGGTAGTGAGGGTCGAGGATGGTGGTGACGCCCATCTGGCGCAACTCGTCGAGGGCGATCCCGATCTGGGTTTGGGTCGTGCTCGCCGGTTCGCGCAGCACGCCCAGCCGCTTCGCGTCGGCCGGCAGATCCCGCGCCAGGCGCAGCGCCGGCGGGCGCACCCCCCGGTTGATCAGCTTCGCGATTCGAGCCAGGCTGGACTGAAGCCGGCCGGCCTCGGCCGCGCCGCTCGGCATCGCGAACACGGGGGCCGTCACGGCCAGCAGCAGGGAGATGGCGAGGACGCTGAGAGCGAGGAGAAGTGGGCGGAAATGGCTGCTCATGGGAAGCCTCCCGGGTCGCTATATGTACATACGTCCGTTTAGATCTATACAGATGTATAATAAGAAGGCGAGATGGCGAGAGAGCGTGAGGAGGGTCACAGAGAGCGCCTGCTGGAGGCGGCGATCGTCTGCCTGCGGGAGAGGGGCTATGCGCGGACGACTTCGCGCGACCTGGTCGCGGCCTCGGGCACGAACCTCGCCTCGATCGGCTACCACTTCGGCTCCAAGGAGCGCCTCCTCAACGTCGCCGTCGGCGAGGCGTTCCAGCGCTGGCTGAAGCCGCTGATCGCGCTGGCGGCCGAGCCCGGCCCGGCGACGCCGCTGGAGCGCCTGCGGCGCAGCGTGGCCGGAGTGATGGACTCGCTCGAGGAGAACCGGGCACTGGTCGCCGCTTGCCTCGAGGCCTGGGCGCAGCTGGCCCGCTCGGAGGATCTGCGCACCGAGATGGCGGCGAGCTACGACGACTTCCACCGTACGATCGCCGCGACCACCCGGGAGGCCTTCGCCGAGATCGGCGCGACGGACGTGGACGTCGACGCCCTGGCGGCGCTGATCATCGCCCTCTTCGACGGCCTCCTGGTCCAGTGGCAGCTGGACCCCGAGCGCGTGCCGAGCGCCGAGCGCCTGACCGCCGCTGCGCAGGGCGCCCTCGCCGCCCTCGCGGCGCTGGGCGTTGAATCTCCCGCATAAGGTCGTCGCCAACTGATAGGACTTGTTGCGTTCCGCGGCTCGACCTTAGTCACGAGCCTTACGGATCGGCAATGCTTGGTCCATGGAGGACGCCGTGCTCTTCTTCCACTTGCTCGGCGTTCTGCTGTTCGTCGCCGGCATCGTCCTTGCTGGAGTCGCCTTCGAGTCGGCTCGCCGGCGCGAGCGGCCGGCGGAGGTAGCACTGCTTCTCGGCTTGGCGCGGGTGGGGGCCCTGCTGGTCGTCTCAGGGGGCCTGCTGTTGCTTGCCTGTGGACTGTGGCTGGTCGATCTGGAGGGTGTCGGCTTCGGCACCGGCTGGGTCGATGCGGCGATCGCCCTCTTCGCGGCGGCACTCCTGCTCGGCGGCTTCGGCGGGCAGCGCCCGAAACAGGCCCGCAAGCTGGCAACTCGATTGGCAAGCGAAGGCGGGCAGGTGGATGCCGAGCTTCGGATCCTGCTCGACGACCCGCTTTCACGGGTGGCGAACTATGCCTCCGCCGCGCTCGTCCCAGCGATCCTCGTCCTGATGGTCTTCAAGCCGTAGCTCAACCCGGCGTCCATATGGCTGAAACCGGCAACGCCCAGAGATTGAGGCTGAAGCGCTTGTCGGTCTACCTCGCCTCACCGCACCATCCGCTGGCCCAGCCACATGGCGAGGCCGAGGAGGAGCAGTGCCCCGGCTCGTAGCCAGGTTCCGCCTTCGACCTGGGTCATGACCAGAAGACAGGCGGCAATCCCTCCCACCGGCAGGAGAGGGGGGACTTCAAAGTGATCGTGGCTGACCTCTTCTTTTCGCAGCAGCAACGCGGAGACGTTCACAACAACGAAGACAGCGAGCAGGAGGACCACGGTCGTGTCGGCAAGCGTCCCGAGGTCGCCGGTGAGGATGAGCCCCACAGCGATCAGGGTGGTAAAGGCAATCGACACGACCGGAGTGCCGCGTCGGCTGAGGTAGCCGAGCGAGGTTGGCAGAACCTCTTCCCTGGCCATCCCGTAGAGCAGACGAGAGGCCATGATCATGTTGATCAACGCGCCGTTTGCCAAAGCCATCAAGCCGATCGCCGAGAACACCTTGCTCGACACCGACAGCGGCCCTATCCGAACGACTTCGAGCAGGGCGCCGCTCGAGCTTGCGAGGCGGCCGGTCGGGACTGCCATCGAGGCGATGATCGTCACGACCAAGTAGATGCCACCGGCGACCCCGAGACCGGCAAAGAGCACGATCGGATAAGAGCGCTCCGGTCGGATCGTCTCCTCGGCGACGTTCACCGAGTCCTCAAAGCCGATCAGCGCATAGAAGGCAAGGGCGGCGCCCGCGAGGATCGCCAGGATTGGGGCCGCCCCTTCTTTCAGTTCGAATGCCCGACTCGGCTCTCCCTGTCCGTCCGCGAGTGCCGCGACTCCGACGATCACCACGAGGAGCAGGCCGCCCAGCTCGACGAGGGTCAGGATGACGTTTATGCGGACCGAGGCGAGAATGCCGATGAAGTTGACCACCGCGACCACGGCGATGAAGGCCAAGGCCGCGGCTGCCGTCGGCAGGGAGACGAACTCCGCCAGGTAGTCGCCGCCAAAGGCCCGCGAAAGCGCGCTCGCCGAGGTGACGCCCGAAGCCACCACGGCGAAGGCGACGAGGAAGGCGACCAGCGGGCTTCCGAACGCCTGCTTTGCGTAGAAGGCGGCTCCACCCGCGCGCGGGTACTTCGTCGCCAGTTCGACGTAGGAGCCCGCGGTGAGCGCCGCCAGGAGGAGCGCGACCAGGAACGAGGTCCAGATCGCTCCTCCCACCTCGGCGCTGACGGGACCGACAAGCGCGTAGATGCCGCCGCCGAGAATGTCGCCGAGGACGAAGAAAAAGAGCATTCGTCGTGAGACGACGCGCCGCAGCGCCCGTGGGCCGTCGAGAGTCTCTTCGCGGTGGACCGGGGACATTGAATGCGGGAAAGTCTCAGAAACGCGAGAAAGGGGTGAGGATGCCACCACACTGCGACACGATGGACGGGCCTGTCGTCAAGGCTGCCGCTCGGGCGCTCGAAGAGAAGGACGTGGGCCTGGTCTTGCCATACGTCCCCAAAGACGGCGAGGGGGAGGTGAAGCGGCGCTTCGCATCCGTGGTCGAGCTGAGGGGACAGGGCGATCAGGCCCGAGAGCTGGCCGACCTGCATTTCTTCGAGACGGTCGTCCGCCTGCACCGGGCAGGTGAGGGCGAGCCGTTCACCGGGCTGAAGCCGGCCGGGCTGGATCCGGGGCCGGTGATCCCGGTCGCCGAGCGGGCGATCGAGACGGGCTCGGCCGACGAGCTTGTCAGCGTTCTCTGTGACGCGGTAGCCGAGCGGGCGAGGACCCAGCTGCAGGCGGTTCTCGAACTCGGCGAGCGGGCGAACGGAGACATAGGGGCGAACCGCGAGTACGTCTCGGCCATGCTCGGGTTGCAGGTCTGGGCGCATCGACTATATGAGTGCGCAGAGTCTGCCCCGCACGAGGCCGAGCATCACACGCGTCACGATTGAGTCTCAATGAGGGCTCACGCGCACGCCTATTCGCTGCCCATAGTCGAGCCGCCCATCTGCTCGCCGGTTCCGGACTGCTCGCCTCGGGGCTCACCGCCCATCTTGGAACCCATCGTCTTCACGTTCGGTGGTGGGCCTCCAGCATGAAGGTAGGCGATCAGGCTTGCCATCTGACTGCCGCTGAATTCGGGGAAGGGGATGTGCTCCGCTTTGAAAGCTTCCTGCATGATCGGGACGTGGTTCCAGATCAGGCCGCTCATGTTGGCGATCTCTCCTGCGGTGAGTTCGCCCTTCATGAAGTCCAGAGGGGGAGCGTCGGAGCCACCCTGCCCCTCGAAGCTGTGGCACATCCCACAACCCTGGCTGACGAACAGCTCGCGCCCGTCCTTCACGTTGCCGATTTCATCGGCTTCAAGCGTGCCGGGGGGTGAGCTGCTTCCCCCCTCGATCAAGGCGCCGATCAGAACGCCGGTCCCGACCAGGCAGACGGCGCCAAGCGCAAGCAGGAAGGGGTCGATGACCTTGAACAGCGACCGGCGCCTGCTCATGGCTCAAACCTGACCCGGCACCGCGGCCTTGACAAGCGGCTATGAGCCACCGGCGCCGCCGCCTTCCTTGCCTTGGAGGGTCGAGCGGCGCTGGCGGTACTCCTCGGGGGTGATCTCGCCGCTCGCGAGTCGGTGGTCGAGCACGTCGATCGGACTCCGGCCGCCGTGGCCGTGGCGCTCGCTCATCAGCGCCCGGATCAGCCAAACGGCCCCGAGGATCACGAGGCCCCAGAAGACCACCATCATCAAGGCCATCAGAACCCACCAGCCGGCCCCCCAATCGCCCATGTGGTTGTCGAAGCTCGAATCGGCGATCAGCAGTGCGGTGGCGATCATCTCTGTCAGCTCCCTTCGAGCAGGCGTCGGTGCTCTTGGTACTCCTCAGCGCTCAGCTCGCCCTTCGCGTAGCGGCGCTCGAGGGTCTCTTTGGGGCCGCCGGGCCGCCATCTGGAGAGCAGAAAGACGGCCAGTGCGACCGCGGCGATCAAGACGGCCATCATCCCCACCATCGCCCCGGCGGAGGGACCGTCGAAGCCCTCGTCGTTTTCGTTGCTCGCGGCGTTGTAGCCGTAGCCGCCCATCATCGAGCCGGGCGAACCGTAGGAGCCGCCGCTCTGGCCGGGGCCGCCGCCCATCATGCCGCCGCCCATCATTCCCATCGCGTTGACGGCACCCATCATCTGACCGAAGCCGGGGGGCAACTGCCCGCCGCCGCAACCGGAGAAGCGGCGGCCCATCGCCTCGTGGACGCTTTCCTCGCCCCGGCTCCCCATCATGCGGCTCATCATCTGGTTCATCGCCTCGTGCTGGGCGGGTGAGCCGAACGTGCGGCCCATCGCGTACTCGCCGACCAGCTCGAAATCCGACGCGCTGGCGTCGCTGCACTTGAGCTTTCCGCTTTCGAGTTCTTTCAGAATCTGCGAGCCCTGTCGTTCCTCTTGCGGAGTAGCGCCGGCGAGCCCCGCAGGTACAAGCGCGGCGGCGAACACAAGGCAGGCGAAGGCCGCGATGGGGGCGGGAGGTCTCGCGGTTGCGCGGTGCATTGCTCTGCTTGACACCTCCATACAGAGAAGCCTATGAGCTGTGGCGCCCAGCGCAATACGGGAATTTCCACCTTCTTGGCTAGGTGAAACACCGAGCCGAGAACCGGGCATAGACCGGATGGACGCCTGTACGCCAGCGCATAGCCTTGAAATTCCGGGCCAATGCCAGCTCGCGAGGAAATTCAAGACAGGGCGTCGGCGAGGGCCGATGCAGAGTGCCCACAGTCCGGCGCAGCTCCGGTGCTCGCGGTGCGCGACGTCGAGAAGAGCTTTCACCGCGGCATCTGGCCGGTGCGGCGGAAGATCGAGGTGCTGACGGGCGCCACGCTGGAAGTCCGTGCCGGTGAGCTGGTCGGTTTGGTCGGCGAGAACGGCTCGGGCAAGAGCACGCTGATGCAGATCATCGTCGGCCTGCTGACACGAGACGCCGGCGAGGTCGAGCGTCCCGCTCGCCTCGGTTACTGCCCGCAGTTGCCGATGGTCTGGGAGAAGCTGACCGTCGATGAGCACTTCGAGCTCTACGGGCGTGCTTACGGTCTGGAGGACGTCGTTCGGGAGCAGGCTGTCATCGGCCTGCTCGAAGAACTGCAATTCGCCAGGTATCGCAGCTACCGGATCGAGGAGCTCTCGGGCGGGACGCGGCAGAAGCTGAACCTGGCGCTGGCGCTGATGCACGAGCCCGAACTGCTTCTGCTCGACGAGCCCTACTCCGGCTTCGATTGGGAGACCTACCTGCGCTTCTGGGAGATGTCAGAGCGCCGTCGCGACGCCGGCATGGGCATCCTGATCGTCTCCCACCTGCTAGCCGAGCGCGACCGGCTCGACCGCATGTACGAACTGTGCGAAGGGCGGATCTGCACGTGCTGAGCGTGGCGCTGCCGACCAGCACCGCCTTCGTCCGCGAGCACCTGCGCGCCCCGCTCACCCTGGTTCTGCTCGTCGCCATCCCCGCCTTCTTCGTGCTGATCTTCGCCAGCGTGCTCGGCGACTTCGCCAAGGCGCTCGGCGGCACGCTGGCCAGTCAGTCGGCGACGGCGATCAGCGCCGGCTGGGCGGCGGCGTTCCTCTCGGGGACGCTCGCCTTCTTCCAGGTCTCCTCCTCGCGCGGCGCCGACCGCCGGCTCGCCGCCGCCGGCTTGGGCCCGGTGCGGGTCGCGGTCTCGCGCATCGTCGCCGCGCTCGCGATCGGTCTTGTCGTCAGCGCCGTCGCCTTCATGACCCTCTGGCTGCGCAGCGGGATCGGCCATCCCCTCCACGCCGCGGTTGCGATCTTCACCTTCGCCGCGATCTACATCGGCATCGGCGCCCTGATCGGGGCCTTCGTCAAGGGCCAGCTCGAGGGGTCGCTCCTGGTCATCCTCGTCTTCTCGGTCGATGCCTTCTCGGGGCCGCAGATGACGAGCAACGGGTTCGTCTCCGTCACGCCTACCCGCAACGCGGCGAACCTGCTGATCGCCGCGGGCGGCGGCCAGGGCTCGCCCGGCGGCGATTGGGTCGGCTCGCTGGCGGTCGCGCTCGGCGCACTCGCCGTTGCCCTCGCGGCCTTCTGGTTCTCGGCGCGGACGAGGGCTTAGCGATGCTGCTGCGCGCCCGCACCGCAACTGCGATGGCCTTCCGCGATCAGGAGCGCCGGCCGCTGGTCCTGATCCTGCTCGTGATCGTCCCCGCCTACGTCATCACCCGCAGCATCGCCGAGACGCTGCCGACGCCGCGCACGATCGGCCTGCCTGGCGGGGTGGTGGTGACGACGACGATGCGCGACCTGCACGGCGCCGGCATGGGCGGCCTCGTCGTCGCCTTCGTCGTCGCCCTCGTCGGCGTCTTCGTCATGCAGTCGGCGCTTGAGGGAGATCGCCGTCTCGTCCTCGCCGGCTACCGGCCCGGCGAGACCGTGATCGCCCGCCTGCTCGTCCTCGGCGCGGCGACGGCGCTGGTCGTCGCCGTGGCGGCGATCGTCACCGCACTCAACTTCACCGCCGCCTCCTGGCTGCCGATGATCGCCGGCCTGGCGCTGATCGGGATGATCTACGGCGCGATCGGCGCGCTTGCGGGAGCGGTGCTCGACAAGCTCGCCGCC
>JAPVSJ010000087.1:0-28278 GCA_047519745.1 Actinomycetota bacterium | reverse complement strand
GGCGAGCTGCCCCGGGGCGGTGCAGGTATCGACCCTGAGCGCCGCCGGGGCGGCGGTCAACGGGGGCTTCTACGTGGAGCTCTACCGGTGAGGTGAGCGTCGTCAGTCGGCCAGAGCGGGCGAGCGGAGCGCGCCGCGAGCGCGCCGGCGCCCTGCTGGCGGAGCGGCTGCGCGGGCGCCGGGCCGAGATCGAGGAGGCGATCCTGAACCGCGTTTACGCGGTATCGGAGCCCCCGCAAGGCGCCGGTCTCGAGTACCTCGACGGCCTGCGCGGGGCGGTCTGGGCGAGCATCGAGTACGGCCTGGCGGGGATCGAGCGCGGCGAGCGAGCCGCTCCACCCCTGCCCGAGGCGCTGCTCGCCCAGGCCCGCCTCGCCGCCCGCTCCGCGGTCAGCCTCGACACAGTCCTGCGCCGCTACCTGGCCGGGCACGCACTGCTCGAGGACTTCCTGATCGAGGAGGCCCAGAGCCGCCTGGAGCCAAAGGCACTGGCCGGCCTGCTGCGCTCCCAGGCGACGCTCGCCGACCGCCTCCTGGCCGCCGTCTCAGCCGCCTACAGCGAGGAGGCCGCCCGCCGCCCCAAGAGCAGCGAACAGCGCCGGGCAGAGCGAGTCGAGCGCCTGCTCGCCGGCGAGCCGCTGGATACGGCCGACCTGGGCTATGAGCTCGGCGCTTACCACCTCGGCATCCTTGCCGCGGGTCCCGGAGCACGCGAGGAGGTCATGGCCCTGGCCCGCTCCACGGGAACCCGCTGCCTGGCGGTGCACCGCGAGGAAGGCGCCCTGTGGGCCTGGCTCGGCGCGAGCCGGTGCTTCGATCCCGCGCAGCTCGACCGGATAGCCGCGGCCGAGCTTCCCGAGGGCGTCCTGCTTGCCTTCGGCGAGCCTGGCGAGGGCATCGCCGGCTGGCGCCTCACCCATCGCCAGGCGAGGGCAGCGCTAAGTGTGGCGACGCGCACCCCTGGAACGCCCGCCCGCTACCGCGAGGTCGCCCTGCTCGCCTCCGCCCTCCAGGACGAGTTGCTTACTGCCTCACTGCGCCGCATCTACCTCGACCCGCTCGCTGCCGAGCGTGACGGAGGAGCCATCCTGCGCGATACCCTCAACGCCTACTTCGCTGTGGATCGCAACGCTTCCTCCGCAGCGGCTGCTCTCGGGGTCCAGCGGCATACGGTGTCCAGTCGGCTGCGCGTGGCCGAAGATCTCCTCGGCAGCCCTCTTCATAGTTGTGCGGCTGACCTCGAGATCGCCCTGCGCATCGGAGCGCTCGTAGATCGACCGGCCAACGTGGTCAATGCGCCCTTCAACCGTCATCCACATTGGCAGGGAGAAACGCGCGGTCGCGATGAGAGTGTGACAGCTCCTGAACACACGGACTAGGAGGTTGTTCATGCGTAAGCACGTATTGGGCGCGGCCCTCACGGCGCTGCTCGCGCTGGCCGCTCTCGCGGCACCCGCCGCCGCGTCAGCGTCACCGGTTCTGGAGTATGCAGGCTGGGGTGTGGAAGTGCCGGTCGGGGAACCGATCACCGGCTCGAGCACTAACCTGAGGTTCTATAACGGTGCCAACAGTATGAGCTGTAACGAAACCATTCTGGATGGCAGCGTTGCCGCCAACTCCGGCTCCGAAGTCGTCGCCGAATTCAATACCGCTTCGTTCACTAACAACGGCGGAAAATGTCCCATCGAAAGCCTGGGGGCGTGGGCAGAAGTTGAAAGTCGGAACACGCCCTGGTGTCTGAGTTCGACCGCGCTTGGGGTTGCCTCGCTGAAATCATGCGGGGCGGAACCCTTGACGCTGGCTATTACGCTCTACAGCAGCGGCGGGACCCGTTTTTCGACCTGCGTCTTCACGGCGAAAGAACTCGCCGCCACCTACAAAAACGTCAACTGGGAACCGCTAAAGTTGCTGATCGGTGGACAGCCGATCACCCGTCAGATAAAACCGACGTGCACCTGGGGTCCCTCGACATGGTATCTCTCCGGAAGCTTCGAACTAACTACCGAAGGCGGCGAATTCGGCACCGAACTCGAAGTCAATTAAGCGCCTCCGGCAGCACAAGCCGGTCAATTTGTGGCGTTACAGCGTGGGGCCAGGACCAACCTGGCCCCACGCTCGCGCTGTGTCCTTTTGGAGAAGCACGGGGCGATCCGGATAGCAGAGAGAGGAGGCCGCAACCACGACAGCCACTGGGACCCGATGGCTGTCGGAGTGGCGGCGATCCGGTGCCGTCAGATCAAGGCGCTGGCGAAATCGACGCTCTGGGTCTCCAAGGTGATCGTCAAGACCAGAGCGTCGCGATCGGGCCGCTGTAATCCGGTCGTCCAGTTCGAGCAACGCGGCTCCCGCATGGAAGACCACCCCGCCCAGGAAGCGCTCGCCGAGGCGCTCTCGCAGCCACAGCAGATGCCTGGCCGAATCGCGTCTGTCCAGTAGCTCGTCCAGCGTCGTGTCGATGAGTCGGCGCTTGTAGTACTGGGCTCGATCCGACGGGTGCAATCCTGTCGCCGTGCTCCAGCCGGCAGGGTCGAGTAGAACTCACGGCCTTGAAGGAGCCGAGCCGCATGTACAGATTCGCGATGGCCGTCAGCAGGCCGGTGGTCGCGGCGTGGGGACGGCTCGAGGTCGAGGGGCTGGACGTGCTGCCCGCGAGCGGGCCGGTGCTCGTCGTCGCCAATCACGACAGCCACTGGGACCCGATCGCCGTCGGCGTGGCGGCGATCCGCCGGCGCCAGATCAAGGCGCTGGCGAAATCGACGCTGTGGAAGGTGCGTGGTCTGGGCCCGGTGCTCAACGGCATGGGCCAGATCCCGATCGAACGGGGCGCCGGCGACGTCGGGGCGCTGGCGCGGGCGATCGAGGAGCTGCGGGCGGGCGCCTGCATCGGCGTCTTCCCCGAAGGCACCCGCTCGCGCGGCGAGGTGCTGCGCGCGCGCAGCGGGGTCGGTCGCCTGGCGCTCGAGGTGCCTGAGGCGAAGCTCGTCTGCGTCGCGATCGAGGGCACCTCGGACCTGACCGGCTTCCCGAGGCGCCCGCGGCTGCGGGTCCGCTTCTTCGAGCCCAGGGGAGGCCAGGCGCGGCCCGACGAGGAGCCGGGCGAGATCGCCGTGCGCCTCGTCGAGGAGATCCGCGAGCAGGTCCCGCCGTCGATCTCGCATCGCAAGCGCTCGTAGCTGGTCTTGCGCGCCAAGCTCTCCCGCGCGTCAGGAGGGCGGCGATCCGAGTGGATGCTTGCGCCGCATGAAATCTCCGAAGTGAGGCACGGTGAAGTCGACTTGGCCATGATCGGGGCTGTAGATGAGGCCCTTGTCGATCAGGGTCTGTCGGACCGGCCCCGCGGACATCACCGTCCTCCAATCTCCTCTCTCGGCCACCTCGCCGGATGCGTATGGCCCGGTCCCGAGCTCGGCCATGGCGGCCAGGTACTTGCGGCCCGCGTTGGTAGCGCGCGCGAACCGCGTCTCGAAGAAATCGCGGTCGAGCTCTTCGCGGGCAGGCTCAGCCGCGGCCTCGACGTCGTGGGCGTGGATCAGATCGCCTTCAGGAGCGACGTTCCACGCCTGGAGGCCGTAAGCCTGAAGGAAGTACGGGTACCTTTCGGAGAGCTGGAGGATTGCGTCGACGGCCGCGTCTTCGTAGTGAACCGGCCGCTCGGGGATTGCGTTTTCCGCGGGACGGACGATCGCTTGTCGCGCTGCCTCCTCGTTGAGCATTCCGAGGTCCGGGAAGACGAAGAGTCGCTCCGCGTAGGACTTCGCCGCGGCGAGGCGCTCGGGCAGAATCGGCAACCCCGCCCCGACGACCGCAACCGGGAAACGATCTTGACCGGCTCGGTGAGCGGCGGCGCAGAGGGCCTCCAGATCTTCCCGCCCCAGTAGCTGCATCTCGTCGATCAGGAAGACGACGCCGGTGTCGTTGGCCGCGGCGGCCGCGCCCACTTCGGCGAAGAGCCGGATCGTGTCGCGCTCGATGTCGCTGCCCGCGGGCCCCCCGAGCGCGGCCTCGAGGTCGAGCGAGAGCTCGACGTCACCGTCGCCAGTCGTCTGCAAGGTGAACGCCTTGACGAAGCGCGCGGCTCGCAACAGTGCCTCTCTGGCCCTGGCCGTTGCGCTGATCTGGCGTAATGCCCCGCCTGCCATGTCGGCCATCTCGGCGCGAAGGTCGGTGCTGCTCGTCGCCTCCAACCTGCCGACTCCCCATCTGCGTTCGGCCGCGCGGTCGGCGAACTCCCTCATCAGAACGGTCTTGCCGACCCCCCGCAGTCCTTGCAAGACGATGCTGCGCTCGCTGCGACCGGCAACCAGACGTTCCAGCAGCAGGTCGAAGCGCCTCAGCTCGGGCTCGCGCCCGGCCAGCTCGCGTGGCGGCGTTCCGGCGCCCGGCGTGTATGGGTTGAGAAGTTGGTCCAAGTCTTGAAGAGGGATGTTTAGGCGTTTATAGCAGATTTAACTTCAATTCAATATATATCTATAAAGATCGAAAGCGTCCTTGAAGTAGCCCAGTCGAAGTACAAATTCGCGATCGGGCGAGATCGCGGTGCGGCTCGTCGAGGAGATCCGCGAGCAGGTCCCGCCGTCGATCTCGCACCGCAAGCGCAGCTAGCTGTCTGCGAGTGGTTTTGTCTACAATTGTGCAATCATGTACCGCATGGCTTGGACCGACGAGCGATGTTCCAGTCCAGTGTCCTTGTCATCGTCGCGCTGATCGGGCTGATTGCGACGCAGGTCTGAGCTCGCCGGCGTTCCTACGCGGCGGCTGAGGAGCTGACGACCGGGGCGACGAAGGTCCGGTTGCCGACGCGGACGCCGATCGCCCTCGTGCGCGAGAGGTCCATGGCGGCGCTGAGGACGGCGTCGGAGTCGTCGCCCCAGCGGTAGCGGAAGGAGCCGGCCGACTGGCGGACGCCGTTCGGTCCGCGCACGAAAACGCGGCAGAGCGTGCCGGAGGGCGCTCCTTTCACGTACATGTGGATCTCGGTGCCGTAGGCGTGCGGCTCGAGCGTGGCGCTGATCTTCAGGCCAGGGGGGGTCAAGGCGAAGGCGACGTGCTGCTCGGGCGTGCCGCCGGATCCTCCCGGCAGCACGAAGATCGCCAGGGCGGCCGCGGCCACCGCCGCGGTCGCGCCGCTGAGCCCGAAGCCGATGCGCCGGCGCCGTTTCCGCCGCGAGCGCCGCTCGGCCCGGATCGTCGCCACGACCCGGTCGGCGAGCGAGGGCGGCGGGGCCGGCGCCGTGTCGAAGTGCTCCGGGTCGGCCAGCGGCAGCAGTCGTGCCACCCCGGCGAGCGAATCGAGCTCGGCGCGGCACTCGGGGCAGCCTTCGAGGTGCGCCTCGAGCGCCGCGCGCTCCTCCTCTGGCAACTGGCCGAGCGCGAGCGCTCCCAGCGACTCGCGCCATTCGCGGCAGCGCTCAGTCGTCATAGCCGATCTCCTCCAGCGCGACCCGCAGCGCCCGCAGGCCGTAATAGACGCGGCTCTTGACCGTCCCCTCGGGCACGCCGAGCTCGGCGGCGACCTCGGCGTATGGACGTCCGCGGTAATAGGTCTCGACCAGGACGCGGCGGTGCTGGTCGCCGATCCGCCGCATCGCCTCCTCGACCTGCCAGGAGAGCAGCGCCTCCTCGAAGGGCTCGACGGTGGGCTCGATCCCGCCCTCGGCTACCGTCGGTCGCGACGCCCGCGCCCGGCCGAGGTCGATCACGACGTTGCGCAGGATCGCGAACAGCCAGGTGCGCAGCGAGCCGATCTGCGGGTCGAAGCGCGCCCCCGCTTTCCACGCCCGCAGGAAGGTCTCCTGGACAGCCTCCTCGGCCAGCCCGGAGTCCCCGAGCGACCGCACCGCGAAGCCGTAGAGCTCACCCGCATGGGCCGCATAGGCCTCACGCACGTCCCGCTCGCCGCTCAGCGCGCCGGGCGGCATTCAGGCTGAGCCTTGCGTTTGGATGGTGCGCACATCTCGGGGTACTCGCATACGCCCTCGTTGGTTCAGTTCAGGCACAAATCGTAGGCAGAAGATTTTGTGTCTCATCGGACATCGTCAGCCGCTCCACAACGTAGAGATCGGCGCCGCGACGATGCGCTCGCCCAGCTTGTAGACATGGGGTCCGGTGTGTAGGACGACACCGGCGACAAACCGCTCGCCGATCTCGTCGCGCAGCCAGGCGAGGTGACGGGCATCGTTCGTGCCGGGGCCGCCCTTTGCCTTGACCTCGATACCGATCACGCGACCGCCGCCGAGCTCGGCGAGCAGGTCCACCTCATGACGCCCCTGTTCGGTGCGCAGATGGTGCAGCCGCGGGCGCGCTACGGATCCGGCCAGCTCCACTCGGAGTTGCGCCGCGACGAAGGTCTCCAGCAGCCGCCCGAGGAGCAGGCCGTCCCGCATTGCCCCCCGCGCATCGATTCGCAGCACCGCGGCCATCAGGCCGGCGTCGATCAGGTAGCGCTTCGGTTGGTGGACGAGTCGCTTGAGTCGGTTCGAGTGCCAAGCCGGCATCGCCTCGGCGACCATGAGCTTCTCCAGCAACTCCTCGTATGCGACAGCGGTCACCTTGCTCACTCCGGCGGCGTCGTAGATCGTCTTCGCCTCGGTGACGGTCGCTGAGGCAAGCGTGTAGGCCTCGAAGTATCGACGCAGGCCTTCCGTGCTCCGTCGTTCTCCGCCGAGCGCCGCGAGATCGCGACTCAGGAGATCATCGACATAGCTCCGTAGCCAGGCCGGCGCCGATGACGGCCGGTCGCGCAGCGCCGCGTCGGGGAAGCCGCCCCGGAGGGCCAGCTCGACATAGCCGAGCAGGTCGGGAGGGTCGGCGGGTACCCGCAGATCCTCGCCCTGCTCGATCCGGTCGAAGAATGTCATCTCGTTCACCCGGCCGAGCTGCTCACGGATTGCCATCGGATACATCGGCACGCGCACGACACGTCCGGTTCCCGGCCACATCGCGCGCTCGAGTGGGGCTTGAACCGAGCCGGCGAGCAGAAAGCGTCCAGGTCGAGAATCCTCGTCGACCTCCCTCTTGACTGCGCCAAGCACACCCGGCACGGCCTGCCACTCGTCGAGCAGGACCGGCTCTGGGAGGCCACGCAGGGCAGCGTCGGGGTCGCTTTCGAAGGCCGTCGCCTCGGCCACCCGATCGAGTCGCACGACGCTTTTGGACCAGCGTCGTGCCGTAGTGGTCTTGCCCGTGGCTCGCGGTCCGACGAGCATCAGTGCAGGAAACTGCGAAAGCAGCTCCCCAAGCCAAATGTCGACTAATCGCGTGCGGTACTCGGGATCGAGCTTAACCATTTAACGCGCATGAGTTTAACCCTTTCACGCGCGAAAAAGCAACCTTTTGCCGCAGCGCCCCGAAGGACGCTGCGGGCCGCTCGCCTACTCGAGTTTGCCGATCTTGAAGATTTTGGTGCCGCAGTCGGGGCAGACGCCTTGTATCGCGGGGCGACCGTTTTTCATCGTCACCTGCTTGGCGTCCTGGATCTCAACCTTCTTGCGCTCTTTGACGCAGTAACCCTCGGGCATGGGGGTCTCCTTTCGTTGCCGATCCCGGCAAGACTCGCGTTAGGGCGCGAGGTGGATTGAGGCGAATGTAACGCAGAGTGGGGACGACCTCCAGGCACGAACGTGCTAATCAGCACAAGCTGCTACTTGTTCTGGCTTGACCGTTCTTTCGCCTGTTCGACCAGTTCCTGCAGTTTGGCGGCGCTTGCGTCGCCGCCGGTCGCCCCGGGCTGAGTGCTTCCGCCGGCGCCATTTGGGGCGTTGCCGGCGCCGTTACTCGAGGCGCCTTCGTCCTTCTTGCCCGTTTCCGGCTTGGCTTCTGGGCTCGATTCGGGCGCCGGTTCGGCTTCCTGCTCGGGCACGGCTTCGGTTTCCGTGGGCGCCACCGCCGACGTCGCGCCGAGCTCGTCGATCCGCGTTTCGAGCTGCTGCTGCAATGCCTGCACATCGCTTTCGCTGACCGAGCTTTCGCGCGCGTCGATCGCCAGGTAGACCGCAGCGCCGGCGATGCCGATCGCGATCACGGCGAGGACGAGGAAGACGCGCGTGCGCTTGGCGAGCTTTCGCTCGACCTCGCCGATCCACGCCCTCAGCCCCTCCAGCGACATTGCCTCAATCTAGTCGAGAAGCGCGCCGGGGGGCCGGGTCAAATACCCTGCGGTCCGCACTTCCCAACCCCGGAACCAAGGAGAACATCGTATGCCCGAGGCAGTGATCGTCGACACCATCCGCACGCCGATCGGCCGTGCCTTCAAGGGCTCGCTGGCCCAGCTCCGCCCCGACGAGATGGGCGCCTACGTCGTCGACCAGCTGCTCGAGCGCAACCCGGAGGTCGACCCGACCTCGGTCGAAGACCTCTTCTGCGGTTGCGGCATGCCGCAGGGCCTGCAGGCCTTCAACATCGGCCGGATCATCTCGCTGCTCTCCGAGAAGCTGCCGCAGGAGGTCAACGGGGTGACCGTCTCGCGCTACTGCTCCTCCAGCCTCGACGCGATCCGCCACGCCGGCAACGCGATCAAGGCCGGCGAGGGAGACGTCTACATCGCCGCCGGGGTCGAGTGGGTGAGCCGCTACAACGAGCGCACCGAGCCCGCCGGGTTCGAGGACCAGAACACAAATCTGCAGGGCAACGACGGCCAGCCCAACGCCTACATCGAGATGGGCAAGACGGCAGTCAACGTCGCCGAGAAATACGAGGTCAGCCGCGCCGACATGGACAAGTTCGCGCAGCGCTCGCAGGAACTCGCCGTGCAGTCCCAGGAGGACGGCTTCTTCGACCGCGAGATCGTCCCGGTGAAGCTGCCCGACGGCACCGAGGTCGCCAAGGACGACGGTCCTCGCGCCTCCTCCACCCTGGAGAAGCTCTCCCAGCTCGAGGAGTCCTTCGGCGGCGGCGGCGTCACCGCCGGCAACTCCTGCCCGCTCAACGACGGCGCCGCCGCGGTGCTGCTGATGAGCGACACCAAGGCCAAGGAGCTGGGGCTGACCCCGCGCGCCCGCATCGTCACCGCCGCCACCTTCGGCAACGAGCCCGAGTACATGGGCGTCGCCCCGATCGGCGCGATCAAGAAGGTGCTGGAGCGGTCCGGGATGACGATGGACGACGTTGACACGGTCGAGCTCAACGAGGCCTTCGCCGCCCAGGTGATCCCGATCATGGACGAGTGCGACATCCCGCTGGAGAAGCTCAACACGCACGGCGGCGCGATCGCCCTCGGCCACCCCTTCGGCATGACCGGCGCTCGCATGATGGGCACCCTGCTCAACGTGATGGAGACCGACGACCACCAGGTCGGCATCGAGACGATGTGCGTCGCGGGCGGTCAGGGCAAGGCCATGCTCGTAGAAAGGGTCTGAGAGCCTGACCCGGTAGGGGTTCCGCTTGACTTTTTCGATGGGGCGCCCCGGGGCCGGCGCCCGGGCGGGCGCGCCGAAGGTGCACGGCTACTGCGTCGCCGGGGCACCGATATGGCGCTCTGTTCCGACCTGCTGGTGATCGGCGCCGACGCCAAGATCGGCTACCCGCCGGCCCGCGTCTGGGGCTGTCAGAGAGCGCGACGAGCCGTTCGGGGATTACGGGCTCGGCGGCTCGGCGGCGGAGTGATTGGGCGCGAGGTCTGTAGCGCTTAGTCTTCTCACAAATTTGTGGTTTAATACCACAGATGCGTGATAAGCCCGTCCGAGAGTCCCTCTTTCCCACCGATGAACCGGTTGCTCCCGAGAGCATGATCGGTCGGGCGGAAGACGCGGGTCGTATTGCCTCGAGCTTGGCGGCGGGTCAAAGCCTCCGCATCCTGGCCCCTCGCCGCACCGGTAAGACCACGGTCTGCGATGCGGCGCTCAGTCGTCTTCGCGACGACGGTTGGTACGCGGCGTCCGTGGACCTCATGCACACGACCGGGCCGGCCGGACTGGCGCAGGACATCAATCGCGCGTTGCTCGCGTGCCGCCCGCAGCTTCGCCGCGCTCTCTCGCAGGCGCGAAATACCTGGGAGGGATTGAGCGACCGGGTCCGCGCACAGGCCGTTGTCGACCTGGGCGACGGGATCAGCATCGCTTTCGGATCGAAACCCGCTCTACCGGATCCGGATACGGCGCTGGAGGAGGCGCTGTCGCTTCCCCAGCGCCTCGCCGAGCGAGACGGGCGGCCGGTCGCGCTCTTCATCGACGAGCTTCAGGAGCTGGCGGCGCCAGCCGCGCCGTTTGGCGACTCCGAGCGATTGCAGGCGCGCATGCGCGCGGTCTTTCAGCGATCGAATCGGGTCAGCCTGCTGTTCGCGGGAAGTCTCGAGCACGCCATGCGACGGGTGTTCTCGCCAGACGCTCCGTTGGGGGGCTTCGGCGGCTCCTATGTGCTCAGCGAGATTGCCGCGGAGGAGTGGGAAGAGGGTCTGACCGATCGCTTCGGAAAGGCGGGGATCGCGGCGGCGAGCGGTCCGATCGCCCGGCTCGTCGAGTTGGGCGCCGGTCATCCAAGGGCGACGATGCTGGTCGCCGCGGAGGCGTTCGTGGCGCTGCGGGAAGTGGGCGGAACGGAGTTGAACGATGGGGCGGTGGCGCTTGCATGGGAAAGAGCCCGTGCTCACGACGCGGAGCGTTGTCGCCTGCTGGTCGAGCGCATGCGGTGGCTCCGCGTGGCCAAGGGGGCCGACCTGGCTCTTCGCGTGGCGCGAGCGATCTCGCTGGGAGAGGCCCCTTATGGCGTCGGGGCCCACGCCGAGCAGGTCAAGCGAGTACTCGGTGAGCTGTCCGACATCGGTGTGGCGGAATCCCATGGCCGGGGCTCCTGGCGGATATCGGATCCGATTCTAAGTGCCCACCTGAGAGCCGACCGCTAGGACCGGTGCGTGGGTAGGCTGGCGGTCGCATGAACGACGACGCGCCGCATCCCAGCAGCCTGATCACGCCCGAGTCGGTTCGTGACTTCCTTCCGGGCAGCTTCCCCGGCGACCTCGGGATCGAGCCGCTGGAGATCGAGGACACGCACGCGCGCGGGCGGATAGTCGTCGACAAGCGCCACCTGCACCCCGGCGGCTTCGTCCACGGCGGGGTCTGGACGGCGCTCGGGGACACGGTCGCCGCCTGGTCGACCTTCCGCGGCATCCCGCCCGGCCACAACTTCACCACGATCGAGTTGAAGCTGAACGTCTTCGCCGCGGGCGTGCTCGGCGACGAGATCGTCGCGGTCGGCGAGCCCCTGCACGCGGGCAAGAGCACCGTCGTGATCGAGGTGCGGATGGAGCGCCGCCGCGAGGGCGCCGAGCCGCGCCTGGCGGCGAACCTGATCGTCAGCCAGTTCGTCCTACCGCCAGCTTGACCAGCCCCACCCGGCATGTTGGACAGTTGATGCCCCTATAGGGGCATCAATCGTTCAATCGTGGTCGGCTACGGGTTCGTAGCCGGGAGATTCCAGACGTTCGATCTGGGGGAGGCGCCAGAGCAGGCTGGCGATCGTCAGGCCGATCGCCGAGCAGAACAGGGCGAGGAACCATTGGCTCGCCGTCAGCAGCGTCATTTCGAAGAATTCGCGCACCGGCGCCGCCGCGAGGATCAGCGCGAAGAGGGCGCCGAGGCCGGCGACCATCGCCAGCATGTAGCTCTGGATCGCGATGTGCTCGCGGCCGGGGCCGCGCTCGAGCAGGAGGACGAAGGAGAGGCCGAGCACGATCAGCGTCGTCGTCGCCGCCGTGCGGCCGGCCTCGAGCGAGCCGCCGAACACCGTGTCGACGAGGAAGAAGCAGAGGATCGAGCCGAGCGCCGTCGCCAGCCCGGCCGGCACCGCGAAGGCGGCCAGCGCGCGCAGCAGGCGGCCGCGGTAGAGCGGCCCGTCGGAGGGCGCCAGGGCGAGCACGAAGGAGGGGATGCCGATCGTGATGAAGGCGGCGAGGGTGAGGTGGCGGGGGAGGAAGGGGAAGGCGAAGCCGGGCACGGCGACGAGCACGATCAGCGCCGCGGCGTAGACCGACTTGGTCAGGTAGAGGCGGCCGAGGCGGTGGATGTTGCGGGCGATCCGTCGCCCCTCGGCGACCGCTTCGGGCAACCGCGCGAACTCGTCCTCGAGCAGGACGACGTCGGCGACCCCCTTCGTCACCTGCGTGCCCGAGCCCATCGCAACCGCCAGCCGCGCCTGCTTCAGTGCCGGCACGTCGTTGACCCCGTCGCCGATCATCGCCGTGTAGCGACCGGAGGCGCGCAGCGCCTCGACCAGCGCTTTCTTCTGCTCCGGCGCGACCCGGCAGAAGATCGTGTTGCTCAGCGCCGCCGCGGCCAGCCCCTCGGGGTCCTCGGGAAGCTCCGAGCCCTCGATCACGCCGGCGTCGGCGGGCACGCCGACCGCGTAGGCGACCGCGGTCACCGTCGCCCGCGCGTCGCCGGAGATCAGCTTCAGCTCGACGTCGCCCTCGCGCATCGCCGCGATCGTCTCGGCGGCGTCGGCGCGCAGCGTCTCCTCCAGGACGACGAGGGCGACCGCCGTCAGGCGCGGCGGTGGGGTGTGGGCCGGGTCGTCGGGCAACGGCTCGCCGGACTGAGCGAAGGCGACCACGCGCCGCCCCGCCGCGGTCTCCTCCTCCAGTTTGCGGGCGAGGCCGGGCGGCAGCGTCAGTGCGCCGCTCGCGGCGAGGACGTCGGGCGCCCCGAGCACGTAGCTGATCCCGCCCAGCCGCAGGCCGCTCCACTTCCACTTCGAGGAGAAGGGGACTTCGCCGCCGACCCGCTCCGGCGCCGCGGGGAAGGCCTCGGCGACGGTCTCCAGCGTGCGGTTGCGGTCGCCGGCGCTTGCCGCGAAGCGTCCCAGCGCCGCCTGCGCCTCGTCGGGATCGACGCCCTCGGCGACCTGGACCCCGAGCAGGCGCAGCTTGCCGTCGGTCAGCGTTCCGGTCTTGTCGACGCAGATCGTGTCGACCGCGGCGAGGCTCTCGGTCGCGCTCATCTGCTGCACCAGCGTGTCCTTGCGCGCCAGCCGCACGGCGGCGACGGCGAAGGTGACGCTCATCAGCAGCACCATCCCCTCGGGGATCAGCGTCACCAGGCCGGCGGTCGCCGTCTGCGCGGCCTCGACCACGCCGGTGCCGCGCAGCTGGAAGGTGATCAGCAGCAACACGGCGAGCGGGGCCATCGCCCAGGTGCAGGCGACGATCACGCGGTTGACCTCGACCTGCAGCGGCGAAGGCGGGTGGCGGAAGGCCCTCGCCTCGCCGGCGAGCTTGCCGGCGTAGCTGTCCTCGCGCACCGCGTCGACTAGGTAGCTGCCCGAGCCGGAGGTGCAGAAGGAGCCCGAGAGCGCCCGCTCGCCGGCGTCCTTGCGCACCCCGTCGGCCTCGCCGGTCAGCAGCGACTCGTCGAGCGTCATGCCGCGACTGGCGAGGACCTCGCCGTCGGCGACGAGCTGGTCGCCGGGCTCGATCGCGATCACGTCCCCCGGCACGACCTCCTCGGCCAGCAGGCTGACCGGCGAGCCGTCGCGGAGGACCCTGGCGTGGGGGGCGACCAGGATGGCCAGCTCGTCCAGCGTCCGCTTCGCCTTCAGCTCCTGGCGGATGCCGATGTAGGAGTTGACGATCGCGATTACGCCGAAGATCGCGTCGGCGATCAGCCCCAGCGAGAGGATGAGGACGAAGAAGACGCCGATGATCGCGTTGAAGAGCGTGAAGACGTTGCCGGCGACGATGCTCGAGACCGAGCGCGAGGAGGTGTCCGGCGGCTCACCGAGCTTGCGCAGCCGCTTCGCCGCCTCGGCGCTGGTGAGGCCGCGCTCGGCGGCTTGCTGGGACTCGCTTGCGGTGGCGGCCTTCGAACCCATGGGGGGACATTCAATAGGGTTCCCGGCGGATGGCTTTAAAACTCGGACTCAACCTGGGCTACTGGGGCATCGGGCCCGCCGGCGAGGACGCGCTCGAGGTCGTCCGGGCGGCCGAGGTGGCCGGCTTCGAGTCGGTCTGGGCCGCGGAGTCCTATGGCTCCGACGTGGTCAGCGTGCTCGCCTGGCTGGCTCCGCAGACCAAGACCATCAACCTCGGTGCGGCGATCCTGCAGGTGCCGGCGCGCCCCCCGGCTGCCGCGGCGATGGCCGGAGCGACGATCGACAAGCTCTCCGGTGGCCGCTTCCTCTTCGGCTTCGGCCCCTCCGGCCCGCAGGTCTCCGAAGGCTGGTACGGCGTGCCCTACGCAAAGCCCTGGGGCCGCACCCGCGAGTACATCGAAGTCGTGCGGGAGATCGTCGCCCGCGAGGGCAAGCTCGACCACCAGGGCGAGCACTACCAGCTGCCGCTGCCTGGCGGCGAGGGCAAGCCGCTGAAGCTCAACTTCCACCCCGAGCGCTCGCGCATCCCCGTCTACGTCGGCGCGATCGGGCGCAAATCGGTCGAGATGGCGGCCGAGATCTGCGACGGCTGGATCCCGATCTTCTTCTCTGTCGACGCCTTCGAGCAGACCTGGGGCGAGCACCTGGAGGCGGGTTTCGCCAAGGGCGGGCGGCAGCGCTCCGACCTCGAGGTCAGCCCCTCGCTGCAGGTGGCGATCGACGGCGACCTGGAGGCGGCGAAGAGCGTCGTCAAGGCCGGCCTCGTCCTCTACTTCGGCGGCATGGGCAGCCGCAAGACCAACTTCTACGTCGACCTCGCCCACCGCTTCGGCTTCGGCGACGTCGCCGACGAGGTGCAGCGTCGCTTCCAGGACGGCGATCGCGACGGCGCCTTCCAGGCGATGCCCGACGAGATCGTCGAGGCGACCTCGCTGGTCGGCACCGAGGCCGAGGTGGCGGAGCGGATCGAGCGTTTTCGCGGCGCCGGCATCGACCGCCTGATCGTCTCCCCGGTGCACGTCGAGCGCGATCAGCAACTGCATACGATTGACCGCCTGGCCGCCCTGGCGGGCGGCTGACCCGCTCCCACCCTCATCCCATAACCTTCCGCGCCGCGACGTTATGAAGATCGGAGTGCCGAAAGAGACCGCCGAGGGGGAGCGCCGGGTCGCGCTCGTCCCTGACGCTGTCAAATCGCTGAAGAAGAACGAGCACGTCGACGTGCTGGTCGAGCGCGGCGCGGGCGACGCCGCCGGCCATCCCGACTCCCAGTACGAGGAGGCGGGCGCCGAGGTCGTCGACCCCGACGTCGCCTGGGGCGCCGACGTAGTCCTTCGCGTTGCCGCCCCCACCGCCGAGCAGATCGGCAAGCTCAACTCGAACCAGCTCCTGATCGGCCACCTCTCGCCCTGGACCGCGGCCGAGACCAACAAGGCGCTCGCCGCGGCCGGAGTGACCAGCTTCGCGATGGAGGCGATCCCGCGCACGACGCGCGCCCAGGCGATGGACGCGCTCTCCTCGCAGGCCGCCGCCGGCGGCTACGCGGCGATGCTGATGGCCGCCCGCGAGTCGGGCCGCTTCTTCGGCATGATGACCACCGCCGCCGGCACCGTGCCACCGGCCAAGGTGCTCGTCCTCGGTGCCGGCGTCGCCGGGCTGCAGGCGGTCGCCACGGCGAAGCGGCTGGGCGCGATCGTCACCGGCTTCGACATCCGCCGCGCCGCCTGGGAGCAGATCGCCTCGCTGGGCGGCCGCCCGCTCGAACTCGACTTCATCCCCGACGCCGAAGGCGAGGGCGGCTATGCCCGGCCGCTGACTGACGAGGAGAACGCCAAGGTTGTCGAGGCGATCGGCGAGAACGCCGCCAAGCAGGACGTGATCGTCACCACCGCGGCGATCCCGGGTCGCCCGGCGCCGCTGCTGATCACCGCCGACGCGGTCCGCACGATGCAGCCCGGCTCGGTGATCGTCGACCTCGCCGCCGAGAGCGGCGGCAACTGCGAGCTGACCGAGGCCGGGCAGACCGTGGTCGAGGCCGGCGTGAAGGTCGTCGGCCCGCGCAACCTGGCCAGCGAGATGCCGGTCCCGGCCTCGCAGCTCTACGCCAAGAACCTCGAGAACCTGCTGGGGCTGCTCGTCACCGAGGAGGGCACGCTGAACGTCGACTTCGAGGACGACATCGTCGCCGCTGCCTGCATCACCCACGGCGGCGAGATCCGCAACGAGAGGGCGGCGAAATGACGCTGTTCACGGAGATCACGATCTTCGTCCTTGCCGCCTTCGTCGGCTTCGAGGTGATCTCGAAGGTGCCGACCACCCTGCACACGCCGCTGATGTCGCAGACCAACGCGATCCACGGCATCGTCATGCTCGGCGGGCTGATCGTCGTCGGCTACGCCAACGACCCGCTCGAGTACGTGATCGGCACGATCGCGATCGCCTTCGGCGCGATCAACATCGTCGGCGGCTTCATGGTCACCGACCGGATGCTCGGCATGTTCAGCAAAAAGCCGAAGCCGAAGGTCAAGGACGGGGAGGGCGGCTCGTGATCGAGGCTGTGCTCAAGCCGGGCGGCGACGCCGCCACCGCGCTCTACATCGTCGCCTTCTCGCTCTTCATCATCGGCGTCAAACAGGGCACCCACCCGACCTCCGCCAAGCGCGGCAACCTGATCGCCGCCGGGGGCATGGTGGTCGCGGTCATCACCACCCTGCTGCTCGACGGGATCGGCAACTGGGGCCTGATCGTGATCGGCCTCGGCGTCGGCTCGGCCGTCGGCGTGATTGCCTCGACCCGCGTGCAGATGACCGAGATGCCGCAGATGGTCGCCCTCTACAACGGCGTCGGTGGCGGCGCCGTCGCGCTGATCGCCTGGTCGGAGATCCGTCATGGGATCTCGCTCGGCGAGACGATCCCGCTCGACACGCTGATCCCCGTCCTCTTCGCCGCCGTCGTCGGCTCGGTCTCCTTCTGGGGCTCGAACATCGCCTTCGCCAAGCTCCAGGACCTGATCCCGACCCGGCCGCTCGCCATCCCCGGTCAGCAGGTGATCAACGTCGTCCTGCTGATCGGCATCGTCGCGGCCTGCGTCGACATCGCCACCAACAACGGCGACCCCTCGCAGGCGATCTTCATCGGCATCCTGATCGCCGCGGCGCTGCTCGGCAACCTCGTCGTATTGCCGATCGGCGGCGCCGACATGCCGGTCGTGATCTCGCTGCTCAACGCCTTCACCGGCCTCTCCGCCGCCGCAGCGGGCTTCGCCCTCGACAACGTCGCGCTGATCGTCGCCGGCACCCTGGTCGGCTCCTCGGGAACGATCCTGACGATGGAGATGGCGACGGCGATGAACCGCTCGGTCGCCAACGTCCTCTTCGCCGGCTTCGGCGGCGCTCCAGCCGGGGGTGCCGGCGGTGCCACGGAGGAGCGGCCGCACGTTTCGATCGGCGCCCAGGACGCGGCGATCAAGCTCGCCTACGCCGACTCGGTCGTGATCGTCCCCGGCTACGGTCTCGCCGTCGCCCAGGCCCAGCACGCGATCAAGGAGGTCGCCGACGAGCTGGAGAAACGCGGCGTCACCGTCAACTACGCGATCCATCCCGTCGCCGGCCGCATGCCAGGCCACATGAACGTCCTGCTAGCCGAGGCCGACGTGCCCTACGAGCAGCTGCGCGAGATGGAGGACATCAACCCGGAGATGCCGCGCACCGACGTCTGCGTCGTCGTCGGCGCCAACGACGTCACCAACCCGGCGGCGAAGAACGACCCCGACAGCCCGATCGCCGGCATGCCGATCATCGAAGTCTCAGAGGCCCAGCAGGTGATCGTGATCAAGCGCTCGCTCAGCCCCGGCTTCGCCGGCATCGACAACGACCTCTTCTACGAACCGAACACCTCGATGCTCTTCGCCGACGCCAAACAGGCCGCGGCGGACATAGCCTCAGAGATCGCTCAGCTGTAGCCCTGGATACCCGAGGGGGGGGGAGAGGTCGCTGTCCTGAGTTCTTAGCTGGGTATGGACGAGCGTGGGCAGGGGACTGTGGAGTGGGTTGGGCTCGTTGCTGTGGTCTCGTTCTTGCTCGTCGCGCTTGTGGCGACCGGGGTGTGGGTGCCGGGGACGGAGCTGGCTCGGGCTGTGGCCTCGCGGATGCTCTGCGCCGTGTCGATGGCCGATGGCTGCGGCGACGAGCCGGCGCTGATCGCCGCTTATGGCTCCGACGTCGGCGAGCTGGTGCGGCGGCACATGCCGGCGATCTTCTTCGAGCAGGGCTCGCGGGCGTTGCCGGTGGATTTTCGGCACTGTCGCGACACCGCCTGCGGCGACGGGTCGGCACGCGGGCTGGTGCACGAGACCGACGCCGGCCTGCCGGTGACGGCGTTAGTCCACGTCGTCGATTGCCGCCCTGACGTGATCGAGGCAACCGAAACGGACGGCGCGACATGCGCGGGATCGCGATCGGGCAATCTCTACATCCAGTACTGGCTCTACTACGCCGACTCGGCCACCCTTCGCGGGGTGCCGATCGCGGGTGACGCCGGTTACCACCACGATGACTGGGAATCGGTCGACATCCGCATCGGTCTCGACGGCGGCGTCGACGAGCGCGCCTCCTCGCACCACGGCTACAACTATGCGCAGAGCGTCGCCAACGCCGGCTCCGACGCCGGCATCGACCCGCTGAAGTACGTCGCCGAAGCGGTCGGCGCCCGCCCGGAGAACGGCTGGGGGCCCGAGACCCACATGCTCGTCGTTTCCGGCGGCAGCCACGCCGGCAACGCGAATGGCTTCCTGCGTATCGACCGCGTCACTCCGGGTCGCGAAGTGCATCTCGTCCCGCTCGAGCCAATCGCGGCCGAGGAAGGCGGCGCCTATCGCTTCGCGGTCACCCCGCCCTGGCGCAAGCGCGTCTGGCGCGACCCGGAGACCTCCGGCACCGACTGAGGCGCCGAGTCCTATGTTGTGCCCCTCTGAGGGGCACAACATAGAGTTCGTCTACGGCGCGCTACTTCGGCGGCATCCGCAAGGCGCCGTCGAGGCGGATCGTCTCGCCGTTGAGCATCGGGTTGGCGACGATCTGCTCGACCAGCTGCGCGTATTCGGCGGGGCGGCCGAGCCGCGAGGGGAAGGGGATGCCGGCGCCGAGTGCCTCACGCGCCTCCTCGGGCAGCGCCGCCAGCAGCGGCGTGTCGAAGAGTCCGGGGGCGATCGTCATGACGCGGACCCCGCGCGAGGCCATGTCCCGCGCCGCCGGCAGGGTCATGCCGACGATGCCGCCCTTCGAGGCCGCATAGGCGATCTGGCCGATCTGGCCGTCGTAGGCGGCGATCGAGGCGGTGTTTACGCAGACGCCGCGCTCGCCCTCCGTGTCGGGCTCGTTCCCGCTCATCGCCGCCGCGGCGAATCGCAGGACGTTGAAGGTCCCGATCAGATTGACCTTGACCACGTTGGAGAAGAATTCGAGGTTGTGGGGACCGCCCTTGTGGGCGACCCGCTCGGCCCAGCCGATCCCCGCGCAGCAGACCGAGATCCGCAGACCCCCGTCGCCGCCGGCTTCCGCCGCCCGCTCGACTGCCACCGCCACCGCTGCCTCGTCAGTCACGTCGGCCTCGACGAAGGTCGCGCCAAGCTCCCCCGCCAGCGCCTCGCCCTTCTCCGCATTGAGGTCGGCGATGACGACCTTCGCGCCCGACGCTGCCAGTGCCCGCGCGGTCGCCTCGCCGAGCCCCGAGGCCCCGCCTGCAACCAGTGCGCCTGTGCCTGAGATTTCCACGGCCGCCGCAGCCTACCCGCTAGGGTTTTGGCATCGCCACCGAGGTGACGGCCAGCTCCAGTTCCAAGGAAGCGATCGCGGACCGGCTCGCGGAGGCCCGTAGACGCACCTACGAGCTGATCGAGCCGCTCGACGACGAGCAGCTCAACCGCGTCTACTCGCCGATCCTCAGCCCGCTCGCCTGGGACCTCGGCCACATCGCCAACTTCGAGGAGCTCTGGCTGGTGCAGACGATCGGCGAGCGCGAGCCGCTGCACGGTGAGCTCGGTCGCTTCTACGACGCGATCGAGAACCCGCGCAAGACGCGAGGCGAGCTGCCGATCCTGCGCGACGCCGAGCTGCGCTCCTACCTCGCCGACGTGCGCGAGCGCACGCTCGAGGTGCTCGACGAGGTCGACCTCTCCGCTGACGCCGACGATCCGCTGTTGCGCGAGGGCTTCGTCTACGAGCTGCTGCTCGCCCATGAGCAGCAGCACAACGAGACGATGCTGCAGCTGCTGCAGCTGGTCGATGGCTACGAGCTGACCGACACGAACGGCTGGCGGTCCGGGCACGCGACATCTCTCGAGCGGGCGGATACTCAAAGTGCCGGACTAATTAGTCCGGCACTTGTCCGGGCGAGAGATGTCGCGTGTCCGGACATGGTCCGCGTCGAGGGCGGGACGTACGAGATCGGCGCTCCCGAGACCGGCTTCGCCTATGACAACGAGCGGCCACGGCATGTCGTCGAGCTCGACGCTTTCGAGATCGATCGAACCCCCGTCACCAACGCCGCGTACATCGCCTACATAGAGGCGACCGGGGTGGAACCGCCCCTCTACTGGGAGGGCGACACCGAGGCCGGCTGGGTATGTGTCGCAAGGGGCCGCCGCGATCCGGTCGATCTCGCCCAGCCAGTCATTCATGTCTCTTGGCAGGAGGCCGACGCCTACGCCCGCTGGGCTGGAAAGCGGTTGCCCACCGAGCACGAGTGGGAGGCCGCCCGACCTGAGTTGGAGGCTGTCGGCCAGGTCTGGGAATGGACCTCCTCGGACTTCGTCGCCTACCCCGGCTTCGAGGCCTTCCCCTACCGCGAGTACTCCGAGGTCTTCTTCGGCGACGGGTACAAGGTCCTGCGCGGCGGCTCCTGGGCCACCGACCGCGCCGTCATGCGACCCAGCTTCCGCAACTGGGACCTGCCGCAGCGCCGCCAGATCTTCTCCGGCTTCCGCTGTGCGAGGGACGCCGCGTGATGACCCGCGGCGCGGCCGCCGAGCCGATCGAGATCGAGGTGCGCCTGCGTGCCGACGGCGGCCTCGCGATGGCACGCGACATCCGCCTCGGCCTGACCGCCAAGCCGAAGGAGCTGGCGCCGAAGTACTTCTACGACGAGCGCGGCTCCCGTCTCTTCGAGCGGATCACGGAGCTGCCCGAGTACTACCCGACCCGTGCCGAGCGCGAGATCCTCGCCCGGCGCTCGGCCGAGATCGTCGCCGCGGCGGGAGAGCCGGGGACCCTGGTCGAGCTCGGCTCGGGCTCGGCGGCGAAGACGCGCCACCTTCTCAGCGCGATGCGCGATGCCGGCTGCCTCGCCACCTACGTCCCCGTCGACATCTCCGAGCAGATCACCCACGACACGGCCGAGGCGCTGGTCGAGGAGTACCCGGGGCTCGCCGTCCGCGGCCTGGTCTGCGACTTCGAGCACGACCTCGAGCGCATTCCCAACGGTGGCGGCGGTCGCCTCGTCGCCTTCCTCGGCGGCACGATCGGCAACCTCTACCCGGACGCCCGCCACGACTTCCTCACCCGCATCGCGGCCCTGCTCGAACCGGGCGACCGCATCCTCCTCGGCACCGACTTGGTCAAGGAGCCGAGCCGGCTGGAGGACGCCTACAACGATTCCCAGGGAGTCACCGCCGAATTCAACAAGAACGTCCTGCGGGTGCTCAACCGGGAGCTCGGGGCCGACTTCGACCTCGCTTGCTTCGAGCACGTCGCCCGCTACGACGTCGACGCCGCGCGCATGGACATCCGCCTGCGTTCGCTCGTCGGGCAGATCGTGCGGCTCGACGGCCTCGACCTGACCGTGCGCTTCGCCGCCGAGGAGGAGATGCGGACCGAGATCTCCGCCAAGTTCACTCGTGACGGGCTCGAAGGCATCTATCGCGAGGCGGGACTGCGCCCGGACGGGTGGTTCACCGATGCGGCGGGGGATTACGCGCTGAGCCTGGCTTCGGTTTAAAGTCGTGGATCGTGGATACCGAGGGGAAGATCGAGGAGGACCAAATTGAGCCTTGACGTCTACCTCTACGGGGAGCGTGTCGGAACCCTGTTCCCCGCCGGCGACAACGACTACAGACTCGCCTACGACCCCGACCTGGTCGAGAGCTTCGGGCCCGGGAAAGCTCTGCTGAGCAACTCGCTGCCGGCCCGCGCAGAGCCCTACAGCGCCGAGGCCACCAGCGCCTACGTCGAGGGACTGCTGCCGGAGGGCGCGCGCCGCGAGCGGATGGGACGCGAGCTCGGCATCGACGCGAGCGACGGCTACCTGATGCTGACCGAGCTGGGCCAGGACTGCCCCGGGGCAGTCACCTTCCTTCCCGCCGGCGAGGCGCCGCGCCCGCCCGCTTCCGGCTCGCCCGCATGGCTCGGCGAGGAGGAACTGGCCGAAGTCGTCAAGCCACCCCCGCCGCACTTCTTCAGCCCCGACTGCAGGCAGCGCATGCGCTTCGCCCTGCCGGGCATTCGCCACAAGCTCAGCCTCATCTACGACGAGGCCGGCGACCGCTGGGCCTGGCCCGAGGCGGGCGCTCCGAGCACCCACGTGGTCAAGCCCGAGACCGGTGAATACCCCGAATACGTCGCCAATGAGATGTTCTGCATGACCGTCTGCCGCCAGGTCGGCATCCCGGTCGCGAAAGCGACGGTGAAGCAGATCGCCGGCCGTTTCTGCCTGGTCTCGCCGCGCTATGACCGCGTCGTCAGCGAGGGCCGCGGCGATGTGCGCCGGCTCCACTGCGAGTCCTTCTGGCAGGCGCTCGGCGTGCCGGCAGACACCGACGAGGACCGCGAGGACAGCGACGCTCCCGGCTGGACCGAGGCCCGCGGGCTGCTCAACGCGGTCAGTCGTCCCGACGAAGTGGTGAACCTGCTCACCGCCGCCTTCTGCAACTACATCCTCGGCAACGGTGACGTCCACGGCAAGAACTTCGCCCTGCTCGATCGCGACAGGACGACACTGGCGGGACCGGGGAAGAAATGGCGGCTGGCGCCGCTGACCGACATCACCTCGACGGTCGTCTACGACGACCCGATCCACCACGGCCTCGTGATCTCCGAGGAGTACCAGGAAACGTCGTACCTGCTCGAACTGGCCGAAGTCTGCGAAGAATGCGAGTTCGACTTCGAAGTCCTGCGGGGGCTGGCGGCGACGACGGCGAGTCGGGTCGGCATGGCGGTGGAGACGATCGCGACGCGCTCCAAGAAGGAAGGCTGGCACCAGCCGATCGTCGACAAAATCGTCGAACTCGCCGCCGACCGCTCCTTTGGACTCGGGGCTGAGGTGGAGTACTAGCCTAGACCGCTGCAAACCGGCGCATCTCGGGGTCCTCAGTCGCTCCGGTCGGGTCACGCACGAGAGTGCGCTCCCCTCCCGTCGCTCCCTGCGTCCCCCGACCTGCTTGGTTTTCGCGGTCTAGGGAGCTAACGCGTCGATCGTTTCCGCCAATCGATCAGGGGTGACGATCGGGGTGAGGATTGGAAGCGTCACTCCGCCGGCGACGAAGGCGTCGAGGCGCTCGCGCATCTGCTCGGGCGTGCCGAAGATGAACATGTCCTCGATCAGCTCCCACGGGGCCGCGGCGGCCGCGCCCTGGCGGTCGCCGGCCTCCCAGGCGGCGACCATCGCGTCGATCTGCTCGCCGTAGCCGAGCCAGCGGTAGAAGGCGGCGTAAACGGGGACGGTGATGTAGGAAGAGAACATGAAGCGGGCCAGCGGCTCGACCGCCTCGCGCTCGCCAGGCAGGCAGAAGAAGCGGCAGAGCAGCTCGAAGCCCTCCGGCGCGCCCTCCAACTGCGCGGCCACCTTGGGCAGGCCGCCAAGCGGGAGGAAGTTGGTGAAGGCGCCGTCGGCGCGCTCCAGCGCCAGGTCGAGCATCTTGCCGCGCAACGCCGCGAGCACGATCGGCACCCGCTCCGCCGGTGCCGTCTCGAGCTTGAAGCCGCTCGCGGTGCGCTCGCCGTCGAGGGCGACGCGCAGGAACTCGAGCGTCTCGCGCACCTTGCTCAGCGGTCGCTCGAAGGGGATCCCGTTCCAGCCTTCGACGATGCGGTCCGAGGAGGAGCCGATGCCGAGCACGAAGCGCCCGCCCGAGGCGTCGGCCAGCGCCGCCGCCTCCTGCGCCAGGAGCGCCGGGCCGCGCTGGAAGACGCCGACGATGCCGGTCCCCAGCCGCGCCCGCTCGGTCCAGGCGGCACTCAGAGCCAGCGGCGTGAAGCCGTCGGGCCCGTTGGTCTCGCCGCTCCAGAGGTCGGTGTAGCCGGCCGCCTCGGCGCGCTTGACGTGCTCCTCGTGGTCGACCAGGCGAGTGCCCGGCAGCGGCAGCGTCAGTCCCCATCGTGCCATCGCGCGACCCTATAGCCTCCGGGCCTCGATGGGCGAGACTTCTCCGACCAAGCTGGATCGCAACCTTGCGCTGGAGCTGGTGCGGGTGACCGAGGCGGCGGCGCTGGCCGCCGCCCGCTGGGTCGGGCGCGGCGACAAGATCGCCGCCGACCAGGCCGCCGTCGACGCGATGCGCTTCGTCCTCGACTCGGTCGCGATGGACGGCATGGTCGTGATCGGCGAGGGGGAGAAGGACGAGGCGCCGATGCTCTACAACGGCGAGCAGATCGGCGACGGCAGCCCGCCCGTGGTCGACATCGCGGTCGACCCGCTCGAGGGAACGCGCCTCTGCGCGCTCGGCATGCCCAGCGCCCTCGCGGTGATCGCACTCGCCGAGCGCGGCACGATGTTCGACCCCGGCCCCTGCGTCTACATGGAGAAGATGGCCGGCGGCGAGGAAATCGCCGACCTGCTCGACCTCGACCGGCCGCTGCCGGAGACGCTGAAGCTGATCGCCGAGCGCAAGGGGGGAAGCGTCGGCGACGTCACCGTGGTCATGCTCGACCGCCCCCGCCACGAGGAGGCGATGAAAGAGGTGCGCGAGGCGGGCGGGCGCATCCGCCTGATCACCGACGGCGACGTCTCCGCCGCGCTGCTTGCGGTCAGCGACCGCTCCCCGGTCGACCTGCTCTGGGGAATCGGTGGCACGCCGGAGGGAGTGCTCTCCGCGGCGGCGCTGAAGTCGATGGGGGGCCAGCTGCTCGGCCGCCTCTGGCCGCGCGACGACGAGGAGCGCAGCGCCGCTGTCAACGCCGGCTACGACCTCGATCGGATCCTCACAGCCGACGACCTCTGCTCCGGCGAGGACGTCTTCTTCTCCGCCAGCGGCGTGACCGACGGCGACGTGCTCCAGGGCGTCCGCTACCGCGGCGCCGGCGCAAGCACCGAATCGCTGGTGATGCGCTCGCGCTCGGGCACTGTGCGCCGCATCCAGGCCCGCCACGATCGCTCCAAGCTGCGAGCGATCTTCGGCGAGCGTTACGGCTGAGCCGAGGACGGGTAGCGAGCCCGCCATGGACGTAGGCATCGCGCTTCCCAACGCGGTCCCGGGCGCGACCGGCGCCCAGCTGACCGAGTGGGCACGTCGCGCCGAGGCGCGCGGCTTCTCCACCCTCGGCACGATCGACCGGATCGTCTACGACAACTACGAACCGCTGACCGCGCTGGCCGCCGTCGCTGCGGTGACCGAGCGGATCGGCCTCTCGACCACCGTCCTGCTGGCGCCGCTGCGCACCAACGCGGTGCTGCTGGCGAAGCAGGCGCTGAGCGTCAACGCGCTCTCCGGCGGCCGGCTGACGCTCGGCGTCGGCCTCGGCGCCCGCGAGGACGACTACGAGGCAAGCGGGGTCGAGCTGCGCGGCCGCGGCAAGCGCCTCGACGTGATGCTGGAGGAGATCAAGGCGACCTGGGCCGGGGACGAGATCGGCCCGTCGATCGCCGCTGCGCCGCGCCTGATCCTCGGCGGCCACGCTGAGGCCTCCTATGCCCGCGCCGCCCGCTTCGGCGACGGCTGGATCTCCAGCGGCACCGGACCCGATGTGGCGCGCGAAGGGATCGAGAAGGCGAGGGCCGCCTGGAGCGAGGCCGGCCGCGACGACGAGCCGCACGTCATGGCGCTGGCCTACTTCTCGCTCGGCGACCGCGCCGAGCAGGATGCCCGCGCCAACCTCGCCCACTACTACGCCTGGCTGGGCGAGGAGGTCGCTGGCATGATCGCCGACGCTGCAGCCAAGGACACCGAGGCGGTCAGGCAATACCTCTCTGCCTACGACGCGGCGGGCTGCGACGAGCTCGTCTTCTGCCCCAGCTCGGCAGATCCCACCCAGGTCGACCTGCTGGCCGACGCCGCAGGTCTGTAGTCCGATGATGCAGTGTCAGTGACGACGCCGCGGCGGGGGCATACGGCGTGCCACGGCGCCACCGATCAAACCTGCTGCCCCGGCCCCGACGACGAAGGTAATTCCACCGATCTCGCCGCTGGCATCCACGGCATGGAGGAAGAGAGCAACGACGGCGCCAAGCGCGCACGAAGCAAGTGCTCCCAGCAGAAACGTTTTGTTCACAGTCCACATGCTAGCTCGTTATCACGTCTATAAAGATGATCGAGATCCCAAAGAGGAGGCCGAGTACGCCTCCGGCGGCGGTGGAGCGCTGGAGGCCTTTTGAAGGACTACTCCTGCTATGACGAAAGTCGAAGCCACCCGACGAGCCTTACTCGTCCGAACGCGCGCGTGGCGCGCAGAATCGAAATTCTCTATCGCGCCTGTGTGGCGGAAGGCGCGATTTAGTCGAGCAGGCCGACCTGGCGCAGGATCGAGACGGAGTCCGAGTAGACGTCCTTGCGCTTGATCAGGCCGTTCTCGAAAGGGATCGAGTCGATTCCGTCCCAGGAAATCGTCCTGCCGGTCGGCGGCGCCTCGAGGTCACCGCGGCGCATGACGTTCAAATGCGTCGCGGTCGCCGTCCACTCCTGCACGACCAGCCCCTCGCGCACATAGAGGCGGCGCGTCTCGAACTTCAGATCCGGCCAGGTCTCGAAAATCGAGGCGATGTGGGCGCGCACGTCTTCGCCGCTCGCCGACTCGCCGGCGGTGTGGTTGGCGAAGACCATGTCGGGCGCGTGCATCGCCATGATCGCGTCGAGATCCTGCGCGTTCCAGGCCTCGTTGTAGCGCCCAATCGTCGCGGTGAGGCTCTCGATGCCGTCGGCGTCGCTCACGTCCCTCACTCTAACCGGGACAATTCGACGCTATGGCCGACGAGCTGCCGATCGTGTTGTTCGCCTCTCCGCCCGAGCTCGAGGCTTGGCTGGAGGGGGAGGGGGCGAGCTCGGCTGGGGTTTGGCTGAAGATCGCCAAGAAGGGCTCCGGCGTGAAGAGCGTCAGCTATGCGGAGGCGCTCGAGGTAGCGCTCTGCTTCGGCTGGATCGACAGCCAGAAGCGCGGTTTCGACGCGAAGCATTTCCTGCAGCGCTTCACGCCGCGACGCCCACGCGGCCGCTGGTCGCAGATCAACCGCGAGAAGGCGGAAGGGTTGATCGAGTCGGGTCGTATGCGCCCCGCAGGACTGGCCGAGGTCGAGGCGGCCAAGGCCGACGGTCGCTGGGACGCCGCCTACGAGGGTCAGCGCACCGCCGACGTCCCCGCCGATCTGCAGCGGGAGCTCGACGCCCGGCCCGCCGCGCGCGAGTTCTTCGCCACTCTCGACAGCGCCAACCGCTACGCGATCGTCTACCGGCTCGGAGATGCGAAGAAAGCGGAGACGCGTGAGCGACGACTGAGGAAATTCGTCGAAATGCTGGAGCGAGGGGAGAAACTCCATGGTTGACCGGCGGGGCGCCTCCGATCACCGCCTTGTCGCCGACGCGGTGGAAAGCGGCCGCGACGTGGGTTAGGGTCGCTCCGACCCCTGTCTCCTCCTCCACCAGAACGGAGCTCCCCGCATGGCTTATGAGATGAAGATCCGCGGCACCGAGGACGAGGTGAAGGTCCGCAGTCCCTGGGCCGCCGCCCTGCTGCCGCTGATCACCCTCGGCATCTACCACCTCGTCTGGTGGTACCGGATCAACCGCGAGTTGCGCGACTACGGCAAAGCCAAGGGCTATGACCTCGGCCAGAACCCGACCAACTCGCTGCTGGCGCTCTTCCCCGGCGCCATCATCATCGTTCCCGCGCTGATCACCTACTGGCGCGGCGTCAAGCGCGTCATGGGCGCCTCGAAGCTGGCCGGCAAGGAGCCGCTCAACGGCTGGATCGCGATCATTCTCTACCTGCTGCTCGCGCCGGCGCTCTGGGCCTATGTCCAGGTCTCGCTGAACGACATCTGGAAGCAGGAAGCCGAAGCCCTGCCGGGCCAAGAGCCGCCGCCGGACTCCGAGCTGAATCCCCAGCCGCTGCCACCCGAACCGCCGCCGCCGGAGCAGCAGCCCCCCGCCGCCCAGTAGTCGCCTCGACGTGCCGTCGCTCATGTGCCTATATGGGTACATAAGCGTCGGCACGGCCCCGCTACGCTCGGGGTGTGGGTCGCGCCCGGTTGTAGCAGACGCTCGCTGTCGCGGGCGAGCCGTCC
>JAPVSJ010000086.1:0-3008 GCA_047519745.1 Actinomycetota bacterium | reverse complement strand
TGGTCGGCAAGGTGACGCCGAAGGGCGAGACCGAGCTGACCGCCGAGGAGAAGCTGATCCGCGCGATCTTCAAGGAGAAGGCGCGCGAGGTCCGTGACACCTCGCTGAAGGTTCCGCACGGCGAGGGTGGCGTCGTCATCGACGTGCTCACCTTCAGCCGCGACGAGGGCGACGACCTGCCGCCCGGCGTCAACGACCTGGTCCGCGTCTACGTCGCGACCAAGCGCAAGATCGCCGAGGGCGACAAGCTCGCCGGCCGTCACGGGAACAAGGGTGTGATCTCCAAGATCGTGCCCGAAGAGGACATGCCCCACCTCGCCGACGGCACCCCCGTCGACGTGATCCTCAACCCGCTCGGCGTGCCGAGCCGGATGAACATCGGCCAGATCCTCGAGACGCACCTCGGCTGGGTCGCCGGCAACGGCTGGTACGACGACGGCTCGGAGGCCTACAAGCAGGCGCACTCCGACGAGGGCGACGGTCGCGTCTACGTGGCGACCTCGGTCTTCGACGGCGCCAGCGTCGAGGATGTCGATGAGGCCCTGGTCAGCTGGCAGGAGCAGAACGGAGAGCGCGGCATCGACCTCGGCGTCGACAAGCGCGAAAGGGCCGGCGCCCGTGCCGAAGGCACGATGCAGCTCTACAACGGCCGCACCGGCGAGCCGTATGAGGGCAAGGTCACGGTCGGCTACATGTACATCCTCAAGCTGCTCCACCTGGTCGACGACAAGATCCACGCCCGCTCGACCGGCCCCTACTCTCTGGTCACCCAGCAGCCGCTGGGCGGCAAGGCGCAGTTCGGCGGCCAGCGCTTCGGCGAGATGGAGGTCTGGGCCCTGGAGGCCTACGGCGCCGCCTACACGCTGCAGGAGATGCTCACGGTCAAGTCCGACGACACGGTCGGCCGGGTCAAGGCCTACGAGGCGATCGTCAAGGGCGAGAACATCCCCGAGCCCTCGATCCCCGAGTCCTTCAAAGTGCTGTTGAAGGAGATCCAGAGCCTCTCGCTCGACGCCAACGTCGTCTCCGAAGGCGGCGACGTCGAAATCGCCGAGGAGGACGACGACCTGCTGAAAGCGGCCGAGGAGCTCGGCATGGACCTGACCGGGGTCCGCGCCGAGGGCTCCAACGGGGCCGCTGACGAGAAGGAGGAGCAGGTGGTCGCCGAGGGTGAGGGCGGCACCGACGACCCGGGCGGCGGCAACGGTGCCGAAGCCGACGGGGCAGAGGCCGAGGCCAAAGAAGAGACGAAGGTGGAGGACTGATGATCGACATCAACAACTTCGACGCGATTGAGATCGGCCTCGCGTCCTCGAAGAAGATCCGCTCCTGGAGCTGGGGCGAGGTCACCAAGCCGGAGACGATCAACTACCGCACGCTGAAGCCGGAGAAAGACGGCCTCTTCTGCGAGCGCATCTTCGGTCCGACCAAGGACTGGGAGTGCTACTGCGGCAAGTACAAGCGGGTCCGCTACAAGGGCATCGTCTGCGAGCGCTGCGGCGTCGAGGTGACGCGGTCCAAGGTCCGTCGCGAGCGCATGGGTCACGTCGACCTGGCCTCGCCGGTCTCCCACATCTGGTTCTTCAAGGGCGTCCCGAGCCGGATCGGCTACCTGATCGACATGGCTCCCAAAGAGCTCGAGAAGGTCCTCTACTTCGCCGCTTCGATGATCACCTGGGTCGATACCGAGGCGCGCGACAAGGACCTCGGAAAACTCGAGAAAGAAGTCAAAAAAGTCTCCGACGGCTATGAGGCCGAACGGCAGAAAAGGACTCAGGAGCTGGCCGAGTCGCTGGAGCGCCGCGTCTCCTACCTCGAAGAGGGTGGCCAGGAAAAGTTCGACGATGACGACCACATCTGGGCCGACTCGCTGAAGCTGACGGCTGCGCAGCTGCGCAAGCTGAAGGACGACGAGCGCGCCAAAATGATCAAAGAGCTGCGCAAGACCTTCGAGGCGGAGATCTCCGACACCGAGGCCTACATCGAAGAGGCGATCGAGCGGATGGAGGAAGTCTGGAAGATCTTCACCGAGATGAAGCCGAAGGACGTCGTCAACGACGAGACCGTCTTCCGTGAGCTCAAGGATCGCTTCGGCTCGCCGTTTGGCTGGGGCGAGTACTTCCGCGGCGGCATGGGCGCCGAAGCGGTGCGCGACCTGCTCGAACAGGTCGACCTGGCGGCCGAATGCGAGGAGCTCGAGGTCGTCATCAACAGCTCCAAAGGGCAGAAACAGGCCCGCGCGGTGAAGCGGCTCAAAGTCGCCTCCGCCTTCCTCAAATCCGACAACCAGCCGGAGTGGATGATCCTCGACAGCGTGCCGGTGATCCCGCCGGAGCTGCGCCCGATGGTGCAGCTCGACGGCGGTCGCTTCGCGACGTCGGATCTGAACGACCTCTACCGGCGCGTGATCAACCGCAACAACCGGCTGAAAAGGCTGCTCGACCTCGGCGCGCCCGAGATCATCGTCAACAACGAGAAGCGGATGCTGCAGGAGGCTGTCGACGCCCTCTTCGACAACGGTCGTCGCGGCCGCCCGGTCACGGGTCCTGGCAACCGCCCGCTGAAGTCGCTCTCCGACATGCTCAAGGGCAAGCAGGGCCGCTTCCGCCAGAACCTGCTCGGCAAGCGCGTCGACTACTCCGGCCGCTCGGTGATCGTCTCCGGGCCGAGCCTGCAGTTGCAGCAGTGTGGCCTGCCGAAGCTGATGGCTCTGGAGCTCTTCAAGCCGTTCATCATGGCCCAGCTGGTCGAGCGCAAAGCGGTCCAGAACATCAAGGCGGCGAAGAAGATGGTCGAGTCGATGGTGCCCGAGGTCTGGGACGTGCTCGAGGAAGTCATCCACGAGCACCCGGTGCTGCTCAACCGCGCGCCCACCCTGCACCGCCTCGGCATCCAGGCCTTCGAACCGATCCTGGTCGAGGGCAAGGCGATCCAGGTCCACCCGCTGGTCTGCCACGCCTTCAACGCCGACTTCGACGGCGACCAGATGGCGGTCCACGTGCCGCTCT
>JAPVSJ010000085.1:0-21984 GCA_047519745.1 Actinomycetota bacterium | reverse complement strand
GTTGACAACCGCGAAGCTAACCCGCGACCTATGCGAACGCCGAGGGCCAGCCCCTCTCGGCGTCCATGCTGACTAGTCCCCTCTAGCATCCGGCCTCATGCGGGAGGTTCGGATACGAGACACGCTCAGCGGGGAGCTGCGGGCTCTCCCGACAGATGAGCAGATCGGCATCTACGCCTGCGGGCCGACCGTCTACAGCCGCATCCACATCGGCAACGCGCGGCCCTTTGTCATTTTCTCGCTTCTCGATCGATTCCTTGAGCACGAAGGCTACGACACCAAGCTCGTCGTCAACGTCACGGACATCAACGACAAGATCTACGACGCGGCGAAGGCGGCCGGGGAGCCTTCGGCGGAGTTCGCCGCACGGATGACCCAGGCTTACTTCGAGGACACCGGTCGGCTGGGGTTGGGGCGTCCCGATGCGGAGCCGCTGGCCACGGAGACGATCGGCGAGATCCTCGAGCTGATCGCCGAGCTGATCGACACCGGGCACGCCTACGAGTCGGGTGGCGACGTCTACTTCAAGGTGCGCAGCTACCGCCCCTACGGGAAGCTCTCAAACCGGCGCACGGAGGACATGGACCAGGGTGAGGAGGCCGGCTCGGAGTCGCTCAAGCAGGATCCGCTCGATTTTGCGCTCTGGAAGGCGCACAAGGAGGGCGAGGACACGAAATGGGACTCGCCCTGGGGGCCGGGGCGGCCAGGCTGGCACATCGAGTGCTCGGCGATGGCGGAGGCTGAGTTAGGGCCGTCGTTCGCGATCCACGGCGGCGGCTCGGACCTCGTCTTCCCCCATCACGAGAACGAGATCGCGCAATCCGAGGCCGCGGGGCGGCCGTTTGCGCGGCTGTGGATGCACAACGGGATGGTCGAGACCGACGCCGAGAAGATGTCCAAGTCGGAGGGCAACATCTTCCAGCTCTCCGAGGCGCTCGATCGCTATGGGCGCGAAGCTGTTGTCGCCTACCTGATCTCCGGGCACTACCGGCAGCCGCTGGCGTTTGGGGTTGAGCAGATGGAGCAGGCCGTGGCTCAGGTGAAGCGGCTGCGGAATTTCTTTCGCGAGCACCCGGTGCGAGAGCCGGGGGGTCCCCCGCCGGGAACCCGCGCTGAGGGGCTTGGCGCTGGCTCCGGCCTCGCCGGCTCACAAGTTCCCATCGGGGGACCCCCCGGCTCTCGCCTTGGGCCCTTTCGGGATGCGTTGGCTGACGATTTCAATACCCCGCGGGCTATGGCGGAGGTGTTTGAGCTGGTGGGGGAAGCGAACCGGGAAGCTGTCCCTGGGGCGCCGGAGGCTCTGCGCGAGATGCTCGAGCTCGTCGGTCTCAGCTCCCTTGCCCAGCTGGATCAGGGAGCTGAGACCGACGAGCGGGCCGAGGAGCTGATGGAGGAGCGTGAGAAGGCGCGGGCTGTCAAGGACTTTGGTCGCGCGGACGAGATTCGGGACGAGCTGGCTGCGATGGGCTGGGAGGTTCGGGATGGGGCTGAGGGCGCGAAGCTCGTGCCCCGAGGACGCGCATGACCGGCGCATATCGGCGTCCTCGGTCGCTCGCGTGCAGAGCACGCCACGCTCCCTGCGTCCTTGATCTGCTTGGTCATGCACGCCCTCGGCCATGAACCTGATTTACGGAAAACGCCCCGTCGACGAGGCAGAACGCGGAAGACGCAATGTCCATCGGGTTTGGAGATCGCCTGAGGTCTCCCCAGAGGAGTTGGAGCGGTTGTGCGGGTCGCCCGACCACCAGGGGGTCGTCGCCGAGGTCGATCCGTATCCGTACGTGGACCCGAATGCGCTGTTGCGGCGCGAAGGCGCGTTGCTGCTCGCGCTCGACCAGGTCCAGGACCCGCGCAACCTCGGCGCCGTCTGCCGCTCGGCCGAGTTCGCCGGCGCAGCCGGGGTGGTCATTCCCGAACGGCGCTCGGCTGAGGTCACGGCGGTCACCTGCAAGGCATCCGCAGGCGCGGTAGAGCATCTCGACATCGCCCGAATCCGCAACCTCGCCGACTGGCTCGCCGAGGCAAAGGCGGCCAACTTCTGGATCTGGGGTGCGGACGCCGAGGCAAGCCAAGCTCCCTGGGACACCGACCTCACCGGAGCAACCGTGCTGGTCCTGGGCGGCGAGGGCAGAGGAATCCGCCCCCGAGTCGCCACCGCCTGCGACGCCCTCATCGCTCTCCCGCAGAGCGGCAAAGTCGACTCGCTAAACGTCTCAGCAGCCGCAGCGGCATTGCTCTTCGAGGCCACGCGCCAACGCTCGTCCTGAGTCAGCGTGACGTAGGAGAAGGGCGGGTTTCCCCCGGAGGAAACATTGGAGCCCTTTCCGGTAAGAGCCCGTGAAGGGGCCTCAATGCGGGTTTCCGGAGGGGGACGCCCGCCCTTCCCCTGCAGCCGCCTGCAGCGGCGCTTGCAAGAAATCCGCAATTTGGGGTTGACAGAACTCCGCCGGGCGGTAAGACTACGCCGCCAACAAGGGTGAAGCTCAGCTTGAGTCTGAGATTCGCCTGTCAATAAGGGCGCCACCAGGGGAGGTATCGGCGCCACGACCCTTCGTCTCAAAGGAGAAGGATCTGTGGCTCTATCGTCCCCCACGCAGGAATTGCGGCTCCCCACCGGGCACTTCAACGGCTCGACCCGGCCAAGCCTTAACCCTCAACCTGAACTTGATGATCATTATCTGGTCGCCCTCGCGAAGGAGGGAAGGACCGACGCCTACGACTCGATCGTGCGCCGCTACCGTGGCTTCGTCCGCCTCAAGGCGTCGTCCTACTTCCTGCTCGGCGGCGAGAGCGACGATCTGATCCAGGAAGGTCTGCTCGGCCTCTACAAGGCGATTCGCGACTACCGCAGCGATCGCGAGTCGAGCTTCCGCAGCTTCGCCGAGCTCTGCATCACCCGCCAGATCATCACCGCGGTGAAGACGGCGACCCGCAACAAGCACACGCCGCTCAACCAGTACGTCTCGTTCAGCCAGACCCCGGCCGCCGCGGGCGACTCGGACACCACCCTCGATGAGATCCTGCCCGGCCCGAGCGTCGCCGATCCGGTCAACCAGGTGATCGCGACCGAAGAGCTGGAGAGCCTCGTCTCCTGTCTCTCGGGCACCTCCGGCGTCCTCTCCGACCTCGAGAGCCGCGTCCTCTCCCTCTACCTCGACGGCCACTCCTACGAGGCGACCGCCGAGCGGCTCGAGTGCGACACGAAGACGGTCGACAACGCCCTGCAGCGCGTCAAGCGCAAGGTGGCCGCACACCTAGACTCGCGCGAGGTACCAGCCTAGAGGCCGCTCAGGGGAGCAGCTGGTAGCGGAAGACGCTGGTTGCGTGCAGCGTGTCGGCCGGGCTGAGGTTCGAGCCGCGCGAGTCGAAGGCGACGTAGCGGCCGTCGGCTGAGATCGACGGGTTGGCCGAGGGTGCGTTCGCCGCCTGGCCGTCGTTGCTCGCGCGCGAGGCGAGGAAGACGCGACCGCTGCGCATGTCGCGGACGAAGACGTCCGGGGTCGTGCTGTTGTCGGCCGGCCCCAGGTTGCTCGCATACGATTCGAAGGCAACGTAGCGGCCGTCGGCGGAGATCGAGGGGTTGGAGGAGTCGCCGCTCCCAGCCGCCCCGTGCTTGCCCTGGGCGCGTGAGACGAGCAGCGTGCGGTTCGTCTTCAGGTCGCGGAGGAAGACGTCTTCGACGCTGCTCTTGTCGATGCTACTGAGGTTCTTGGCCTTGCTGGCGAACGCGACATAGCGACCGTTGGCTGAGATCACCGGCAGCTTGCAGTCGCCGGCCGCGAGCGCGCCGTGGCGCCCGTCGGCGCGCGAAGCGTAGACCGTCCGCTTGCCGTTCATGTCGCGCACGGCGATCTCCAGCGCGCCGTGATGCCGGAGATGGGTCTCGGTGAGGAAGGCGACCCAGCGCCCGTGGGCGGAGATCGAGGGGGTGAAACCGCCGTTGAACGGCCCGCCGGGATGGAGGCGTACCCACGCCGCCGGCCTGGTCGTGTGCCGGCGCAGGTCGCGGACGAAGATGCCGCCGTAGGAGCCGTGGAGGAAGTTGGTCGCCTCGGTCTGGAAGGCGACGTAGTTGCCGTCGGCGGAGATCGATGGGAGGTTGGAGTCCTCGTTGCCACCGACGCCTTGGGCTCCGTTTGCGCGCGAGATGAGGCTGACCCGGCCGGTCGAGCGGTCGTAGACGAAGATGTCGCGCACGGGGAAGGTGTCGCCGGCCGGCGTGGTCGAGGAGTCGCGGTCTTCGGAGCTGATGTCGGGGTCCTCTGAGGCGAAGGCGAGGTAGCGCCCGTCACCGGAGAGGGACGGGGAGCCGGCGGCGAAGCCGATGCCCTGTTCGCTGTGGCCGTGGGGAACGTCGACTTCGGCGATGCCGCCGCTCATGTCCCGCAGGTAGAGGCCGTTACCGGTTTCGCCGACGCTGCCGACGAAGGCGATGAAGCGACCGTCGCCGGAGATCGCCGGGTTGACCTGCTCGCCCGGGAAGCCCGCTTCGGTTTCGCCGTTGGGCCCCGAGACGAGCTGAGTGGAGCCAACAGCGCCAAATGAGGCGGCGGCGAGAACGAGAGCAGCGGTCGCCATCATCACCAGGGCGACGGGTCCGAATCGCCTCCTCATCGCGGCTGCGCGCCCCAGCCCGGAGCGCCGACGTGGCTGCCGAAGCCTTCTTCTTCGGTGCCGCCCGTGTCGAACTCCTTGGAGAACCCGCGCCCGTCGGCCCGCATTACGTCGACCGAGCTGCTGTAGCGGCCGCTGGAGAGAAAGGCGATGTGCTTGCCGTCGGGCGACCAGGAGGGGTTCGTGTAGCAGGCGCTGCCGAAGCAGTCGTGGCGGCTGTGGGTCAGCTCGCGCACGTGCGTACCGTCGATCTTGGCGACGAAGAGGTTGGGCCCATGGTCGCGGTTGCTCGAGAAGGCGATCCTGCGGCCGTTGGGAGAGACGTCCGGGTCGAACTCGTTGCGCGGCCCGCCGATCAGCAGCCGCACCTGGCTGCCGTCGGGCTTCATCGAGAGGATGTTGCTGCGGTCAGTGTGCCCGCTGGTCATGCGGTTGCTGACGAAGACGATCCGCTTGCCGTCGGGCGTGAAGGTCGGGTCGTAGTCGCTGCCCGCTTCGTCGGAGATCTGGTGCAGGCCGCTGCCGTCGATCGCGACGCTGAAGATGTGGGTGACGCGGCCCTGGAGCCCGCCGCGGTCGAAGACGACCAGCTTCCCGTCCGGCGAGAAGGAGGGGTTGGAGTCGTAGAAGCTGCCGCTCGTCAGCTGCCGAACGTCAGTGCCGTCGTTTTTCATCACGTAGATGTGGATGCCCCTCGTTTCGCCTGGATCGCGATTGCCGGCGAAGGCGATCAGCCTTCCGTTCGGCGAGTAGGAGGGGCTGCCGTCGTTGCGATTTTCGGTCAGCTGGACGGGTGCGTCCTTCTTGCTCGGGCCGTGGGCGAGGAGACCGCCCGTGTCTTCGACTTCATCGGCCGTGGTCTTGGAATACGCGATCGGGCCGGGGACGCCTGGGAAGGCAGCCTGCGCGGGCGCGGCGGAGATCAGGGCAAGCCCGAAGGCAGGCAGGGCGAGGCACCTCCACGCCCACATGCTCAGGTCGCGCCGCATGGCGATTAGCCTAAACCGCCAAAGCGGATAGGGGGATTGCTGCAAGCGGATGTTCGGGATCAGTCGCGGGCGGCGGCGGGCAACGGCTCGATCTCGACGGAGACGCCAAAGTCGCCGAGGGTGGCGAGGAAGGACGCGGGGTCGAAAGCCTGGGCCGGCGCCAGAGCGCCGCTGCGCCCATAGCCGGGATCCGCGCAGAGCAGCGCGCCGTGCGCGAGACTGGCGGCGGTGAGGCCGTAGACGTCGCTGCCGCGGACCGTGCCGCGCCGGGTGCCTGCCCTGCCCCGCGCCTCGCAGCTGATCGTGAAGCGCGATGCCTTGCGGCTCCGCTCGCCCGGAGCGGCCGGTAGGCGCCGGACCAGTGCCCCCATCGCTTTGCGCAGGGGAGTGCGCATGGAAAGCCCGAGCAGGGGAGAGGAGATGACGGCCAGCGGCATCAGCCGCGGCGGCACCACCATCCCGTTGAGCAGCGTCCGCACTTGAGCCGTCTCGACGTGCCGCGGCACGGTGATCTGCTCGCCGGCGGGATAGCGCAGCATCCGCAGCTCGCCGATTGGCTCGGGAAAGCGCCAGCGCCCGCCGTCGGCGCTGCGAGGCGCCGGCCGCCAGTCCCCGTCGGCCCAGACCACATCCCCACCGCGCATGATCTCGAGGCCCGAGAGGGCGGTCCCGTGCGTCGGCTCGAACCCATGCACGCAGTAGGCAACGACGATCTCCTCCAGCGGCCCCATCCCGTCGGCGGTGAGCGCTGCAATCAGGTCGCCGGGGAGATAGTCGAACCCCATCCCCGAGACCAGCGCAGCCCCGTTCTCGGCGGCCTTGGCGCCGTAGCGATCGAAGACCATCCGCATGAACCCCTGCTCCCCGGTCGTGTCGAGGTAGTGAGTCCCGGTATCGACAGCAGCAGCCACCACCGGCTCCCCATGAAGGCCAAACGGCCCAGCACAGGCGACTGCAACAGAACAGGGCTCGAGCATCTCCCGCAGCCCAGCCGGATCGTCAACGGAGACCGCCGCAAAAGGCACGCCCCCAAGCTCTTCGGAGAGCGCCGTCAACTTCTCCCGATCACGACCGGCGATCAAGAGCTCAGCCTCGGCCGACTTCAACTCCCCAGCGATCAGGCGGCCGGTGAACCCCGTTGCCCCGTAGACCGCGATCGGTCCACTCTGCGCTCGCCCGCCGCTCGTCTCCATCTGCGGCAAGGTAACCGAATGCCGGTCGGGTCGAGTCGTGCGCTCCTGGCGGGCGCAGGCTTCCGGGTGCGGGCTGTGTCAGTACCGGGGGAGTGCGAGCAGGTTGTCGGTCCGAACTCCGTCGGCATCGGTTTGGATGTACGGGGGAGTGGCATCGACGACGTGGACGCGGACATCGTTGTTGTTGCTGTCGCGAACGTGGATCTTGCCGTTTTCGTTCTTGATCCAGTTGACCATCTGCGTGCGGGTGGATTCCCCGGTCTCCGAGGTCGCGGTGTTCACCCAGCGGAGCTTGTCGATGTGCTCGTGTGCAGTGCCCTGGTCAACCATGTGCACTTCCGTGATGTAGATCATGGGTGAACACTATTCAACTGAATGTAGAAAAGTCAAAGTTTGTGACGGTTAGGGCTGGTGAAGGTCGGCCAGCACGTACTCGAGCAGCTCGCGGCCGTGGTCTGAGGCGACCTCGATGTCGTCGGCCATAATTTGGGCTCGATGCAGCGACTGCATCCGCAGCACGTCGCCGTCGGTGCGGTTGTTGGGGAAGATGCCCGCGTAGGAGACGCCGAGGCGCTCGAGGTGGTCGGCCAGCAGGGCCGTCGCCGGGCTCTCCAGCGGTAGGTCCAGGTAGATCGCGTCTAGGCACTTGCCGTGGAAGAGGTGGTGGCGCTCGGCGGCCACAGCGGTCTCCAGGTCGGCTCCTGGCTCGCGGGCGGTGATCAGGGCGAGGTTGTGGTCCTCGTCGACCTCCACGTGCAGGCCGGTGCGCTCCGGCACCCCCGCGCCGGCCGGAGGATCGGCGAGCGTGCCTCGCAGCTCGCACAGCTCCAGCGTCCTGCCGATGATCTCGCGGTGGCGCTCGGGCGCGTAGACCTCGCGCTCGTGGCCGTCGTTCAGCTTGGTGTAGAAGAGCGCCGCCGACTGGCGGCGGGGGCGCCGGTCGGTCGCGGCGTCGTTCGACACGGACGCCGGGATCCAGCCGAGCAGGAAGCCGGTCTCGTGCGCGCCCAGCTCGAGGTTGGCGCGCTGGCTGTGGGGGTGGGCCGCGGTCGCCTCGCTGAACATCCCCGCCAGGCCGCGCTCGGTCGCCCAGTCCATCAAATGCTTCTTGGTTTGCGTGAAGAGATGCCGGCCGCGCGCCGCTGGCATCGTCACCGCCTGGCCCGAGTGGCCGACCGCGTCGCCGGCTGCCGACAGGCTCATCCCCTCGTGGCAGAGCAGCTCGCCGTCTGCTGACTCAGCGACCCAGGAGACATAGGTTCCCGCCGCCAATCGCGCCTCAACCTCGGCCTCGTCGTAGACCCAGCGCACGTCGTAGGTGTCGCCGTAGGCGGCCCGGATCGCCTCGCTGAGGATGCGTCCCTCCCCTGGCTCCAGGTACCTGAAATTGACTGTGTCCTTGCCCACGCCGCCGATCACCCCCTCTATATTCGATAACACGCCCGCCTAGCTCAACTGGCAGAGCACCGCTCTTGTAAAGCGGAGGTTTCCGGTTCAACCCCGGAGGCGGGCTCTAGTGTCGGGACACTTGCTTCAGGACTCGCCGCCGCCCAGCACCCGGGCCTTCTCGGCGGCGAGCTCCTCGTCGGTGAGGACGCCTTTCTCGTGCAGCTCGGCGAGGCGCTCGAGGCGGCGCAGGCGCGTGTCCTCCTCGTCGGCGGGTAGTTCGGTGGTGGCCGCCGTGCCGGCATCGCCCTCGCTCGGCCGGCGCATCTCCGGCAGGCGCAGTTTCGACGCCCGCTCGCCCAGGTTGGCGCTCTTGACGGCATCGACCACCCGGTCCCTGGCGCCGCCGAAGTAGTCGCCGATCTCGACGTCGGGGAATTCCTCCTCCGACTGGCGGCGCAGCTCGTGGATGCCGAAGGCGACGAAGCCGGCGAGGATCAGCGTGGTCAGGAAGGTGCGCAGGTTCTGCGTCGGGGCGGAGAGGAAGTAGATGCAGACCAGGATCCCCCAGCCCGTGTAGACGAAGGGGATGTAGTCGCGCAGGAACGGCGACATGAAGCGGCGGGTGGAGCGGGCCGTGCCCGTCGGCGAGCCGAGCCAGCCGGCAATCCCGAGCAGGACGCCGAAGACGATCACCGTCGTCGCGATGCTGATCATCAGCGAGGTGCCGATCGACCAGGTCGCCTCGGCCGCGGGCTTGACGCTTTCGTCGGTGACCAGCTGGTCGATGACAATCCCGCCCGCCACCGAGCGGAAGACGATCACGAGGAAGCCGGCGGCGACCATGCCGATCCCGCAGAACAGCACCGTCACCCAGCGCCCGTCGCGCGAGAGATAGATCGCCAGGCCGAAGGCGAGCAGGGTGAGCAGGGAGAGGACGAGCGCCAGGCCCTTGATGCCGACCGCGATGTCCTGCGCGGTCTTCAGCTGGTTGGAGCGCAGGATCGTGATCTGGCCGGCGTCGGGCGGCAGCTTTTCGGCGAGCTTGCTGCCGATCCCGACCTGGTTGGCCAGGTTGGTGACGAGGCTGCCGAGGTTGAGGGTGACGTTGCCTTCCGCCGTCGAGACGGCTTCCTTCTTGTTTTCCAGCACGGCGAGGAGCTGTTCGTGGGCGGCGCGGTTGGCGTCCTTCCAGAGTTCTTCCGCGGTCGTGCTCTGCAGCACCTGTTCGGCGCCACCGCCGGCGACCTGCCGCAGCCCCCCGGACACCGGTCCGGCCAGTTGCTTGGTTTCGCCCGGCAGGATGTCTTCGAGTTCCTGTTCGACGTCGACGTTTTCGTAGAGCTGGTCGACCAGGTACTGGCTCACCGCCGAGCGGACCTTTTCGTTCTGGATCAGCTTGCCGCTGGTGTCGACCCAGTCGTTGGTGTTGAGCGCCTGGCGCTCGGTCCAGATCGCGAAGACGCTGAGGAAGGCCAGCAGCGAGCCGAGCACCACGAGGGCTTTGACCGTGCGTCGGCGTGCGCGGCTCATCCCCAGGAATGCTATACGTGGAGCCTTGAGGCTGGAGGGAATTCACCACATCACCGCGATTACGGCCGACGCGCAGGAGAACGTCGACTTCTACGTGGGCGTGCTGGGGCTGCGCCTGGTGAAGAAGACGGTCAACCAGGACAACCCGACCGTCTATCACCTCTTCTTCGCCGACGAGCGGGGCAGCGCCGGCGCCGACCTCACCTTCTTCGAGTTCCCGGGGGTGCCAGACGGCCGGGCCGGGGCGGGGGACGTACACCGCATCGTCTGGCGGGTCGCTTCCTATGAGGCACTCGACTTCTGGGCCGAGCGGCTGGGCGTCCAGGGCATCGAGTCCGAGCGGGCCGGCGCCAGCCTGCGCTTCTCCGACCCCGAGGGGCTCGATCACGAGCTGGCCGTGGTCGAGGTGGACGACGAGCCGCTCAGCGCCGAGCACCCCGAGGTGCCGGCGGCGATGGCGCTGCAGGGATTCCACGCGGTCTGCGCGTATGCGACGGACGCCGAGGCGAGCAGCGCCCTGCTCGAGGCGCTCGAGTTCGAGCGCGCCGAGGGGGGCTGGGAAGCGCGCGGCGAGAAGCGCGGCGGCTTCTACCTCTACGACGAGCCCCCCACGCAGCGCTCCCGCCAGGGCGCCGGCAGCGTCCACCACGTCGCTTGGGCCTCGACCATGGACGATCACCAGGCCTGGCGCGAGCGGGCGATCTCGGCCGGGGCGCAGCCGACCCCGGTGATCGACCGCTTCTACTTCCGCTCGATCTACTTCCGCGAGCCGAGCGGCGTGCTGTTCGAGATTGCGACGCTGGGGCCCGGCTTCACGGTCGACGAGCCGCTCGAGCACCTCGGCGAGAAGCTCTCGCTGCCGCCCGACTACGAGCACCTGCGCGCCGAGGTCGAACCGAACCTGCGCCCGGTCGTCAACCCGCGTCTCGCCCAGACGGAGTGAACGGAAACTTCGTCTGGAGGGACGCAGGCCGGGTCGTCGTCTTCCGCCACGACGGCGTCGGTCAGGCGGCGCAGCTCCTCCACGAGCACGGGTTTGCCGAGTTCGAGCTGCTGACCACGCCGCGCGCTCTGCCCGGCGCGCCCGAGCTCGAGGCCGCGGCCAAGGCCGTCCACGCGATTCCCCCTGGGCAGGTCCCCGAGGCCGCCGCGGCGCTACTCGATCGCGCTCGGGCGCCCCAGCTGGTCGCCCTCGGCGGCGGTCGCACGATCGACACGGCGAAGGCGGTCGCCGCAGTCAGCGGCGCCCGGGTCGCGGCGGTCCCGACGACGCTCTCGGGCGCCGAGATGACCGGCATCCACCGCCTGCCCGCCGGCGCCGAGTCACGGGTGCAGGCGATGGTTCGCCCCGAGCTGGCGATCGCGGACCCGCAGGCGATGACGAGCCAGCCCGAGGGGGCGCTGCGGGCCAGCGCGATGAACGCCCTTGCCCACGGCGCCGACTCCCTCTACACGCCTCTTGCCAACCCGGTCTCGCAGATGACCGCACTGCGCGGCGCCGAGCTGATCGCCGCCTCGCTCGACGAAGACCCAGCCGAGCGTAACCGCGCCGCCCTCGCCCAGGGCTCGCTGCTCAGCGCCTACGCGATCGACTCCGCGACGTTCGGCATGCACCACGTCATCTGCCAGACCCTCGTCCGCATCTGCGGCAGCCCCCACGCCGAGACCAACGCCACGATCCTCCCCCGCGCGATGGCCTTCATGGCCCCCCGCGCCCCGGACAATCTCTCTTCTCTGACGGAGTCCCTCGGCACCGACCCCAGCAACATCGAAGCCCGAATCCTCGAGCTAGGCGGCAACCCACCCGGCCTCGGCCAACTCGGCGCGGATCGAAGCAAGCTCACCCAAGCTCTCGACTCAATGCTGGTGCGCCCGGAGCTCGCCTTCACGCCAGAGCCACCGACTCGTGACGATCTAGAGCAGCTGATCGAGCGATCCTGGTAACCGGCTGGCCGCCGCCGTGTAGCGCTCTTCGTGAGCGAAGAGCGACTCCAGGCCTACCACGACTACACCCGGGCGCACAGCGTCAACTGGCCCCTCTACCTGCTGGCGAGGGTCTTCATGACCCCCTTCTTCCTCGTCTACTTCCGCCTCGGCCGCACCGGCCGCGAACACGGCCGGGTCAGCGGCGGGCTGATCGTCGCCGCCAACCACCGCAGCTTCCTCGACCCCTTCGCGATCGGCGCCGCGCTGCCCTGGCGGCGGCCGATGAACTACGTCGCCAAGATCGAGCTGTTCGAGCGTCGCTGGCAGGGCTGGCTGCTCTCGCGGCTCGGCGCCTTCCCGATCCGTCGTGGCGAATCCGACGAGATGTCGATGCAGACCGCCCGCCTCGCGGTCGAGCGCGGCGGCACCGTCTGCATCTTCCCCGAGGGGACGCGGATCCGACGCGGCACTCTCGCGACTCCCAAACGAGGCGTGGGCCGCCTGGCGCTGCAGACCGGCGCCCCCGTCCTGCCGACCGCGGTCTACGGCTCAGAGCATGTGCGCCGCGGCTGGCGGATCCGGCCACGTCAGGTTCGGGTGCGGCTGGGTAAGGCGATGACCTTTCCCCGGGTTGAGGAGCCCTCGCCGCCGCTGGCCGAATCGGTGACGGCGCGGATCTGGCCCAACGTCCTGTTGCAGTGGGAAGACATGGGCGGCCTGCCGCCGATGCGCCGCGCCGCCGTAATCGGCGCGGGCAGCTGGGGCACCGCCGTCGCCGTGCTGCTCGCCCGCGGCGGGCTGGAGGTGCAGCTCGGCGCCCGCACCGCCGAGCAGGCAGCGGAGATGATCGAGGCGGGCGAGAACCGCCGCTACCTCGAGGGAGTCGAGCTGCCCGACTCGATCCTCGTCCGCACCGCCTCCGAGATCGAGCTGGCCGGCCTCGACCTGGTCTGCCTGGCGATCCCCTCCGGCTCGCTGCCCCAAGCCGTCGGCGCGATCGCCGACCGGGTCAGCGACCGCTCCTCGGTGCTGCTTCTCACCAAGGGATTGATCGCGCCCCTCGGCCAGCTTCCGGCCGAGTACGTCGGCGAACGGATCCGCGCCCGGGCGATCGCCTGCCTCGGTGGTCCGGCCCACGCGGCCGAGGCGGTCTCGGGCTCGGCGGCGCTGGTGCTCGGCTCCGGCGACGCCGACCTGCGCGACCAGCTAGGCGAGGTCTTCGATCGCGCCGGACTGATCTGCGAGCGCTCGCGTGACGTGACCGGGGTCGAGATGGCCGGCGCCGCGAAGAACGCGGCCGCCCTCGCCGCCGCGGCGACCGAGCCCTTCGGCCTCAACGCCGCCGGCATCGCCGCCGCCTCGGTCTGGCGCGAGTGCATCGGCTACGCGATCTCACGCGGGGCTGAGCTCGAGACCTTCTCCGGCCTCGCCGGGGTCGGCGATCTGACCGCGACCGTGCTCGCCCCCTCGGGGCGCAATCGCCGCGCTGGCGAGTTGCTCGGCAGGGGCACGCCGGCGGCGGAGATCCCGGCGCTGATCGGCCAGGCGTCGGAGGGGCTCGATGCGGTGCCGCTCCTGGCGACCGCTCTGGAGGCCTCGGGCAGCCCCGCCGACGCACTCGGCGGGCTCGCGGAGCTGATCCGCGGCGAGATCGGCGCCGAGGCATGGGTCGACAGCCTGCGCCTGGTCGAGCGTTCGCGCAAGGAGGCCGCGTGACCGGGCGCCTTTGTCGCGTATATCCCGAGAAAGGCGCCCGGACGGTCTGGGTGTGGGGGTTAGGCTTCGCCGGTGAGTGCCGCCAAGGAGAACGTCGAGCCCACGAGCCTCGACCCGGCCGCCAAGGCGGATCTCGACCGCGCCTTCGAAGAGCTCTACCGCGACCACCTCAAAGACGTCTACTCCTACGCCTACTACCGGGTCGGCAACCAGCACGACGCCGAGGACCTGACCGAGCAGGCGTTCCTGCAGGCCTACCGCCACTTCGACCGGGCGCGACGCGAGTCCGACGGCAGGCCGCTGCGCCCCTGGCTGATCCGTATCGCCCACAACCTGGCGCTCAACTACTACCGCGACCGCTCGCGGCGGCCGCAGACGCCGCTCGACAGCGCCGATCCGATCCCGGCCCGGCACGGGACCGAGGCGATCGCCGAGGGGCGCGAGGAGCTGCGCCAGGTGATCGCCAAGCTCGACAGCCTGCCCGACGACCGCCGCGACGCGTTGATCATGCGCTTCGCGCTGGGCATGGACAATCGCGAGATCGCCCGGGCGCTGGGACGCAGCGACGGCGCCACCAAGGTCCTGATCCATCGCGCGATCAAACAGCTCGAGGAGGAGATGAGCGATGAGTGAGGCGAGCGAGAAGCTGACCGGCAGCACCTGGGACGTCGAGCGGCTGCTCGGCGACGCGCTGCGGCCGATCGAGCCGCCGGAGCGCCTCTCCGGTCGCTTCGAGGACACGCTTGCCGCCGTCACCCAGGCCGCGGCGGAGGAGCTCTCCGACTGGGCCGAGGAGCTCTCCGAGAGCGAGCTGCGGGCGCTGCGCGACCCGCGCAACTGGGTGCGCCCGGTGGTCGCCGTCGGCGCCGGCAGCCTCGCCACCGGCGCCCTGGTCCTGCTGGAGATGCGCCGCCGCGGCCGTCAGCGGACGAAGAGCGGCATCCGCGACATCGCCGGCCGCGTCCGCCTTTAGACGAGGGACCCGAACAACGCGACCGCCGCGTAGATCGCGGTCGTCCAGAGCGCGTAGCGGCGCGAGGCGAAGCCGGCGACGAGCAGGCCGATGGCGCCCGTGAGGACATGGAGGCTGTTAGCCCAGCCGTTGACGGAGAGCAGCCCAACCGCTTCGCGCAGGTCGTCCGGACGGGCGAACGAGGAATCGAAGAAGAAACCGACGATCCCGTAGATCACCAGCCCGGCGCCGGCCAGAGTCGCGAACAGGCGGGCAGGGCTCGGGGGCTCCATGAGCGGGCGATTGTAGGCTCCTCGTCCGCGATGGCGCAGACCTGCTACCGACATCCGAACCGCGAGACCGCGGTCTCCTGCTCCAACTGCGGGCGGCCGATCTGCCCCGACTGCATGACGCCCAGCCCCGTCGGCATGCGCTGTCCGGAGTGCTCGAAGCAGCGGACGAAGGTGGTGCGGGGAGTGGGGGAGGCGTCGCTCGCGTCCAGCGCACCGGCGACTCTCGTACTGATTGCGATCAACGCTGCCGTGTTTCTGGCGGAGATCGCTGGGGGTGGAGGGGGCCTCACCCCCCATGGCAGCTCGCTCCTGATCAATTTTGGGCTCTTTGGCCCCTCCGTGGCCGAAGGCGAGTGGTATCGCCTGCTCACCAGCGGATTCCTCCACGTCAGCATCTTCCATGTCGGCTTCAACATGTTCGCCCTGTACTTCCTCGGGCGCATCCTGGAGCCGGGGATCGGCACCGCTCGTTTTGTTGCCGTCTATTTCGTCTCGCTCTTCGCCGGCTCCTTGGGAGCGATCCTGCTCAGCCCGGACACCCTGACGATCGGGGCCTCGGGCGCTGTGTTTGGAATCTTCGGCGCGACCTTCGTCATCGCCCGCCATCGCGGCATCACCGGGCTCGCTTCTTCGGTCGGCATCATCCTCGTGCTCAACCTCGTCATCACGCTCGGAAATCCCGAAATCAGCATTGGCGGCCACCTCGGCGGGCTCGTCGGCGGAATGCTCTGCGCCCTGTTCATCGTTGGCGGCGAGCGCGGCTATCTGGGCGAGCGGCACCTGCCGATGGAGCTGCTGGCGATGGCTGCGATCGGCTTCTTCGCGATCGCCAGCGCGATCGCAGTCGCTTAACGAGGGGCCTGCACCTCGGCGAACCCTATATTGCCCGGCGGGTCGACCAGATCGGGGTGGAGGACGTGGCCGAGCAGCTCGACCCCGTCGACGAGGCGTGGGCCGGGTCGCGAGAAGGTCGAGGCGGCGTCCACGGCGTAGACGCGGCCTGCGCCGAGCTTGGCGATCCAGCCCCAGTGCTCGATCGCCTGATCGTGGGATTCGCTGACGTACCAGCCGCACGGCATCGCGATCACGACGTCCGGGCCGAGCCCCGAGAGGGCGCCCCAGGCGACTTCGGGCGACTTTAGGCCAGGCGGGCCGGCGACGTCCTCACCGCCGGCGATCGAGATCATCTCCGGGATCCAGTGCCCGCCGACGAAGGGCGGGTCGAGCCACTCCAAAGCGATCACCCGCGGCGCTCTGGCGCCGCTGACGGCGGCACGGACGCTGGCCAGGCGACCCTCCAGCTCGGCCCGCATCAGGTGGGCCTCGGACTCCAGGCCGGTAGCCTCGCCGAGGCGGATCACGTCCTCGAGCATCTCGCCGAGCGTGCTCGGGTCCTGCTGCAGGACCCGGGGTTGGCCGGGCAGCCGGGCGGCGACCTCGAGCACGTCGTCGTAGGAGACCGCGCAGACGTCGCAGATCGCCTGGGTGACGATCAGGTCTGGCGCGAGCTCGGCGAGCCGCTCCTCGTCCAGCTCATACAGCGCCCGGCCTTCGCCCACCGTCGCCTTCACCGCGGTGTCGATCTCGCGGGCGTTGAGGCCCTCGCCGAGGACGGTGCGGGTCAGGTGGGGCAGGGCCCGGGCCTGCGCCGGGAAGTCACACTCGTGGGTCACCGCAACCACGCTGTCGCCGAGGCCGAGGGCAAACAGCATCTCCGTTGCGGATGGAACCAGGCTGGCGATGCGCATACCTGCCTCAATATGGCAGTCTCGGGCCGATGAGCGTCCTGCTGCTCGTCCTGCTGCTCCTGCTCGTTGCCGTCAACGGCTTCTTCGTCGCGGCCGAGTTCGCATTGGTGCGCAGCAGGCGGGGCAAGATCGAACGGCTGGCCGAGGAAGGCGAGAGCGGCGCCGAGACCGTGGTCGAACAGCTCGACGAGATCGACGAATCGCTCTCCGCCTGTCAGATCGGGATCACGATCGCCTCGATCGGGATCGGCTTCCTCGGCGAGCCCTCGCTGGCCAGGTTGCTCGAACCGATCTTCGGCGGCCTCTCCCACGGCGCCGCCGTCGGCCTCTCGGTCGGCATCGCCTTCGCCCTCGTCACCGCGATTCACATCAGCATCGGCGAGCAGGTGCCGAAGATGCTCGCGATAAACCAGGCGGAGCGGACGGCGCGCCGGGTCTCGCGCCCGCTCAACTGGTTCCGTCTGGCGACGACGCCGTTCACGATGGGGTTGAGCGCGATCTCCAACTCGATCGTCCGCCTCTTCGGCGTCGACCCGACCAATATCGACGAGAAGCACACCGCCGAGGACCTGAAGCAGATCATCGATAGCTCACGGGTGGGGGGGACGCTCGACCCGGGTGAGGCGGGGATGCTCGGCGGCGTCTTCCACCTGCACGAGCAGGAGGCGCGCGAGGTGATGACGCCGATCCCGGCTGTGGTCACCGTCGATTCCTCGGAGACCGTGGAGACGGCGCTGCGGCGCTGCGTCACCTCGGGCCACACGCGCCTGGTCGTGATCGAGGACGACAACCCCGACCGGGTCAAGGGCATCGTCCACAACAACAGCCTCGCCCGCCTCTACATGAGCGACGGCCCCGAGGCGGAGATCGAGCCGGTCGTGCGCGACGCCGTGATCGTGCCCGAGACCCGCCCGCTCGACGACCTGCTCCACGACCTGCAGGTGCAGCGCACCTCGCTCTCGGTGGTCGTCGACGAGTACGGCCGCACGGTCGGGATCGTCACCGTCGAGGACATCCTCGAGGAGGTCGTGGGGGAGATCGAGGACGAGACCGACCCGCGCGCGGCTGCGCTGCGCCAGCTCGCCGGAGGCGAGTGGTTCGTGCGCGGCCATGTCTCGCTCGGCGACCTCGCCGACCGCGGGATCGAGCTGCCGGTCGACAGCGACGCCTACAACTCGATCGGCGGTTACGTCTTCGGCGAGCTCGGACGGCTGCCCAAGCGCGGCGACTCGATCGTCGCCAACGGCTACACGATCCGGGTCGAGTCGGTGCGGGAGAACCGGGTCGAGGCGGTGCGGATCAGTCCCAAAGGCGACGAGCGCGGCGATTCCGTCCGGCCCTCGGCCTAGGTTTCCTGAGCAACCCGCGTTACGCCTAACCCTGGAGGTGCCACATGTGGGTTGTGCGCATGAGCGACAAGCAACTGGAGGTCCTGAGGGCGCTGCTGCGCTCCGAGGAGCATCTCGGACCCGCGCTCAAAGGCGCGGTCGAGGCACTCGACCTGGCCCGCTGGGACGACTTGCCCGAGGCCGAGCTTCCCTGGGAGGAGATCGAAGCAACGGCCCGTCGCCAAGGCTGCTCCCCCGCCGATGTGATCTGGGATCGCGCCGGCAGGCGCTGATCGGAAACACCCCGCAGACCCGGCGCAACCTTGTTCGCCTCGCGCGGTTTCACTGCTGATGAAAAGACAGAGAGGTGCACGTCGGAGTGTTGTGGAGACCATCTGCTGCTTTGCCGTCGCTGCGGTCTTGCTGGCGCTCGGGGCGGCGCCGGCAACTGCGAGGGTCAAGCCGGGGTCTCTCGATCCCGGCTTCAGCAGGGACGGCCTGACGAGCGAACGTCTTGTTGACGGGAAGGGCGACGGGGTGTCCGGGCTTGTCGTCCAGCCCGGTGGGGGGATTGTTCTCGCCACCTTCGACAGGATCGTTCGCTACGGGCGCGACGGCAGGCGAGACCGATCGTTCTCCGTACGGCATGCCCCCGTTCTTGACCTCGCAAAGGCGCCCGACGGAGGCTTGATTCGCCTGGCCAAAGGTGAAGTCGAACGCCTGCTTCCCGACGGTGAACCCGACCCGAGCTTCGGCCCCACCGGCGACGGTCGCGTGCTCGTGCCCGACCTCGAACTCTTTGCGGTGGCGGTCGACTCCACCGGACGAATCGTTGCGGTCGGTCGGGATCCCGAAGCGCATCGGCTCGTGGTCGCGCGGTTCCTTCCCGACGGCGGCCTTGACGCTGAATTCGGGAGCCTCGGCGTCGTGAGGACCGCAGTGTCGGAAGCGACCGCCGCGAACCTCGACCGTGCGGTGTCGGTCGCGGTGACAGCCGATGGGAGCATCTTGGTCGGCGGCAGTGCCGGTCAGGCCGAAGACTGTCCAGTCGGGGCGCTGCATTGCTGGGGCCCCTACCTCGATGCGGTTGTCCTCCACTACTTGGGGGACGGGAGACTGGACCAGAGCTTTGGGGAAGGCGGAGTGTTCTGGGGGGGCGAACTTTGGGGTTCCGCCAGAAGCGTCGCGGCCCGCCCCGAGGGAGGCGCGCTCTTCATCCCAGGTGGACCGACGGGTGCCGTCGAACCAAACGGCGGCCCGAACGTCACGGCGGTGGCCCTAAACGGCGCGGGACAAACGGAGCCGTCATTTGGAGATGTCGGCTCAGCCCATTCGTTTGACCGCATGTCGAGGGTTCTGGCGAGCCCACATGCCAGCCAACTGGTTGTCGACGCTGCCGGGCGGACGCTGATCTGCGGTGAAATGGAAGGGAGCCGTCGTGGTTTCTTCCTTCTTTCGATGCTTGGGCGTCATGGTGGGTTGGTGCGGGCGTTCGGTCGCAATGGCTTCGTCGCAACGCCGCTCGGCCGGAACGCTCCTGGCGGCCGAGGTGGCGCAGAAGCGCTAGCGCTGGCCCCACGGCACAAGCTCTATGTAGCGGGAACGGTGGGCGGACGCCTTTTCATCGCCCGATATCGCCGCTGAGCAGTGGCGGTGGCTACTCGGAGTAGTCGTAGAAGCCGGCGCCGCTCTTGCGGCCCAGCTTCTCTTCGCCGATCATCTCGACCATCAGCCCCGGCGGTTTGTGGGCCGGGTCCGATGAGTCGGCGTAGAGGGCGTCGCCGATCGCCTCGGAGACGTCGAGGCCGACGAAGTCGAGCAGGGCGAGCGGCCCCATCGGGTGGCCGGCGCCCAACTTCATGCAGGCGTCGACCTCGCCCGCCTCCATGCCGGTGCGCTCGACCATCCGCACCGCGTCGAAGAGGTAGGGGAAGAGCAGCCGGTTGACGACGAAGCCGGCCTGGTCGGGGACCTCGACCGCGGTCTTGCCCATCGCCGCGCACCAGGCGAGCGCCTTCTCACGGGTCTCCTCACCCGTGTCGGGGAAGCAGACCTCGACCAGCTTCATCCGCGGCACCGGGTTGAAGACGTGCAGGCCGAAGAGGCGGCCGGTGATGTTCGCGGCGCCCGCGATCTCGGCGATGCTCAGCGAGGAAGTGGTGGTGGCCAGGTCGGCGTCGGGGCAGGCCGCGGCGACCGCGCTCAGCACCTCCGCCTTCGGCTCGACTTCCTCGATCACAGCCTCGACGACGACGTCGCAGTCGGAGAGGTCCTTGGGATCGGTCGTGACCCGAAGCCGCGAGGGCTCCGCCCCCTCGATCTTGGCGCAGGCGGCAACCACTTTCTCCTCAGCCCGCCAGGCGGAAGCCTCGCTGCGCGCAAGCAAAATCGTGTCGCCGGTGATCGTTGCGACCGCGGCGAGGCCGGTGGCGATGGCTCCGCTGCCGGCGATCCCTGGACTCTCGTATCCCGTCCCGCTCATTGGAGACGGGTTCCTATCACGTCAGGGCGCGCTAAAGTTGATTGACCGGTCAATCAGCAAACGGAGGGCTTCGATGTCAGGCAACGGAAACGGCAAGTTCGGCGGCCGCGAGGTCGTAATCGTCGAGGCGGTCCGCACGCCGATCGGCCGCGGTCACCCTGAGAAGGGCTACTACAAGGACATCCACCCCTCGAACCTGCTGGCGAAGGTCTATGGAGAGATGTTCGAGCGCTCTGGCGTCGACCCCGCCGAGACCGGCGACGTGGTCACCGGCTGCGCCCAGCAGTTCGGCGAGCAGGGGGTCAACATCGGCCGCAACGCCTGGCTCGAGGCCGGGCTGCCGATCGAGACCCCGGCGACGACGATCGACCGCCAGTGCGGCTCGGCCCAGCAGGCGGTCAACTTCGCCGCGGCGCTGATCGCCACCGGCGTCCACGACGTCGCGATCGGCTCCGGCGTCGAGCACATGGGCCACATCTCCTTCGCTGACGGCTACGAGGTGATGAAAGAGCACGGCTCGCCCTTCTCGCCCGAGCTGATGGATCGCTACAACCTGATTCCGCAGGGCCTCTCGGCGGAGATGATCGCCGACAAATGGGAGATCCCGCGCTCCGAGCTCGACGAGCTCGGCGTGCGCTCGCAGGAACTCGCCGCGAAGGCGACCCAGGAGGGTCGCTTCGAGCGCGAGGTCGTCCCCTTCAGCGTCAACGGCGACACCTACGTCGCCGACCAGGGCCTGCGTGAGACGACGCTCGAGGCCCTCGCCAACCTCAAGCCGGCTTTCAAGGAGGACGGCAAGATCACCGCCGGCAACTCCTCCCAGGTCTCCGACGGCGCCGCCGGCGTGCTGCTGATGGCGCGCGAGAGGGCCGACGCGCTGGGGCTGAAGCCGCGGGCGCGGATCTACGACCAGACCACGGTCGGGGTCGACCCGGTGATCATGCTGACCGGCCCGATTCCCGCCACCGAAAAGCTGCTCGAGCGCAACGGGATGAAGATGGACGACATCGACCTGGTCGAGATCAACGAGGCGTTCGCCTCGGTCGTCGCCGCCTGGCGGCGCGAGCTCGATCCGGACATGGACCGGGTCAACGTCAACGGCGGCGCGATTGCGCTGGGACACCCGCTCGGCTCGACCGGCGCCCGCCTGATCACCACCCTGCTGCACGAGATGGAGCGCACGGACAAGGAGATGGGCCTGGTGACGATGTGCTGCGGCGGCGGTCTCGGTACGGGAACTCTCATCGAGAGGATCTAGGCGACTGGCCGTCCAGCCAGTAGGCTCCCCGAACCGATGGACCTGAGCCTCTCACCGGCCGAGACGGAGTTCCGCGACGAGGTCCGGGCCTGGCTGGAGGAGAACCATCCGGGGCCGGAGCCCGAGGCCGGTCTCGAGGAGGTCATGGCCTTCCGCACCGAGTGGCAGGGCAAGCTGCACGAGGCCGGCTGGGCCGGGATCTCCTGGCCGAAGGAGTACGGCGGTCGCGGCGCGACCCTGATCGAGCAGGCGATCTTCGTCGGCGAGGCGGCGCGCCAGGAAGCGCCGAGCCCGGCCAACGTGCTCGGCCTGGCGATGGGCGGGCCGGTCGTGATCGCCCACGGCACCGACGAGCAGAAGCAGCGCTACCTGGAGCCGATCCTCACCGCCGAGGAGATCTGGTGCCAGGGCTTCTCCGAGCCCGAGTCGGGCTCCGACCTGGCCTCGCTGAAGACGAAGGCGGTCAAGGACGGCGACGAATGGGTCGTCACCGGGCAGAAGGTCTGGACGACCTTCGCCCAGTACGCCAAGTGGTGCATGCTCGTCGCCCGCACCGACCCCGACGC
>JAPVSJ010000084.1:0-13556 GCA_047519745.1 Actinomycetota bacterium | reverse complement strand
CGGCGTCGGCCCAGCTCTGGTCCGTCGTTAAAGCAGGCACTCCGAGTCGCCTTGCAAGCGCAAGGCAAGTTCGGTCTGCCAATGACAGACCCTGCTTGGCCGTGACCGGACGCAGGTGCGCCACTTGAACGCAATCCGCCTCAGTCATCCCTTCAATGACCAATGCCCGGCCGACAAATCCCCGCTCGCGGTAGTCCAACTCCAGAGCAACGGGATCGCCGCCGCGCTCTGCGACCTTGGACAAGACCTCAGCCCAATTCACAACGCTGATTGCTGAGCGCCCGGCCAGTGCTGCCGCCACGGCCGCTTTGCCGTCCTCTCCGTGGATGAGCGCCATCAAGGCCGACGCATCCAGCACTGACGTCGGCACACCGGCGTCAGTGCTTGCCACTGCGCTGCCCAGCGCCCGCGTCAGCCTGCTCGGCCCGAGCTTCGGCGCGACGATCTGCCACTAGCTCGTCGGCGAGGTTCCGGTCGGGAGCCAGGTGAGCGATGCTCCCCTGGGCATAGTCGATTGCGGCAAGCCGCTTCTCGACCTCTGCATCGGTGACTTTGGTCGCGTGGGCCATGAACCGCAGTCTACCGGGCGCATTCGCATCATTTCTGGCTCCAATCATGTGTCAAGAAACCTGTCAAGCAGGGCGGCAGCCTCGGCCTCCGTGCCGGGCATCAGATGTCCGTAGAGGTCGAAGGTGACCTTGATCGAGGAATGGCCCATGAAAACCGAGAGGGCCTTGGCGTTGACACCTGCGGCGATCATGAATGAGGCATAGGTATGGCGCGCCTGGTGGAGACGAAGGCGCTCGCCCAGGCCAGCCTTCGACCATGCGCGGTCGGCGCGCCGATAAAGACTCGCCGCGTGGAACGGCGTGCCGTCCTGGTTGGCGAAGACGCGTGCGTCCTCGGCCTGCCCTCCCCCGCGCTGGCGGCGGTCGAGCAGCAGCCCTCGCAGGGCGCTTGGTATTGGAGTCGTGCGCTGGGACGTGCGGGTCTTGGGTGTGATCGACCCCTCCAGCGGGTCCCATGACTCGCGCACCCGGATCGTTCCCCGGTCGAGATCGACGGCCCCCCAGCGCAGCGCTCGCAGCTCCCCGTACCGCAGTCCCGCGTATAGCGCCGTTGCCCATGCGGGCCGATCCTCCCCCGGCAGCGCCTCGATCAGCCGCGCTGCTGCCTCGGGTGAGACGATCTCGATCTCGCCGGGGTCTGGCATCGGCAGTTCGAGGTCGTGGGTCGGGTTGACCGGGACGCCTTCACGCGAGCGCGCTCGCCGGTAGATCGCCTGGAGCGGCTTGAGCGAGTTGCGAATCGTGGACGCCGCCTGCCCTTCCGCCAGCCAATCGTCCACAAGCGTTTGCAGGTCCAACGTCGTGATTGCGTTCAGCGGGCGCGAACCGAGCAACGGCAGGACGCGTTCAACAAGCGCCTGTCGATAGCCGCGCAGCGTCGAAGGCTTGTAGGGGCGGCCGGAGCGGTTGCGAATGTCGCCGCGCTCAGCCGCCAGAAGCCAGGCATCTGCCGCCTCGCTCAGGGCCTTCCCGTTGGGCGCGCGAAGCTTTCCCCGGTCGAGCGAGCGCTTGGCGTCCGCGCGCCATGACCTTGCTTCGGATCTGCGGGGGAAGGTCTTGTAGATCTTCCGGCTGTCACGCGGAGAGTAGACAGACGCCTGCCAACCTCCATCGCAGGTGCAGCGCCCGCCATCGCGAGCGCTGCAACCTTTCGAGTGCCGCTTCCTGATCCCCTCGGCCATCAGGAATCCTCGTACCGGTGCGCACACTCCTCCAACGTGAACACTCCGGCCTCAGTGGTGCTCGGCGTCCACGTGATTCCGTCGAGGAGCGCGCAGTCGATCCGCACGCCCAGACCGCTTGCGATTTTGATCAGCGTGTCGATGCGAGGGACCCGCGCCCCTCGCTCCAACAGACCGATCTCGGTCCGGTGAAGCGAGCAGCGCAGGCCCAGTTCTTCCTGGGAGACATCGGCCCCTTTGCGAAGGTGGCGCAGGTTTTCGCCGAACCGCTGGGCGACCTCCATCAGTCCATCTCCAAGCCAGCGAAATAGAGCGCTGCTCGGGTCGGGACGAGAAATGCGCCCTCGCAATGCAAGAGCCCGGCGCCGACCAGTTCGCGGATTGCGCGCTCGACCACGTCGCTCTTCTGGAAGTCGGCGGGCGGGGCATAGAACGTCCGAGCAATCTCGGGGATCGTCAGTTGGCTCGGATGCTCATCGATCAGGAACGCAAGGACAGCGCGTTCTGCTTGGCGCGTTTCAGCGACGTAGTCGGTGGGTCCGGGCCCGCCGCAATCCGTAGGGTTGCGATCAGCCATGAGGAGCTCAGCCTCCTTGTGGTCAGGCGGCCCGTCGTGTTCTAACCACGGCGGGTCGCCGCTTTTTGTATAGAACGAGACTAGCAGTTTTGGAGAGCTAAACTCGCCAAACGATTCACTCTCCCCTGATGATTTGGCTGACGCGCGTGTGGTGGAGGCCGACCTCTTCGCCGATTTCTCGCACGGTAAGCCCTTCCTTCTGCGCCTCGGCGAATGCTTTGCGGCGGTCTTTCCGAGCCGCATCCTGATCGCGCTCGAACTTCGCTTGCGCAGCTCGGACCGTCCGCCGTGCTTTCTTGCTCTTGGCGTCAGCCATGACCGGGAGCCTAGAAGCTGGCTCACGTTACGGCCCTCCCGGCACCCGCTCGGCGTTCTCCGTTGTCCAGCGTTCAAGCTCGCTGACCGGAACCAGGCGCTTGCGACCTCGGCGGATCAGGCGAAGGTCGGGCGCGACATTCGCATCGAAGAAGTCCGGGCCGACACCGATGGCGGCTGCGGCCTCCGCTGGAGTGAGCGCGATCCGGGGGATAGAGACGGCGAGCTTCTTGGTCATGATCTCTGGGCCTGACCTCTATCGCCAGCCTCTCCCTCTCCGAGCCAATTCACGTCCCGATCCGGCTCGCCGACCTCGCGGAAGATCCGTGCGAAGGGGCCGCGACTCTTCAGGTCCTCCAAGAGGCAAAAGCCGATCGTCACGCCGTGGGCGCGGGATAGCTCCGGGTTGCCTTCCAGCAACACAAGCGCCATGTTTCGCCGACGCATCAGCGCCTTGCGCGAGGCACCGGCCAGGGCGCAGATCACGGGCGGGAAGGTGGGATAGTGGCTGCGCCACAGCGCCTCACCGCCTTTCTTTCGAGTGCGGCAAAGCTGGCCGTAGCGAGCCAGCTCGGCGACCAGACGTTCAAGGGAGAGCGTGGCCCGGTCCACCTCCACGAAGCGCTGCTCGAAGACGAATTCCCTCTCCTCGGCACGCACGTAGCTCAGCACCGCGTCGGCGATCAGGGTGCGGCGAGCACGGCCGCGACCACGGTTCAGAGGATGGGCAATCTCGTGCCGCCAAGAGAGCGGGCCGAATTCCTCGCCGCGCTCCCGCGCCGCGTGCAGGAAGCTGATCCCGACCTCGTTGACCCCGAGGGTATGGGCGCATAGTGGTCCCGCCGCTTGCTGAGGGCTGAGGACTCTCGGCCGGCGCTCTACTTCGCCGGCATCGACCGCCAGGTCAGCTCCGCTCTCGGTGAGGAGCCACAGGCGACGGGGAGCGCGCCGAGCTTCGACGTGGGCGACCAACCCCGCCCGCTCAAGGTAGGCAAGGACTTGCTGAGTGCGGCGCGGGCTGCGATCCGGCAAGTGGATCGCGTGGACCTGGGCAGTGGAGAGGACGCGATGCTCGCCGAGCGAGGCGATCACCTCAGCGGTCGCCTCGGGCAGCCTCAGTCTTTCTGCCGCCTTCCGATTCATACGGACCTCCATGCACGCAAACGTGTGACGGCGAAGCGCTGCGAGGCCAGCGCGGAGTCAATAGGCGTCTGTGTCGTTGCCAGCGTCGAGGCGACTACGGTCGCCGAGGCGGTGGAGAAGCGTTGCGGAGCCAGCGCGGTGGCGATAGCGCAGGCGCCGAGTGCAAGGGACGCGGAGAAGATCGAGAGAGCAATGAGGACCGCCGTGAACGACTTGATGTTTTGACCTAGAAGGGACGTATAAATGTCGGCAAAACGAAAGACTCGCAAACGGCACTGCGCTGGGCATTGGCGGGCCTCGGGGCTATCTGCCCCGCGAAGCGAAGCGCGAAGGGAGGGGCGCAGCCTTGGCCGAAGTGACGGACGAAGCCGGGGCGTAAGGAGCACTCCAACACCCGACAGGGAGGGCACAGCCGAAGGCGGACTCCGGAATGCGAGGCGGAAGCCGTATGCATGAAGCGACTGCATACACGCTTAGTACCGCCGCCGGGTAACAAGATCTACAAACGCGCAAACGCGCGTTTGTAGACATCCACCCCTGGATGTGCTTATGGCCGGTCTTTGAGGACCCCTGGCGAGGCTATCCTCGTCGCCGTGGCGAATCCCCTTGAACGGCTGGACACCGCCTACGCGGAAGTGCTTGATGCCACCGACGAGGTTTTCTTTCGGCGACTTCGTGACTACGCGCGCCTGCTCGAAACCGAGAAGAAAATCCGCAGGACCGTGGAGGCGCTGAAGAAGGAGGTAACCGACGCTGATGCGAAGTTCAAGACGAAGGACGCAATGTTTGCTGCCGAACTCGTCGCGCTGCGGAACCGGCTGGTCGAGCAGGAACCGAAAGCTGACGACTCCGACGCAACACGACCGGAGAAAGACGTCCTCGACCCGGCGGCCTCAGCCCGCTTCCACGCCTGGATTTGGACCCTGGCGAACTTTGACGCCGTCGCTGCCGACCGTGACGACAGGATCGTGGAGACGGACGGCCTGGACAGCAGCAGTTCTCGGATGCTGGGTGCGATCTTGAACGCGAAGCTCTACGACCTCGTTGTGCCGTTCAATGGCAAGCCTGCCCCACGCCCCGACCTGCGCGACCTCTACGACGCAGTGAACTCGGTGCGCCACCGGGAGACCGCCGCCCACCGGCAACTTGAGGAGATCGGCGAGGAGACGGGCTACCTAGCGCTACTCCATATCCAGCATGTCGTCTCGCACCTCGGCCCGCGCCCGGAACGGTCAACGGCGACCCCGGAAGAGAAGAGGGAATTCCTCGAAACGGCGCTAATGGAATCGATAGGTGGCTTCGCCTACCTGCGCGAGGCGATGCGGCCGAAGGAGGCCAGAGGATCGCTGGACCAAAAAGCTCGGGAGGCGCTCGACCGGCACGAGAAGGAATGCCGGAAGGAGCTAGGGCGGCTTCACCGACCGCTGCGGAAACGCCTGGAAGGCTCGCGCCTCGTACCTCGCTGGCACACCCTGAACCGAAACGAAAGGATCGCCGTTTATGGTATCGGCGCCACCGTCGTTATCGGCCTTGGCGCGATCGCCACCGCAATAGCGGTGGGCTAGTTCGTCGACACCCCTGCGCTGAGACAGGCGGGCCTTCGGGCGCCACAGATGCACCAGTTAGATCCAGATGGAAAGGCTCCTAGCGGTTTGCGAATACGGAAGCGGCCAAATATTGACCTCGGTCAATCTTCGAGCGAAAGACGAATCGACATGGACGTCAGTGGAATCACCGGGACCGCTTGGCGAGACGGCGAAGTAGTCGGCGACTTCGTATTACGCGGTGGTCGAGAGGTTGGAGCCGGAGGCCGAGCGCAGGAGCACGTCGAAATCCTGTTTCCCGACTTTCTCGCCGTTGACATTCGGCCCGAGCTAGAACGGATCGTGAAGAGGGTACGACTCCCCGAGCCCTTGATCCTCGATCTTGAACTTGTCAATGGAAAGAAACCTACGGGCTGCGAGATCGCTGGATTCTGGGGAGGAAGCCTGGGTGACCGTTGGTTCGGAATTAGCCTCGACCTTGACCACCTTTAGAACTAAGGCGAACTCACTGGACTTTCGCTCGGCAGCCTGTGCCTCATCGTCGGCAAGACCGCTCTCTAGCAATTGAACCACCGCGTTCTTGCAGGGATGCATCTTGCGAGTCATGGGGCAGCAGCTGCCCAGGCCCAACCGAACCCAATCGAGCCTCAGCGAATGGAGTGCCTAGCCCTTGGTGCGCTTCGGATCGGCCGACGTCGGATAGGTCCGCTCTTCTTGGAACCGACCGTTTTCTTTGTGGATCTTCACGGTCACCGGCTCGGGCGCACGCCGCGCCACCCCGGCGGTGTTCTTGATTGCATCGGTCTTTTTTGGGGCGCCGGTTCCACGCACGGTCTGCCCGCCGCTCTCGCCGATCCATTTATTCCCTTTTTTGACGACATCGATTCTTTTCATGTGCATGGCTCCTAAGCGTTTGGGTTCGGTGTTTCTCGCGCAGCCTTGATCGCGGCCTCGATCTCTCCCTCAGGGGTTCCGGCTCCGCGGGCATCGCGAAGGATTCGCTGGAGGGACGCCTCCCCATCCGGCAGATGCTTGGATTTCTCCGCGAGATAGACGCAGTGGATGAGATGCTCTTCGGGACTCATGTCAAGCCGTTGCCCCCATTGGGCTGCGTCCGCGAAAGAACGGGGACCAGGCCCAGCGGCGGCATGAGCGGCAAGCGCCCGGTCGATCAGCGTCTCGGTCATTGGCAGAACCATAGCGTTCCCAGACGACACCAACGAAGGCGTCAATCGGGCGAAGCGGCGTGCGCCACTGGTGCGCCAGTACGACCGAAATAACCGGATTCAGCCGGACCGGCAACCGCTTGAACAAGCGGAACGCCAATGCCGCTGCCGCCCGACTTAGATGAAGTACATCCCGGAGCCCACCTCGGTCTCGTGGCAGGCGACTCCGCCATCAGTGAGGCCATTCTTGCCACCCTCCGTGCCACCGTGCGCCACCCAGACAACCGGATTCAGCCGGAATCAGCCGGATTTGGGTTGCGGGGGAATTTTGCCGCAAACCGCTCTGGCAAGCCGCAAACCGCTTGCCAGAGCCAGAGGCGCCTACCGGAATCGAACCGGTGTAAACGGCTTTGCAGGCCGCTGCGTAGCCACTCCGCCAAGGCGCCGACGAGGGCTAAGCCTAGCGGCGGTCGTGGGTTACGGGGCCGCCATATCGGGGGTCGCCAGGCGGGGCTCAGACCTGGCGTCGTCCACCGCGACTCCGACGAGGACAGCGGTCGCAGCCGTGACCGCGATGACAAGGCCGAAGGGGGCGGTCGCCAGGGCGAGGATCAGCAATGCCGCGCAGGCCAAGCTCCGGGGCCTCGGCAGGCGACCGGTCGCCACGCGCATGAAAGCCGACTGGGCAAGCAGGAAGATGATCGGGCCGCCGAAGATGAGCAGGCTGACATCGAAGCTGGTCGATCCACCGGGGTCGGCGATCGCCAGCTCGTCGCCGACGGCGATCGCGACGATGCCAATCACCATCAGGATCAGCGTGTAGTTGCCGAGGCCGACGATGCGCGAAGGCTTGTCCGCCTCCTCCACCGCCCGCACGCCGATCTCCTCCGCGCGGTGGAAGTAGCACCACCAGAGGGCGACCGAGCCCGTGAAGGCGACGGCGAGGACGAACAGCCTGTCGGCCGCGACCTCCTGGTCGGCGAAGGCGTTGCCGAGGGTGAGGACGGTCTCGCCCAAGGCGATCAGGAAGAACAGGCGGAAGCGCTCGAGCAGGTGCTCGGCGTAGATCTGACTATCGGAGCTGAAAGGGCTCTTTCGGCCCGGCAGCGGGTGACCGGCGATCACGCCGCCATAGGTGATCAGCGTCGCCGCCGCCCACAAAGCGAGCCGGGTGCTGCTGCCGGTGGCGATACCGGCGATCCAGAGCGGCGCCGTGCCGATCTCCCAGGCCAGGGCGTTGGCGAAATGCATGTGCAGGCGGTGGCCGCGAAAGGCGAAAACGGCGAACGTCGTGCGACCGATCTGAATCGCCAGGTAGCCGATCACGAACAGGCCGGCCCGATCGCCGAACGCCTCCGACACCGAGGTGGACATGACGAGGCTGGCAAACATCAGGCAGAGCAGCAGAAGGCGCACCGGCTGGCGGTCGGCATCGAGCCAGTTCGACGTCCACACCGTCATGAACCACGCGTACATGACCGCGAGGGTGAGAACCAGGGTCTCGGCCATGCCGCGGACATCGACGTGGTCGAGCAGGTGATGCGCGAGCTGGCTGACGGTGAAGACGTAGACGAGGTCGAAGAACAGCTCCAGCGGCGTGACCGACCTCGCGACTTCGCGCGGGCGGACAAGCGAGTGCGAGCGAGAGCGATCGTCCGCGGCCACCGTCATCGGTCCTGAGCAGGATGCACCCGACCGCGGACGGCAAGCGGTGGATCGGCGTCCTCCGCCGCGGGCGACCCTATTGTGGCCCGCCCTTGTACGACGCCCCTCAGCACCTGACCCGCGGCGGGGCGCGTGCCCGACCGCTTCCGGATTGGCCCGATGCCCGACCCCTGCGCTCGTGGCAGAAGGAGGCGACCGAGGCCTTGCGGGCGCACTCGGCTACCAGCTTCCTGGCCTCGGCCACGCCGGCGGCCGGCAAGACCACCTTCGGCCTGCACATCGCCCACCGGATGCTGAGCGCCGGGTTCGTCTCGCGCGTAGTAGTAGCCGGCCCGACCACCCACATCTGCCGCCAGTGGGCTGCCGACGCGGCCCGCTACGGCATCGACCTCGAGCCTCACAGGCCAAACTCGGACGGCCCGGAGTCGGCCGACTTCCACGGCGTCGCCGTCACCTACCAGACGATCGCGGCCGGGCCGGATATGCACCGGTTGGCCGCCGGCCGACGGCCGACCCTGCTGATCGCCGACGAGCCGCACCACATGGGCGATCAGGCCGCCTGGGGCCTGCAAACCCGCAAGGCCTTCGACGGCGCCCGCTTCCGTCTGCTCCTCTCGGGAACGCCGTTCCGCTCCGACAACTCTGCCATTCCCTGGGTCACCTACGACGAGGACGGCCTCAGCCGGGCCGACTACGCCTACGGCTATCCCCAGGCGTTGGTCGACCGGGTGTGCCGCCCGATCGCCTTCCTGCCCTATGACGGCGAGATGGAGTGGCTCTCGGACGGTCGGCTGCGCAGCGCCGACTTCGACCTCGTCTTGCCTACGGCGGAGGCGGCCCGGCGCCTGCGTACGGCGCTCAGCCCGGAAGGCGAGTGGATGGGCGAGGTGCTGCGCGACGGCGATGCCAGGCTGAGCGAGGTACGCGCCGACGGGCACCCTGACGCGGGTGGCCTTGTCATCGCCTCCGATCAGGATCACGCGCGGGCGATCGCGGCGCGCCTCGGGTCGGTCTCGGGGGAGCAGCCCGAGCTGGTGATGAGCGACGAGCCCGGCGCCAGCCGGCGCATCGCCGATTTCGCCTCCTCCGATCGACGCTGGCTGGTCTCGGTCCTGATGGTCTCCGAGGGCGTCGACATCCCCCGCCTGCGGGTCGGCGTCTATGCGACGGCGGCCCGGACCGAGCTCTTCTTCCGCCAGGTGGTCGGTCGCTTCATCCGGTCCACCCCACGGCCGCGGCGCCAGATGAGCTACCTCCTGATGCCGGCCGACCCGCGGTTGAAGGCGCTCGCTCACGAGATCGAGCTGGAGCGCCGCCACGCGCTCGACCTCTCGCTGGACGCGGAGGAGGAGGCCGAGCTGGACGAGGCCGATCCGGAGCGGCCCGAGCCGGGTGGCGGCTTTGCCGCCCTGAGCTCGGGCGACGCCGAGCTGGACGAGGCGATCATGAGCGAGACCACGCTTCAGCTCTTCCCGACCGATGACCCTGAGCCGGGGCCGAAGAAGGCGACTGTCCGCGCCAAGCCCGAAGTGGCGCCGGACGACCCCGAACCCGAGCGAGAGTCGGCCTACGCGACCCGAGAGCGACTGCGCGGCGAGCGCAGCCGCCTGGTCGCCGACGTCGCCCGTCGCACCGGCAAGTCGCACCGGGAGGTCCAGGCCCGCATCAATCGCGCAACCCGGGCGCGTTCGGTCGCCGGAGCCACCATCGAGCAGCTCGAGCGCGGCAATGCGTTGCTGCGCCGCGAGCTGTGGCGCTGAGGCCGCTAGGTAGCCCACTACGCTGGCGATCTGCGGATTCCGCCACGGATCTAATGCGCGCCGTCAGGGGAGCCGATACAGGTCGGGATGAGCGCTGAGTGGTCCTCGCGGGCGCGACAGGTCGTTCCAGGCAGTCGCGCCACCTCTGCGATGCGGATCGTGCTGGGCGCCGGCTCGCTGCTCCTGCTGGCGTTCGTCCTGCGGACGCTGACCGACGCCGGGGGCGCCCACGCCCAGCAGCTCTCCGCAACCTGGATCTCCGACGCGATCGCGCTGAGCGCGGTCACCGTGTGCCTCTGGCGCGCCGCGATCGAGCCTGAGGACCGGATCCTGTGGGGACTCGCGGGGCTGGGGATAGCGTCGTGGGGGCTGGGCAACGCCTACTTCGAGCACATGATCGCCGCCGGCGAATCGCTGCCGAACCCCTCCCCCGCCGACATCGGCTACCTCGGCTTCTACCCGTTGATGTACTTCGCCGTGATCGCCGGCCGCAGCCATCGCGGAACGCGGGTAGGCGCCGGCAGCTGGCTCGACGGTCTGATCGGCGGTGCCGCGTGTGCGACGGTTGCGGCGGCGCTTGTGCTGGAGCCGGTCGTCAACGCCACGGCGGGCGAATCGGTGCCCGGAGCGCTGACCGATATCGCCTACCCGATCGGCGACGCGATGCTGCTGGCGATGCTCGTCGTCGGCTCGGCGACGGTCGGCTGGCGCAGCTCGCGCGGGCTCGCCGGGCTCGCCGCCGGCATGGCGATCTTCGCCCTTGCCGACTCGCTCTACATAGTCGAGAACGCCAAGGGCAGCTACCAGGCCGGCGGGATCCTCGATGCCGGTTGGCTGCTCGCCCTGATCCTGATCGCCGCCGGTGCGGCGACAGTGACCCTGGGTCCACGTCGGCGCAGCGGCTATCGCGGCGCCAGGCAGGCGCTCGTACCCAGCCTCGCCGGGCTTGCCGCTCTCGCGGTCCTGGCCGGGGACGCCTTCGCGGGCATGAACCTGACCGCGATCGTCCTGGCGACGTTCACGCTGGCCCTCGTCGTGATCCGCCTCGCGACCTCGCTGCGGGAAACGGCGGGGTTGTTGGCGGTGCGGGCGCGGGAGGCGGAGCTCGACGCCCTGACCGGGCTGTCGAACCGACGCAGGCTGCTGACAGACCTCGAGCGCGGCGCCGCCGAGGCCGCCGACGACCACCCGCTGCTGCTCGTCCTCTTCGATCTCGACGGCTTCAAGGCCTACAACGACACCTTCGGGCACAACGCGGGCGACGAGCTCCTGATCCAGGTCGCGGGCGGCCTCCGTGGCCGCCTCGGCGACCGCGGTCGCGCCTACCGCATGGGCGGCGACGAGTTCTGCGCGCTGCTGACGGCCGATCCCGATTCCGCCGAGAGGCTCGCGGCGGAGCTCGCGGCGGCGATGGCGCGCCAGGGCAAGGGATTCTCGGTCACGGCCAGCTACGGCTGCGCCCTTGCGCCCCGCGACGGTCGCGGCACGACCGGCCTGCTCCGCAAGGCCGACGACGAGATGTATGCGCGCAAGGGCAGGCGCAGGCCGAGCACCGAGAGACAGGTCGAGGACGTCCTCACCGCGGTGCTCGGCGCCCGTGACCCCGAGCTGGGCTCGCACGCAGCCGGTGTCGCACGACTCGCGGCGGCGCTGGGGCAGGAGCTCGGCCTCGAGCCAACCGACCTGCGCTCCGTGGTGCATGCCGCGGCGCTGCACGACATCGGCAAGATTGCGATCCCCGAGGCGATGCTCGGCAAGGAGGGCGAGCTCGATCCCCAGGAGCGCCGCTTCCTGCATACCCATCCCCTGATCGCCCAGCGCATCGTCGCCGCGGCGCCGGCGCTCGGCTATGCGGCGCACGTCGTCCGCTCGGTCCAGGAGCGCTGGGACGGCGACGGCTACCCCGACGGCCTCCGTGGCGAGGCGATCCCGCTGGCATCGCGCATCGTCGCCGTCTGCAACGCCTATGAGGCGATGACCGCGAAGCGACCGACCCGCGGAACGCTCAGCCCAGGCGAGGCGATCGCGGAGCTGCGAAGCGGCGCCGGCTCGCGGTTCGACCCCGAGCTGATCGAGCCGCTGGCGGCGGTCGTCAGTCGTCCGGTCGAGCGGCCGACGAGCGCGCCCACCCCTCCCCCCAGCCCGCTGGAGCCGCGCGGCGATCACCGGGGGCTGGAGGCGCAGCTCAGCTACCAGGCCGACCACGACCTGCTCACCGGCCTGCTCAACCGCAGGCGCTTCGCCGAGGAGCTCGAACGAATCCTCCGCTACGCCTCGCGCTACCAACGCCCCGGCGCCCTGGTCGTCCTCGACCTCGACAACCTCAAGCTGGTCAACGACATCCACGGGCACGCGGCCGGCGACGTAGCGCTGACCGCCGTCGCCAGGGAGATCGTGAATCGGACCAGGGCGTCGGACGTGATCGCCCGGCTGGGCGGCGACGAGTTCGCGGTCGCGCTCAGCGAGGTCAGCGAGCAGGAGGCGCTGGCCGTCGCCGAAGACATCCGCAACCGCCTCGCCGGGTGCGATGTCGACCCCCCGGTCCGAGTCAGCATCGGGATAGCGCTGTTCGCGGGAGCGCAGGAGCTGGTGCCCGACGATCTCCTGACCGCGGCCGACGTCGCCCTCTACGAAGCAAAGGAGGCGGGTCGCGACCAGACCCGCGTATACAGCGGCGACGCCGGGGCGGCGCTCGGTTGGGTGCAGCGGATCCGCAACGCCCTCAGCGAGGAGGCGTTCGTCCTCTACAGCCAGCCGATCGTCGACGCGAAGAGCGGCCGCGCGACCTACAGCGAGCTGCTCGTGAGGATGGTCTCCGACAGCGGCGAGGTGATCCCGCCCGGCGCCTTCATCCCGACCGCGGAACGCTTTGGCCTGGTCAACGAGATCGATCGCTGGGTCGTCGGCGAGGGCCTGCGACTTGCCCTGAGCGGCAAGCCGGTGACCGTCAACCTCTCGGCCCACTCGATCGGCGACGCAACCGTCCTCGACGCCGTGCGCAAGGCGGTGCGCGCCGGCCTGCCGCGGGGGGCGGTCATCTTCGAGATCACCGAGACCGCGGCGATGTCGAACATGCAGGAGGCGCGCGCCTTCACGGAGCAGCTCGAAGGCCTCGGCTGCGACGTCGCGCTCGACGACTTCGGCACCGGCTTCGGCTCTTTCAGCTATCTGAAGCACCTGCCCAGCCGCTACCTCAAGATCGACGTCGAATTCGTCCGCGAGCTGGCCTCGAACCAGACCGACCAGCGCGTCGTCCGCTCAATCGTCGACGTCGGGCACAGCCTCGGCAAGCGGATCGTCGCCGAGGGTGTCGAGGACGCGGCGGTCGCGAACCTGCTGCGCCGCTACGGCGTCGACGCCCTCCAGGGCAACTACATGGGAGCGCCCGAACGGATCCCCTCCCGGCCGACGACGCCTCACAGCCGTCCTCAAAGCCCGCATCTCGCTTGACGCCGACAGGGAACGAGACATAGCGCTGGTCGAGGCGCTCTCCTCTCCACCTGCGCGTGTCCCCCGGTGGTCAGTCGAGCCGCACGCGCGGCAGGATGCGCTCCAGTCGGCGCGGCAGCCACCAGTTCCAGGGGCCCGCGACCTTCATGATCGCCGGCACGAGGAGCAGGCGCACGAGGGTGGCGT
>JAPVSJ010000083.1:0-3234 GCA_047519745.1 Actinomycetota bacterium | reverse complement strand
CGGCCATCTCGTAGTCGTGGCCCATCGTGATCGCGTCGAAGGGGCAGGCGATCTCGCAGTAGCCGCAGAAGATGCAGCGCGAGAGGTTGATCTCGTAGACGGCGGCGTAGCGCTCACCGGCCGAGACGCGCTCGCCGGGGATGTTCTCGGCGGCGACGACGCGGATGCAGTCGGCCGGGCAGGCGGCGGCGCAGAGCGAGCAGCCGACGCACTTCTCCAGGCCGGTGTCCTCGAACTTGTGCAGTTTGTGGCGGCCGCGGAAGCGCGGGTAGACCGGAGTCTTCTCCTCGGGGTACTGGATCGTCATCGGCCCCTCGATCAACCGCGCCATGGTGGTCTTCAGCCCACGCAGCGTCTCGCCGAATGCGCGGTAGGCGCCGCCGACCCCACCGGGCTCGGGGCCGCGCTGGACCTCGATGACGCTGTCGTCCTTCAAATAAGGGAACTGCTCGCTCACGTGACCACCACCAGGACCGCGGTGACGAGGACGTTGAGCGTTGCCAGCGGCAGCAGCACCTTCCAGCCGAAGCTCATCAGCTGGTCGTAGCGCAAGCGCGGCAGCGTCGCCCGCACCCAGATGAAGAAGAAGACGAGGCAGAACATCTTCGCCAGCATCCAGACCGGGTCGAGCCAGGCCGGCCCCGGGCCCATCCAGCCGCCGAGGAACATCGCCGTGGCGACTCCGCAGACGACGATGATCTCGAGGTACTCGACCATCAGGAAGCTGCCGAAGCGCATCCCGCCGTACTCGGTCATGAAGCCCTGCACGAGTTCGGCGTCCGCCTCGGGCATGTCGAACGGCGTGCGGTTGGTCTCGGCGAAGCCGGCCAGCATGAAGATCAGGAAGCCGACGAACTGGGGGATGACGAACCAGATCGCCCCCTGCGCTTCGACGATGTCGACCAGCGAGAGCGAGCCGCCCATCATGATCACGCCGAGCAGCGCCAGGCCCATCGAGACCTCGTAGGAGATCAGCTGGGCGGCCCCACGCATCGCCCCCAGCAGGCTGTACTTCGAACCCGAGGACCAGCCGCCGAGCAGCAGGCCGTAGAAGCTGATCGAGCCGACGGCGAAGAAGTAGAGGATCCCGATCGGGACGTCGATCCCGTAGAGGCCGACCCCGTCCTGGACGTTCCCCCAGGGGATTATCGCCAGGGCCATCACGCCCGAGAGGACCGGCAGTAGCGGCCCGAGCACGTAGAGCATCGGGATCGCGTTGGCCGGGCGGAAGCCCTGCTTGCTGATCAGTTTGAAGAGGTCGGCCAGCGGCTGCAGCAGGCCGAAGGGGCCGACCCGGTTGGGGCCGTAGCGGTGCTGGAAGCGGCCGATCAGCTTGCGCTCGACGACCGTCATCACCGGCACGATCCCGAAGATCACGGCGAAGATCACCAGCGACTTGACGACCATGATCCAGGTCGCTTCGACGAACTGGGTGTCGGCCAGGGGCAGCATCAGCCGGCAGTCTTCTCGATCGTCACGCTGACCGGCGAGCCGTTGAGCAAGCCGTTGGCGTTGCCCTCGGCGGTGCCCTCCAGCAAGAAGCAGACGCCCTGCTCGACCCGCTCCCTTACAGCTACCTGCGCACGCACACTCGTCCCGTTCTGCGACACGTCTACCTCGTCGCCAGTCTTCAGCTCAAGGCGCTCTGCATCGGACACCGACAGCTCAACCCGCTGTCTCGGCTGCAAGAACTTCAGCGGCGGGTTCAGCTCGGTTATCGGGCCCGCCCAGAGATCGCGATAGGTCCCTAGGACGAGCGATCCGGGGTCGCTCGGCTCGCGTTCGCGAGGAGTTCCGATCGACCCCGGATCGCTCGTCCTTTCACCGACCTGGCGGGGCGCGGGGGACGACTCCCCAGGAACGCCTCGCGAATGCGAGCCTGGGGAGTCGTCCCCCGCGTCCCGTGAGAGATTTGACGCTGCGTCACGGTCCTGCCAGCGCACACCCCTACCTGCGATCTCGGCGTCCGTAATGCCCGCGTAGAACGGGACCGCGTCGGTGAGAGCTTCGAAAGCTGAGGGCTGGGAGGTGATGCCGGTGTCGTGTCCCAGCGCCAGGGAGAGCTCTGCAAGCACACCCCAATTCGGGCGGATGTCGCCTGGCCGACCGGCGCTTGGCCTCACCCGCTGCAGTCGACCGTCAGGATGGGTGACCGTGCCGTCTTTCTCCGCGTGGGTCTCGAGCGGGAAGACGACGTCGGCCATTTTCGTCGTCGCGTTCTCGAAGGTGGAGAAGACGATCAGGTGGTCGGCGGCGGCGAGGGCTCGTTGCCAGGCCGCGGTGTCCGGGAAGTCGCGCAGGGGGTCGGTGCCGAAGAGGAGGAGGGTCTTGAGCTCGCCTGACTCGAGAGCGACGCGGATCTCCTCCGTGCTCCTCCCTGTGAGTCCTGTGTTTTGCCCCTCTGAGGGGCTCAACATAGGACTCGTAAGTCCGGGGCCGGCATCTGGCAGACAGCCGGCCTCGCGCAGGCCGCGGGCGTTGCTCAGCTCGGGGATCTCCAGGAGGCCGCTGCCCTCCTTGCTTGCAAGATCCAAGGCGCTTTCCAGGTTGAGAAGCGCGGCCGTCGCACCGTCGCCCTCCCTGGCGATGCGCTCTCCCCAGAGGACCACGATCCGCTCGGCGTCGCGCAGGACGTCGCTCTGGGCCAATTCGGAGAGGACGGCGGTTGCGTTGCCGGGGGCGTATCGGTGGACCGCCTCGGCGCCGCCGTCGAGCGTCGTCGGGCGGTCGGTCGCGACGACCAGCTTGGCGCCGTTGCGGCGCATCGCCTTGCGGATGCGCAGGTCGAGGATCGGCGAGCTGTGCAGGGGGTCGGAGCCGACGAGGAGGATCGCGTCTGCCTCGTCGATGTCGCGCACCTTGGCCGAGAGCTCGGGCTGGGCGAGTCGCAGCAGCGTGTCGCGGTCGGGGCCGCGGGAGACGCGCGACTCGACGTTCGGCGAGCCGAGCGCCTCGCGGAGGATGCGCTGGACCAGGTAGCCCTCCTCGTTCGAGGCGTCGCCGACTATCGCCGCCACCCCGCTTGACGATTGGTCGTTTTGCCCCCCTCCAGGGGGGACAATCGACCGATCGGCGCCCGCGCGCAAGCCCGCGGCCGCTTTCGCGATCGCCTCGTCCCATTCCACCGGGCCGCCGCGCAGCCGCGGTCCGGTGACGCGCTCCTCTGCGGCGAACATCTCGAAGCCGTAGCGGCCGCGGTCGCAGAGCCAGCCGTCGTCGACCTCGGGGTTGTCG
>JAPVSJ010000082.1:0-14314 GCA_047519745.1 Actinomycetota bacterium | reverse complement strand
CGGGCGGCGATGCGGCTCTCTCCGACCAGGCGGGGCGAGGAACGGGACGCCGCGACGGAGAGGACACCCCCTCCTCCACGCCCCCCGCGGGTGAGGCGCCTGAGGAGAAAGCTGCTGAGGCTCCGGCCGAGGAGGCGACCGCCCCGGCCGCTGAGGAGAAAGCTGAATGAGCGCGGTCAAGATCAAACAGGTTCGTTCGCTTGCCGGGACGAATCCGAGTCAGAAAGCGACGCTCGCGGCGCTGGGGCTCGGGAAGATCGGCCGCGCGGTTGAGCGGAAAGATTCTCCTCAGCTGCAGGGGCAGATTCGGGTTGTCTCTCACCTCGTGGAGGTGGGTGACTGATGGCTGATACGCCTCGGTCCGAAGAGATCGGGCTGCATAATCTTTCGCCCAAGCCTGGCTCGAAACGGCCGCGCAAGCGGATCGGTCGCGGTGAGGGCAGTGGGCTTGGCAAGACCTCGGGGCGTGGTCACAAGGGCGCCGGGGCGCGTTCGGGCCGCAAGCGCAAGGCCGGCTACGAGGGCGGGCAGAACCCGATCCACATGCGAATGCGAAAGCTCCGCGGTCCGCACAAAAAGCAGTCGATGCCGTTCGAGAACTTCCGCACCGCGACCCAGCCGGTCAACGTCGGCGACCTCGAGGAGCGCTTTGACGCCGGCGCCGAGGTCAACGTCGAGACGCTCAAGGCGAAGGGCCTGGCGACACGCTCGGACCCGGTGAAGATCCTCGCTCGCGGCGAGATCTCGAAGAAGCTCGAGGTCCATGCTCACGGCTTCAGCGCGGCAGCCCGCGAGAAGATCGAGGCTGCCGGCGGTTCCTGTCACACTCTGGAGCCCTAATGCTCAGGACTATTGCGAACGCTTTCAGCGTCGCGGACATCCGCAAGAAGCTTGCGTTCACCGCGGCGATGCTGCTCCTGTACCGGCTCGGGGCCTACATCCCCGCGCCGGGAGTCGACGCGAACGCGGTCAAGGAACTGGGCAGCAACTTCGCCGGCAGCAACATCCTCGGCTTCCTCAACCTCTTCTCGGGCGGTGGCCTCTCCCGTCTCTCCCTGTTCGCGCTGGGGATCATGCCCTACATCACGGCCTCGATCATCCTGCAGCTGCTGACTGTGGTCGTGCCCTCACTGGAGAAACTGCAGAAAGAGGGTGAGGTCGGCCAGCAGAAGATCACCCAGTACACGCGCTACCTCACCGTCGGGCTGGCCTTCGCCCAGTCCTTCGGCTACGTCCTCCTCTTTCGGTCCTTCGGCGCCAAAGCCGGCGGGGCGAACGTCCTCGGCAGCCTCAATGGCGCCAAAGTGCTGCTGATCGTGATCTGCCTCACGGCCGGCTGCACGTTGCTGATGTGGCTTGGCGAGCTGATCACCCAGCGCGGCGTCGGCAACGGCATCTCGCTGATGATCTTCGCCTCGATCGTCTCGCGGATCCCGAACGGGATCCAGGCCTGGTGGACCAACCCCGATCAGGTCTTCGTCGTGATGATGCCCTTCATCGCGCTGGCCGTGATCGTCGCGATCGTCTTCGTCCAGGAGGGCCAGCGCCGGATCCCGGTCCAGTACGCGAAACGGATGGTCGGGCGCAAAATGACCTCCGGTGGCTCGACCTACCTGCCGCTGCGGGTCAACATGGCAGGCGTGATTCCGGTCATCTTCGCCGCCTCGATCATGGCCTTCCCGCCGACGATCGGCCAGCTGCTGAACACGCCGGCCGCACTGGAATTCGCCGCCTTCTTCAGCCCCAGCGGCTGGGCCTACGTGGTCGGCGAGGTCTTCTTCATCATCATCTTCACCTACTTCTACACGGCGGTCACCTTCAACCCGGTCGACCAAGCCGACAACCTCAAAAAATACGGCGGCTTCATTCCCGGCGTGCGTCCCGGGCGGCCGACCGCCGAGTATCTGGACCGGATTCTCTCGCGGCTGACGTTCCCCGGCGCGCTCTATCTTGGAGCGGTGGCGGCGCTGCCGACGATCCTGATCAGCCAGACCTCGGCCAACTTCTTCTTCGGCGGAACCTCCATCCTGATCGTGATCGGCGTCGCGCTTGACACTGTCAAGCAGCTGGAGGCGCAGTTGATGATGAGGAACTACGAGGGGTTCCTCAAATAGAGCTCAACCTCGTCCTTCTCGGCCCCCCCGGCAGCGGGAAGGGCACCCAGGGAGAGCGGCTGCAGGAAGACCTGCAACTGCCCTACTACGCGACCGGGGACATCCTGCGGGCGGCCGTGCGCGACGAAACGGAGTTGGGCAAGGCGGCGAAGGAGTACATGGACCGGGGCGACCTGGTCCCCGACGAGGTGATCGTCGGCGCGATCGCCGAGCGGATCGACTCGACCGAGGCGGCCGACGGCTTCATCCTCGACGGCTTCCCGCGCACCGTGCCTCAGGCCGAGGCCCTGGCGGCGAAGCTCGGCGAGCTCGGGCGGCGGCTGACCGCGGTGCTGCTGATCGACGCAGGCGACGAGGAGGTGATGCGGAGGCTCGGCGGTCGCCGCACCTGCGCCGAGAACGGCCACGTCTTCCACGTCGACTTCAACCCACCCGAGCGCGAGGGCGCCTGCGACATCGACGGCAGCGAGCTGATCGTCCGCGACGACGACAAGCCCGAGGTAATCCGCCACCGGCTGGACACCTATCACGAGAAGACCGAGCCCCTGATCGAGTTCTACGACCACCAGAGCCTGCTGCGCCGGATCGACGGCGCCGTGGCGCCGGACGCAGTGGCCGACGAGCTGCGCCGTGCGCTGGCGACGCTGAAGCTCGAGGCCGACGAGACCATCTAGTAGGCGATCGGTGGGGCGGCTAGCGTGTACCGGATGATCATCCGCAAGACCCCCGAGCAGGTCGACAAGATGGCTGCTTCAGGCCAGGTTCTTGTCCGCTGCCTGCGGATGCTGGCGGCCAAAGCCCGCGCCGGTGTCACGACCAAGGAACTCGACGAAGCGGCGGAGAAGTTCATCCGCTCGCAGGGGGCCGAGCCGGCTTTCAAGGGCTACCGGGGCTTCCCGGGTTCGATCTGCGCCTCGCCTAACTCGATGGTCGTGCACGGCATTCCCGGCCCCTACGAGCTGAAGCGCGGCGACGTGCTCTCAATCGATGTCGGGGTGATCAAGGACGGTTGGGTCTCCGACGCGGCGATGACCGTCCCGATCGGCTCGGTGACACCCGAGGCGCACAAGCTGCTCGACGTGACCAAGGCGGCGCTGTTCGCGGGCGCCGAGCAGATGCGGCCGGGCAATCACCTCGGCGACGTCTCGGCGGCGATCCAGCGCGCGGTCGAGATCGAGGGGCTCTCGATCATCCGCACCCTGGTCGGCCACGGGATCGGCCGCGACATGCACGAGGACCCGCAGGTCCCCAACTTCGGCGAGCCCGGCAAGGGCCCGGAGCTGGAGGAGGGCACCGTGTTGGCGATCGAGCCGATGGTCAACGCCGGCGGCCCCCTGGTACGCATGGGCGACGACGGCTGGGCGGTCTACTCCCAGGACGGCTCGCTTGCCGCCCACTTCGAGTTCACGATCGCGGTCACCGCCGACGGGCCGCGGATCTTGACTCCTTGGCACGAGGACGAGTAGGTCGAGAGCTACCTGCGGGGAGGAGAGACCGGTGTGCCTCCGCGTGAATTTAGGTCGCACGCGCTTCGCGCTTAGCGACTATGGGGGAGCGCGGCTGACGCCGCGCAAACGACAGATTGCATTTCGCCGCTTCGCGACATTCCCGCGGAGGCACACCTGTCTCTCTTGTCGGAACGCACTCGTTAGGGTCAGCTGATGTGGTCTGATCGGTGGGCTGAGGTCGATGAGTTCGTCAGCGGGTTGCTGGCGCCGGAGGATGAGGCGCTGGAGGCGGCCCTGAAAACCTGCGCCGATGCTGGATTGCCGGAGATCCAGGTTTCGCCGCCACAGGGGAGGCTGCTTCAGCTCCTGGCCCGGTCGATCGGCGCCAAGACGATGCTCGAGTTCGGCACGCTGGGCGGCTACAGCACGATCTGGCTGGCCCGGGCCCTCGCGCAGGGCGGTCGGCTGATCACCCTCGAGGCCGACCCTGACTACGCCGAGGTGGCCCGCAAGAACATCGCTGGGGCTGGCTTGGGCGGTGTCGTCGAGCTAGGGGTTGGATCTGCGCTCGATCTGCTGCCGAGGCTGGAGGTGGAAGGGATCGGCCCGCTGGACTTCACGTTTATCGATGCCGACAAGGCGAACACGCCCGAGTACTTCTCCTGGTCGCTCGACCACACCCGATCCGGCGGAATGATCGTTGCTGACAATGTCGTTCGAGACGGCGCGCTCGCCGATGCCGAGACGGGTGACCCCAAGGTCAGAGCCCAGCGCCGCCTGCACGAGCTGATCGCCGCCGATCCTCGTGTGACCGCGACGACGATCCAGACGGTCGGCGCCAAGGGCTACGACGGCTTCACTCTGGTACTCGTCAACGGCTCCGCATAGGCCGCCCCAGCGGGGATTCTCGGAAGTTGCACGTCTTGGTGGGGCGAGTTTCGCGCGCTCAGCCCTTGGACATGCGTGCGATTCACCCGTCACGCGAAGAACCGGATGCGTCGCGAAAAGCTGAACCGAGCGGACGTTCTCAAAGTTGTGGCCCCAGAGAATCGAGTGGGGGAGGACTCAGATGGTAACTTCTTGTATGCAACGGAGATACGGGGGACCTCATATTGCGCAGTCGTCGCCCAGGACAACGGCGAACTGATCACCGTCTACGATCTGAGGAAATGATGAAGGCTGATTACGAGAGTCGAGCCGACACGATCCAAATTACGTTGGGAGACGGGGATCGCCGTCTTTCCGGCGGCAGCGACGTGATCGAAAACGGCCGGGTAATCGTCAGCTTCTCCGAGAAACGCCCCGCGATCATCGACGTGATCGGCACGAGCAACGGCTTCGAGCGGGGACTTCGAACTGCCGCGCAGCGCAACGAGCTCGACGCCGAAGCGCTGATCGCGATCTCTCGCGCGGCCTTGGCAGCCCCGGACCGCCCGGTCCGGCTCGACGTAGGCGCCCGCATCGCCGCCTGACATCAGGCCCTTCTCAGCTCTCCACCAAGCGCTTCGGGGCTGTCAGACGGGTGGGCGCGGCCTCGGGGGAATGTCGCGAAGCGGCGAAATGCAATCTGTCTATTGCGCGGCGTAGCCGCGCCCTAAATTCCACCGCGCGAAGGCGCGGTGGCCAATTCCCCCGAGGCCGCGCCCACCCGTCCCCACCGACCAAGTCCCGAAGCCCGTCCCCTGCTATCTTTCCCGGTCGGCCCTTGGGGCCGTTTGTTCGTGCCCGCCTGCCCGATTCATGGGGTGGACGGGAGTCCTGTTGTCGAGACAACCACCGGAGCGATGAAGGTCCGAGCTTCCGTAAAGCCGATGTGCGAAAAGTGCAAGGTAATCCGCCGCAATGGGGCGGTCCTTGTGATCTGCCAGAACCCGCGCCACAAGCAGCGGCAGGGCTGACGCGTGGCACGAATCGCGGGGATCAACATCCCGGTCAACAAGCGGGTCGAGATCGGACTCACCTACATCTTCGGCATTGGTCGCTCCACCGCCCAGGACATCCTCGCCGAGACCAAGATCGACCCGAACACGTCGGTCAAGGACCTGACCGAGGAAGAGGTCGTGAAGCTGCGCGAGGCGGTCGAGCAGCGCGAGGTCGAGGGCGACCTGCGGCGCGAGCGCTCCCAAGACGTCAAACGACTGATGGAGATCGGCTCCTACCGGGGGCTGCGCCACCGTCGCGGCCTCCCCGTCAGGGGCCAGCGGACGAAGACCAACGCGCGTGGCCGCAAGGGTCCGCGCCGGATGAGCGTCGCCGGCAAGCGCAAGGTTTAGGAGAGAGAGATGGCAGCCAAAAAACCAGCCAAAGGCCGCACCCGTCGCCGGGTGAAAAAGAACATCGCCTACGGGCAGGCGCACATCAAGACTTCGTTCAACAACACGATCGTCACCTTGACCGACCCCCAGGGCAACGTGATCGCCTGGGAGTCGGCCGGCTCGGCGGGCTTCAAAGGCTCGCGCAAGTCGACTCCGTTCGCCGCTCAGGTCACCGCCGACGCGGCGGCCAAGAAGGGGATGGAACACGGCCTCGAAAAGGTCGAGGTCTTCGCCAAGGGCGCCGGCTCGGGCCGCGAGACGGCGATCCGCTCGCTGCAGGCCGCCGGTCTCGACGTGACCACCGTCAAGGACGTCTCGCCGCAGGCGCACAACGGCTGCCGACCGAAGAAGCGGAGGAGGGTCTAGTGGCTCGCGACACCTCCGCCCAGTGCAAGCAGTGCCGCCGCGAGGGCCAGAAGCTCTTCCTCAAGGGCGAGCGCTGCTTCACCGACAAGTGTGGCGTCGAGCGCCGTTCCTACCCGCCCGGCGATCATGGCCGCGGCCGGATGCGGCAGTCCGAGTACCGGGTGCAGCTGCGCGAGAAGCAGAAGACGCGCCGCTACTACCAGGTGCTCGAGGGCCAGTTCCGCGCCTACTACGACAAGGCCTCGCGCCAGGACGGCGTCACCGGTGAGAACCTGCTGCGACTGCTGGAGTCTCGCCTGGACAATGTCCTCGTGCGGCTCGGCTTCGCCGCCTCGCGGCGCCAGGCCCGGCAGCTGGTCGGCCATGGCCACTGGCTGGTCAACGGCCGCCGCGTCGACGTGCCCTCTTACCAGGTGCGCCCCGAGGACGTGATCTCGATCAAGTCCGGTTCGGCGGCCACCGACACGATTCGCAAAGCGACCGAGCTCGTCTCGACCGTGCCGGCCTGGCTGCAGGCCGACCACGATTCGCTCACCGCCAAGGTCCTGCGGCTCCCCGAGCGCGCGGAGATCTCGGCACCGGTGCAGGAGCAGCTGATCGTCGAGCTGTACTCCAAGTAGCCCCGACTGTTTTCTGAAACACCATAAGCAAGGAACTCATGACCACTGACTTTCAGGTCCCTCGTATAACCGCAGAGAAGGCGGATGACCGCCGCGGCACCTTCACCATCGAGCCCCTCGACAAGGGCTTCGGCTACACCTTCGGCAACGGGCTCCGTCGCGTCCTGCTCTCTTCGCTTGGCGGCGCCGCCGTCACCAGCGTTCGCATCGAGGGCGTCGCCCACGAGTTCTCCACCGTGCCGGGCGTCAAAGAGGACGTCACCGACATCATCCTCAACCTGAAGGACCTCGTCGTCCGCATGCACACCGATGCCGACGAGGTCGAGGCGCCCCTGGTCGCCACCGGCCCCGGAGAGGTCAAGGCCAAGGACATCGACCTTCCCTCGGGGGTGGAGATCCTCAACCCCGATGCCCCGATCGCGACGCTGGAGAAGAAAACCAAGCTCGAGGTCTACCTGACGATCGGCCGCGGCCGCGGCTACTCGCCGGCCGAGGAAAACAAGTCCGACGACCAGCCGATCGGCGTAATCCCGATCGACTCGATCTTCTCGCCGATCCGCCGCACCTCCTACTCGGTCGCGACCGCGCGTGTGGGCCAGCGGACCGACTTCGACAAACTGACCCTGGAGCTCGAGACCGACGGCTCGATCGAGCCGGCTGCGGCCCTGCGCGAGGCTTCCGAGATCCTGATCAAGACCCTGGCCATCTTCACCGATGCCGAGCGGGTCGAGGAACTGACCGCTCGCGAGGCGATGGCGACTCCGCTGGCCGGCGGTGACGGACTATCCGCCATCGGTGGCAGCGACGGAGTCGGTTCCGCGGCCAACAACGGCCTCGACGAGATCCTGATCGAGGAGCTGGAGCTGGGCGTGCGCTCCTACAACTGCCTCAAGCGCGCCGGCGTGCAGACGGTTGGCGACCTGGTTCGAAAGACCCGCTCGGAGCTGAACGCGATCCCCAACTTCGGCTCGAAGTCGATCGACGAAGTGATCGAGACGCTGCAGTCGCGCGGCCTCGACCTGCAGGCGGACTGAGGAAGCGGCGAGAGCGAGCCGAGGAACCCGATGCGCCACCGTAAGAAGCGAAACAAGCTGAGTCGCAACGCGGCGCACCGGGAGTCGCTGCTGTCCAACCTCTCCAAGCAGCTGATCGAGCACGAGCGGATCAAGACCAGCCAGGCGAAGGCCAAGGCGGTCAAGCCCGAGGTCGAGCAGCTGATCACGCTGGCCAAGCGCGGTGACCTGCACGCCCGCCGCCAGGCGCTGGCGACGCTGCACAACGACAAGTTCATCGTGCACAAGCTGTTCGAGGAGGTCGCGCCTCGCTACGTCGAGCGGCCCGGTGGGTACACGCGGATCGTCAAGCTTGGCCCGCGGCGCTCGGACAGCACCGAGATGGTTTATCTCGAGCTCGTTTAGCTTGCGGTAGGGACGGAGCAGGGGGCATCCCCGCGTTGCTGGGTTTTCGCCAGGACGTTTGGTGGCCGTCCGAGGTTGCTTGTGGGGCGAAAAGAGGACGCCGCTGCCGCGGGGATGCCCCCTGCTCCGTCCTCTCAGCAGCTTGCCGGCTCAGTAGCTGACTTTCTCCAGGTAGAGGGCGTGTGGGGGGGCCGTTTCGCCGGCTGCGGAGCGCGGGGCGCCTGCTAGTAGCTTCGTGAAGCTGTCCGGGGAGCGGCGGCCTCCCCCTACCTCCAGCATCGTGCCGACCAGGATCCTCACCATGTTGCGCATGAAGGCGTCGGCGGTGATGCGGAAAGTGAGGATGGCTCCTTCTTGCTCCCAGGCGGCGTGGTGGATGTAGCGGTCGAAGCGGACGTGGTCGGTCTGGGTGGGGGTGAAGGCGGTGAAGTCGTGCGTTCCGGGGAGAGCCGACGCGCAGGCTTGTAGAGCTTCCAGGTCGATGCGATGGGGCCACCAGAGGGCGCGGTCCTGCTCGAAGGGGCTCGGCGCCGAACGAGCCAGCAAGCGGTAGCGATAGCTGCGCGACTTGGCGCTGTGCCGTGCATCGAAGCCGTCCTCGACTGCCGCTGCCGCCGTGACAGCGATGTCGTCGGGTCCGACGCCGTTCAACCGTCGCGCCAGATCCCCCTGGACCTCGGCCGAGGTGACGAAGCTGGCCACCTGCCCAAGCGCATGCACGCCGGTATCCGTGCGCCCCGCCACCGTCAGCTTCACCGGCTCCCGCAGCACAGTCGCCAGCGCCGCCTCCAGCTCTCCCTGCACGGTCCGCAGCCCAGGCTGAGCCGCCCATCCCCTGAAGCTCGATCCGTCGTATTCGATGTTCAGCCGAACCGTCGTCACGCAAGCAGCGCCCGCAGGCCGTCTTCGTCGAGGATCTCGACTTCGAGTTTCTCCGCCTTGGCCAGCTTCGAGCCGGGGTTCTCGCCGGCGACGACGTAGTCGGTCTTCTTCGAAACCGAGTTCACCACCTTGCCGCCGGCTGCCTTGATCAGCGCCGCCGCCTCCTCGCGGGTCAGCTCTGGCAGGGTGCCGGTCAGGACCATGGTCCTGCCTTCCAGCGGTCCGCCCGCGGCACGGCGTTCGGTGGCGTCCTGCTCCAACCGCAGGCCCTTCTCGCGCAGCTTCTCGACCAGCGCCCAGGTCGGCTCGTCGGCGAGCGCCTCGGCGATCTGCACGGCCATGATCGGTCCCACGCCCTCGACCTCCTCGATCCGCTCCGGATCGGCCTCGTGAAGGGCGTCGATCGAGCCGAAGTGGTCGGCCAGGGCCTCGGCCGTCACCGAGCCCACCCCCGGCAATCCGAGCGCGTAGAGAACTCGTTTGAAGGGCCGCGCGCGCGAGGCGTCGATTGCCGCGATCAGGTTGCGGGCCGACAGCTCGCCGAAGCCATCGAGGCCGGCGAGGCGCTCCTCGTCGAGCTCGTAGATGTCGGCGACGTCCTCGATCAGGCCTTGATCGAGGAAGCGCAGCGCCTGCTTCTCCCCGAGGCCGTCGATGTCCATCGCGCCGCGGCTGACGAAATGCTTGACGTGCTGGAAGGACTGGCCCGGGCAACCGGAGCGGTTGGGGCAGATCGAGAACACTGCGCCTTCCGGCTTCACGATCGCCGTGGCGCAGGCGGGGCATTTCGCCGGCGGCTTTGGCTTGCGGGCGCCCTTCTTGCGCCGCTGGCTGAGCGGCGCGACGACCTGCGGGATCACGTCGCCGGCCCGCATCACGATCACCTCGTCGCCGACGCGCACGTCCTTGCGCGCCAGGTCCTCCTCGTTGTGCAGGGTCGCGGTGGAGACGGTGACGCCGCCGACGTGGACCGGCTCCAGCATCGCGAAGGGCACCAGGTGGCCGGTGCGGCCGACGTTCCATATGACGTCGAGCAGCTTCGTCGTCGCGGTCGTCGGCGCGAACTTCCAGGCGATCGCCCAGCGTGGCTCGCGGCCGACCACGCCCAGCTCCCGCCACAGCGCGCGCTCGTCGATCTTGACGACAACGCCGTCGATCTCGTAGTCGAGCTGCTCGCGCCGTTCCTCCCACCAGCGGCAACGAGCCACGGTCGAGTCGATCCCCGCGTGGTGATCGGTATCGGGATTGACCTTGAAGCCACGCTCGCCGAGCCACGCCAGCTCTTCGCTGTGCGTCGCCAGGTCGAGATCGCGCACGGCGCCGACCCCGTAGCACCAGATCGAGAGCGGCCGTTCGGCGGCAAGCGCGGGGTCGAGCTGGCGGATCGAGCCGGCCGCCGAGTTGCGCGGGTTGGCGAAGGCCGGTTCGCCGGCCTCGGCGCGGCGCTCGTTGAGGGCCTTGAAGTCGGCGATCGGCAGGTAGATCTCGCCGCGCACTTCGATCAGGGGCGGCGGATCGTCGATCCGCAGCGGGATCGCGCCGATCGTGCGCAGGTTCTGCGTCACGTCCTCACCGATGCGGCCATCGCCACGCGTGGCGCCGCGCACCAAAACGCCATCCTCGTAGGTGAGTGAGATCGCCAGCCCGTCGATCTTCGGCTCGGTCGTGTAGCTGAACTCGGCGGCGCTGATGTCTAGCCGCTTGAGGTGGTTGCGCACACGGGTCTCCCAGGCGCGCAGCTCCTCCTCGTTACGCGCGTTGGCGAGCGAGAGCATCGCCTCGGCGTGCTCGACCTGCTCAAAGCGATCCAGTGGCGGCGCCCCCACCCGTTGGGTCGGCGAGTCCGGGGTCCGCAGAGCCGGGTGCTCAGCCTCGATCGTGCGCAGCTCGTCGAGCAGCGCGTCGTATTCGTCGTCGTCAATCAGTGGGTCGTCGAGGACGTAATAGCGCCGGTTGTGGACCGCCAGCTCTCGGCGCAGCTCCCTGGCTCGTTTCTCGGCGCTTGCGGCGCTCACACCGATGAGGGGAGGCTCGCCGCCAGCATCTCCTCGAGCCGCCAGGCGCGCAGGCGGTCGAGCTCGCCGTGGTCGGTGAGGTCGAAGTGGATCGGCGTGACAGCGATCCGGCCCTCGGATACCGCCATCAGGTCGGACCCCTCGAGCTCCTCGAAGCCGGGCTGCCAGCCGTAGATCTCGTAGCGACGACGGCCGTCGTCGTCCTCGGAGACGAGCTTCAGCTCGTCGTTGTAGACGCGTTTGCCGAGCTTGGTCACCTCGATCCCGCTCGGCTCGCCGGCGGGGCAGTTGACGTTGATCAGCGTCTTCGGCGGCATCGGCTCATCCCCTAGCGCGGCGACGAGCTGGGCGACGAACGGCGCCGCGACCGAGAAGTCGAAGCGACCGCTGACGTAGCCCATGCCGCCGCCCGAGGACTGCTGGGAGATCGCCACGGCGGGGATGCCGAGCACGATCCCCTCGAAGGCCGCGGCGACGGTCCCCGAGTAGGTGATGTCGTCGCCGAGGTTGGCGCCGTGGTTGATCCCAGAGACGATCAGGTCGGGGCGGTGGCCGACAAGGCCCAGCTCGGCGAAGCGGACGCAGTCGACCGGGGTGCCGTCGGTGGCGAAGCCGCGGTCGCCATCGCCGAACTCGACCTCCTCGACCGTCAGCGGCGAGCGGGTCGTGATGCTGCGTGCGGTGGCGCTGCGGTTCGAGTCGGGCGCGATCACGTCGACCTCGACGCCGTCGAGCTCGCGCAAAGCACGGCGGGCCGCCTGCAGGCCGGGGGCCGAAATGCCGTCGTCGTTGGTCAAGAGAACGCGCATGGGGCCGATTCTAGGGACGGGGCAGGGGGTGTCCGGTCGGTTGCTGGGTTTTCGCCAGTCGCGCGTGTATTTCTCGCTGAGCAGGTGGGGCGAAAAGAGGACGCCGCTGCCCGACCGGACACCCCCTGCTCCGTCCGCTCAAACGCAGGATGCCGCTCGTGTGACCACTTTGGGGTTGCTTCAGTAAGACGCGACCAGTCCCGCGATCTTGTCTTGCTCGTAATGAGCGAGCGTGAGATCGCTGACGCTGTCCATCAGGATCGAGAAGATCATGATCCGGCCGTCGCGGTTGAAGCAGTAGCCGGAGAGGGCGCTGACCGCGGTCAGGGTGCCGGTCTTGGTGCGGCAGCGGCCGTAGGCTGCGGTTCCGTGCATGCGGTCGGCGACGGTTCCTTCGTGGCCGGCGAGCGCCAGGTCCTGAATGAATTCGTCGCCCACAGGCGCTCCGCGCATCGCCTCCAGGAGGCCGACGACCTGGGCCGGGGAAGCGCGGTTGCCACGGGTCAGGCCGGAGCCGTCGACCGCCTGGATGCCCGATCCCTCGCTGCGGGCGAAGCGCTCCACCACCGCCGTTCCCGCCGCGGTGGTGCCGGAGCCGCCGAAGTGGGCGCCGAGCAGCTTGGCCAGCATCTCGGCGAAGAAGTTGTTCGAGTAGACGTCGGTCGCTTCGACCAGCTGCGACATCGGCGGCGAGCGCACGGCGCCAAGCGCTTCGGCCCCGGGCGGCGTTACGGCGCGGGCGACTCCGGTACGGATCTTGATTCCGCCGGAGCGCAGCGCCAGGTCAAGCCTTTCGGCGGCCAGGGTCGCCGGTTCTGAGGCAAAGCCCTGCGAGATCGAGCCGCGGTAGCCGGAGTCGAAGGAGAGTCCCGAGAGAGGGCCGATGTAGGGGCTGGTCGCGTAGCCGGAGTCGGCGACGCCGCGCAGCCGGTCGAAGACGCTGTCGTCGGCGTAGAGCCGCCCCGTCACGGCGCGCACGCCGGCGGCGTGGAGCTGAGAGGCGAGCAGGAGCAGGTTGGTGCCGACCCCGCCGCCATAGCGGTCGTAGAACGAGGGAACCCCGAGCGCCGGATCTCCTCCCCCCTGCAGATAGAGGCTGCCATGCAGGACGCCGGCGGTGTCGATCTTGCCGTCGGTGAGCAGCTTGGTCACGATCCGGTATTCGGGCCCGAAGCGGGAGAGCGCGGTCGAGGTGGTGAACAGCTTCGTATTCGAGGCGAGGATCCGCGGCGTCTTCGCAGCGCGCGCGCAGACAGGCTTGCCACTTTCCGCATCCACCACAAACAACCCACTAGCCGATCCCCCGCCATAGACCAGCCGTTCCCGCATCTGCTGACAAGGGTTGCCAGCCCCTTGTGCCCCGCCTGGCAGCACGAGCGCCAGCAGCAATAGGCCGAAGAGGATCGACATCCGTCTCATCTCAGGTAGCAACACGAGAACGAAGCAAGGTAGCGCTCCGAGCGGCCAGGATGGGGGACCTCTCGAACGGGCGGATACTCAAAGTTGCCGCGTCTTCCGCGGCAACTTGTCCGGGCGAGAGGTCCCCCATCCTGGCCAGCCGCTCACTCTGGGATAATCCATGTTTATGGGCAAGGTCGTAGACATCGAGGCTCCGACCCGCCGCAAACGCGGCAAAGGCCGCAAGCGCCCCTCGAAGACCGCCCTCGTCCTCGGCGGCGGCGGCTTCACCGGTGGCGTCTACGAGATCGGCGCCCTGCGTGCACTCGACCTGCTCGCCGTCAACAGCACGGTCAACAACTTCGACGTCTACGTCGGCACCAGCGCCGGCTCCTTCGTCGCGACGATGCTCGCCAACGGGGTCACCCCAGACGAAATGATGCAGGTGATCAACAAGCGGGTGGATTCCGACCTCGATGATCTCGACCTCGACAAGGTGCTGAAGTTCAACTACTTCGGCTTCCTGCAGAAAGCCGCGATGCTGCCGCTGCGCTCACTCGAGCTGGTCCGCAGGCTGGCCCAGATGGGTGAGTTCTCGGCGATCGACATCGTCGTCGGGCTCGCCGAGGCGCTGCCGACCGGCCTCTACTCGGGCGGCGGGATCGCCGACTACGTCGAGCAGGCACTCAGCGACGCGGGCCGCATCAACGACTTTCGCCAGCTCGACAGCGAGCTCTACCTGACCGCGACCGACCTCGATACGTGCGAGCGTCTGGTCTTCGGCGAGCCCGGCTGGGATGACGTGCCGATCTCGAAGGCGATCGAGTGCTCGACCGCGCTGCCGATCGTCTACAAGCCGGTCGATCTCAAGGGCCGCCAGCTCGTCGACGGCGGCATTCGCTCCACCACCAACGTCGACATCGCGGTCG
>JAPVSJ010000081.1:0-31739 GCA_047519745.1 Actinomycetota bacterium | reverse complement strand
GATCCGGCCGGTGCGCTCGTCCCCTCGGTCAGCGAGATCTCGAGGTCATGGGCGTGCAGGGCTTCGAAGCTGGCGTCGTTGGAGGCGACCCGCCAGGACTCCAGGCTGCCGAGGCCTGCGTTGACACCCGTCCCGATCGCCAGCACCAGCCCGATCGCCAGCACCAGGGCCCAGCGCCCACGCAGATCGCGGAGCGACCAGCGCAGCCAGAGCCCGAGCCGTCCCATCCTCACCAATGCAGCTCGGAGATGTCGGCGGGGCCGCCGGGGTTCGGCCCGTCGGAGACGATCCGGCCGCTGGAGAGCTCGATCACCCGGTGGGCGACGCGAGCGATCTCCCGGTTGTGCGTCACCACCAGGACCGCGGTGTCCTCGCTGTGGGTCTGCTCGTGCAGCAGGTCGAGGATCTGCACGCCGGTGCGGAAGTCGAGCTCTCCGGTCGGCTCGTCCGCCAGCAGAATCGGGTTGCGGGTTGCCAGCGCCCGTGCGATAGCCACGCGCTGCTGCTCGCCGCCGGAGAGCTCGTGCGGGAAGTGCTCGCCGCGGGACCTGAGCCCGACGCGGTCGAGCGTCTCGGCGGCGACCTCGCGGGCGTTGCCGTGGCCGCTGACGTCGGCGCCGAACTCGACGTTCTCCAGCGCCGTCAGCGCCGGGAAGAGGTTGAAGGTCTGGAAGATGAAGCTGACCGTGCGGCGACGGAAGGCGAACAGATCCGCCCGCGATGCGCCGCTGATGTCCTCGCCGCAGACTCGAATCGTCCCCTCGGTCGGCGAGTCGAGGGCGCCGATCATGTTCAGCAGGGTCGTCTTGCCGCTCCCTGAGGGGCCGAGGACGACGATGAACTCACCGCGCTCGATCCGTAAGTTCACGCCCTCGAGCGCGGTGACGGTCACCTCTCCCATGTCGTAGCGGCGGGCGACACCCGCCAGCTCGATCAGCGACCTCTGCTCTGGCGCGGTGGTGCGGTCCGCGGCGTTCGGAGCGCGTGCGTATTCCGGCACGGCGAGCCCTCCTTTCACTCAGTCGGTTCGTCGGGGGATGTTCGGGCATCGACATTGTCCCCAGAAGCCAGCCTCCTCGGCTTCGACACGCGCAGACTCGACTACGCCGTAAAGGTGACGCGATAGCGGCTTTGGGAGACAAGGCACGCGAGCACCCGCCGGAGTCGACGGCCGCATCGCCGGCGACGAAGCGCCCTGAGGCTCAGAAACGGCCAAGCAACTCAGCAGGCGGGCGTCGTGAGACGCTCCAGGCGGGGTAGAGGCCTCCGAGCACGCCGATCGCCAGGCCGACCAGCAGGCCGCGGCCGATCCCCCAGGCGGTCAGCTCCGGGTCGACGAAGCCGCCGGCACCGAGCAGGCCGACGATCAGGTGGCTGATCAGGATGCCGCCGAGGACACCGAGCCCGGCGCCGATCAATCCCACTCCGGCGCCCTCGCCGACGACGATCCCGGCCACCTGAGGGCGGCTCCAGCCGATCGCCGACATCAGCGCCAGCTCGCGGCGCCGCTCCAAGACCGCCATCGCCATCGTGTTGGTGACCGCGATCCCGCCCAGGATCAGCGCCAGCACGGCGATCACGAGGACGGCCTTGGTGACGATCTCAAAGCCGGGGTTTGCGCGGGCTGCCTCACCCGGATTGGAGATCGTCGTCGTGCCGGGGAAGGACCGTTCGAGCTCGGTCGTGACCGTATCCGCCGACGCGGTTGGCTCGAGCACGACCGCGATCGTCGTCGCGCTTGCGGCCCGGCCGGCGAGGCGGTCGGCGGCGGGCAGCGGCACGACCACCCCGCTGTCCTCGAAGGCGACGCCGCTCTGGTAGATCCCGACGATCCGGAAGCGCTGTCCCTTGAGTGCGAGCGTGTCGCCCGGTCCCAGGCCCCGACTTGCCGCCAGCGCACTGCCGACCATCGCCTCACCCGGTCCCGAAGCGCGGCCCTCCGTGACGACGAGGCGACGCTGCACGAAGCTGTTGTGCCGCACGCCGAAGACGATCGTGGAGGGCGAGTCGGGCAGCGCGTCGGTGACGAGCTGGATCGGCGCGGCGTCCTCGACGCCGGGCTGCGCCCGCACGCGGCCGACAAGCGACTCGGGCAGGACCGAGGCGGTCGGATCGGCGACGCCGCCCTGGAAGATGCCGAGGCTGGCGCCGCCGAGGTGGCTGAGGCCACCGACGCTCTGCTTGAGGCCCTGCGTCAAGCCGAGCAGGGCGACGATCGTCGCCACTCCGATCGCGATCCCGGTCGCGGTCAGTGCCGTCCGACCCCGATTGCGCACGAGGTTGAGCGCTATGAGGCCGATCACGCGACGATCATAGATCGGGGTGTGGACCCGCGGGGCAACCCACGAGTCCGCCTTTTTTACGGTGGACTGATGGGTTCTCATGCGGGAGAGTGGAAAAAACAACAGGAGGGAGACCCCCTTATGACCGATCAAGCAATCACCCTGACGATTTCGAAGGCCGACGCTGAGGTGCTGCTGGGCGTGCTCTCGTCCGAGCGCTACAACGCCGATGTCGAAGCGGTCTGCCAAGCGATTCGCAAGCAGCTCGACGACAAGCTGGCCGAGCTGGGCTGAGCGACCAAGCAGCTCCCACTAGGGCCGCGCCTGTCATCGGTGGAAAAGCCGAAGTCCACCAAAGGGGATTCCCCCGATGACTTGTGCCGAGAAGGCGCAGAGAATCGGAGTCCAGATGACGGTTCGAGAGGTGATCGACAAACCTGGCCACTTCGCCCACGGCGGAAATCCCGATGACGCGGCCGAGACCTGGGCGGAATCCGGGTTCGAGGCAGGCGAAGTCGAGGAGTGGCTGCTGGCCCGTTGCTGAGCATGCGCAGCATCCGCATCGGTCGCCTTGCCGGAATCCCGATCGGCGTCCAGCCGCTGTGGGTGGTCATCGTCGCGCTGATCACCTTCTCGCTCGGAGCTGTCTACTACCCGGATCGGGTCTCCGGCATCTCCCCCGGGGTCGCCTATGCGCTCGGGCTGGCGAGCGCCCTTCTGCTCTTCGCCAGCATCCTTCTGCACGAGCTCGGCCACGCCGTGGTCGCGCGGCGCCACGGTGTCGAAATCGAGGAGATCGACCTCTGGCTGCTCGGCGGCGTCGCCAGGATGAAGGGCTACCCGAAGGCGGCTGGGGACGAGCTGCGCTTCGCGCTCGCCGGTCCGGCGGTGACGCTGGCGATCGCCATGCTCTTCGGGGCGATCGCGCTGGCACTGCCGTCCTCGGCGCCGGTCGGGCTTCGAGCGGTGATCGAGTACCAGGCATTCGTCAATGCGGCGATCCTCGCCTTCAATCTGCTCCCGGCTTTCCCGCTCGATGGTGGGCGGGTCGCGCGGGCGCTGATCTGGGGCAGGATCGGCGATCTGACCCGTGCCACTGCCGTCGCGGCCTCGATCGGTCGCGGCTTCGGCTGGGCGATGATCGGCCTCGGTCTGCTGACGGCGGCAGCCGGGGCATTGGGTGGCATCTGGCTTGCGATCATCGGGTTCTTCGTGATCGCGGCGGCGAAAGCGGAGGAGGGAGGACTGCGGGTCCGCACTGCCTTCGCGGGTCGCGAGGCCGGGCGATTCATGTCCTTCCCGGCCGTGACCGTGCCCGCCGCCACCAGCGTCGAGGACGCGGTCGAGGACTTCTTCGTCAAGTACAGGTACTCGGCATTTCCGGTCCTCGAGGGCGAGAGGCTGGTCGGCCTGCTCGACCTCGCCGCGGTGCAGCGCGTGCCGGCAGCCCGCCGTGCCGGCACCGCGGTGGCTGAGCTCGCGCTCGGTGACGCGGAACTGGTCGTGGACGAGCACCAGGACGTTGCGGAGCTGCTCGAGCGCCCCGCTTTTCAGCGGGTTGGGCGTGCGGTTGTCCTCACCGCCAACGGTGGTGTCGGCATCCTCTCGGTCACCGATGTGAACCGGGCGCTGCGGGCTCTCGACCTGCAGAAGGCCGCGGGGGTGCGGGCACGGTCGGCCTGATCCCGCCCGCCAGCAGCGCCAGCACGACCAGCATCGCGACCTGGAGTCCCATTCCCAGCGGCGAGGTGAGCGCATCCAGGGCAAGGGAGCCGAGGTTCCGCTCGGCAATCGTGGCGACGCTGACGTAAATCGAATACGAGACCAGGCGACCGGCGAAGAAGGCCGCGGTCAACGGCAGCAGCGGCACGGTCATCAGTCCGGCTGCGACGAAGAGCTGACCGGATGGCACCGGCGAGAGCGCGAACAGGCCAAGTCCTGCCGCGGCCCGCGCGCGGTTTTTGCCGATGGCCGTCTGGGCGCGGTCGAGGCTCGCGCGCCGGGCGGCGGAGAGCCGCGGCCGGAGCCTGCGGGCGCCGTTGGCGAGGACGAAACGCCCCGTCGCGGCGGCAAGCGCCCCGCCCAGCACGAGCGGAACTCCCGGCAAGTCGAAGTCGAGGCTGAAGAAGACCAGGACGGCCCAGGTCGGCGGCCCAAAGGCGGGCAGCAGGTTCACCGCGAAAACGACCCCTATCGCCAACGCGAGCTGGGCGAGCGTGGACATCGGACAGGCAAGCGTGTACCGAGAGGCCGCGTCGCGCTCGGTCCGGGGCCCGCTGCTCAGCCCAGAATCGGCAGGAGGTCGTCGGGCAGCTGCGCGCGGACGTCATCGAGCTCGCCCGCGGAGACGTGACGACGCAGGACTTCGGCGGCGGCGCTGACCGCGTAGGAGGCGGAGGTCTCGCCGTCGAGCTGGGCGTCGGCGGCCACGCGGTCGAGGAAGTCGGTGAAGCCGCGGTACTTGACCGGAGTCGCGCTGGGGTTCCAGCCCTCGTAGTAGATGCCGCGGATCAGGTCGGGAAGCTGGGCGGCGAGCTGAGCCGACTCGTCGACCGTGAGACGGTCGCGCAGCGCGTGAAGATAGGCCCGCAAGACCCGGTAGGCCTGGCGATGGTCGTCGGTGCCGAGCTGTCCGGCGACTTCGTCGAGCCAGATGTGGGCCTTCTCGACGCTGCGCTCGATGATGCTCGGCTCGGGCATGGGCTCACCGTAGAAGAGACTTTTCCGGCCGTCATCAGTGGAAATCCGAAGGATTAGAGCGGGTTGCCCCGGATGCTCGTCTCGTCGGGGTCGCGACGGCCGGGAGGCCGCGAAGCGCGCTCGTGGCGTCGCAGCAGGAAGCGCCGCAGCTCATCGGCTCCCCAGACGATGAAGGGGAAAGGCAGCGCGAAGGCCAGGACGTCGAGGCTCAGGGGCGCCGTGCCCAGCAGCGACTGAAACGGCGGCGCGTAGATGAAGATCGCCGCGAGGGCGAGCTCGAAGACGATCCCCCAGAGCAGCAGCGGGTTGCTGAGGACGCCGATCGAGCGCAACGAGGCGCGATCCGTTCGCGCCGCGAACGCGGTGCCGATCTGGCAGGCCACCATCGAGAAGAAGGTCATCGTGGTCGCTTCGAGATAGGCGTCGTGGAGGTCTGACCCCGATCCGGTCGGATCGCCCGGGCTCCAGCCCGCCTTGGTGAGCACGTAGAAGAACCCCGCCACCTCCAGGATGGCGGAGATCAGGCCGAGGAAGAGCCAGGCGCGCAGCAGCATCGACCCCTGCACCACGGACTCCCCCCTGGGACGCGGCGCCTGTCCCATCAAGCCCGCCTCGGCGCGCTCGCGGCCGAGCGCGAGCGCCGGCAGCGTCTCGGTGCCGACGTCGAAGGCGAGCAGCAGCGGAACCGTCAGCGGCAGCGGGATCGCGCCCCCGCCGAGGGCGAAGACGAGGAACGGCGTCACCTCCGGCGTGGTGTGGGCGAAGATGTAGAGGAGGAACTTGCGGATGTTGGCGTAGACGCGCCGGCCCGCCTCGACCGCGGTGACGATCGTCGAGAAGTCGTCGTCGGTGAGGACCATCGTCGCGGCCTCGCGGGCGACGTCGGTTCCCGAGCGCCCCATGGCGATGCCGATGTCGGCGGCGCGCAGCGCCGGCGCGTCGTTCACCCCATCCCCGGTCATCGCCACCACATGGCCTTCCTCCTGCAGGGCGTCGGCGATTCGCAGCTTCGCCTCGGGTGAGCTGCGGGCGAAGACCAGCTCCTGGTCGCTATGCAGGAGGGCGTCGAGGTCTTCGTCGCTCATCCGCTCCAGCTCCTCGCCGCCGATCGCCGGCAGCTCCCCGTCAGCGCCGATGCCGATCTCGCGGGCGACGGCGCTCGCGGTCAGCGCGTGGTCGCCGGTGACGACGATGATCCTGATGCCGGCGGCGTGACAGCGTTCGACCGCCGCGGCCACCTCGGCCCGTGGCGGGTCGACCATCGCGACAAGGCCGAGGAACGTCAGCCCCCGCTCGGCCTCCTCGCGCAGCTCGGGAGCGGAGTCCCTACCGAGCGGCCGCCGGGCGACACCGAGTACGCGCAGGCCCTGACCGGCGTATTCGGAGACCTGGCGTTCGACGCGCTCTCGCTCGTCGCCGCCGAGTGGCCGCTCGCCGCCGTCCCAGGCGATGCCCGTGCAGCAGGGGAGGAGCGACTCCGGCGCCCCCTTCGAGTCGAGCCAGAGCTCGCCGTCGCGCTCGTCGACGGTCGACATGCGCTTGAGGACGGGATCGAAGTGGAACTGACGCGCTCGCCGCCTTTCGCGTGAGCTGGGATCGGTCGAGGCGCCGAGCGCCGCTGCCGCCTCCAGCATCGCCACCTCGGTCGGATCTCCAACCGGCCCGCCGGAGTCGATTCGGGCGTTGTTGCAGTCGGCCATCGTCCGCGCAAGCTCGACAAGGGATTCCGGCGGACTCTCGGCTGGAGTCCCGTTCCCGAAGGCGACTGAGCCCGCCGGGCTCCAGACGGCCGTCGTGTGCATGCGGTTCTCGGTCAGCGTTCCCGTCTTGTCGGTGCAGATCACGTCGGTCGAGCCGAGCGTCTCCACGGCGCTCAGCCGCTTCATCACCGCGCCGTGGCGGACCAGATCGCGCACGCCGACCGCGAGGGCCAGCGTTATCACCGGCAACAGGCCCTCGGGCACGTTGCCGACCAGCAGGCCGACGGCGAAGACGACGGAGTCGCTCAGAGAGAGACCGGCGACGAGGAGCGCCAGCGGCAGGAAGGCGATCGCGGTCACCAGCGCGATCGCGGCGATCAGCCAGGCGACCCGCCTGACCTGGCGCTCCAGCGGGCTCTCCTCGCGCTCGACTCGCTGAGAGAGGGCGGCGATACGGCCGAGCTCGGAGTGCATCCCGGTGGCGAAGACGACCGCGCGGGCTTCCCCCTCGGTGCAGGTCGTGCCGCTGAAGACCAGGTCGCGGGCCTGCAGCGGCGGCACGCCGACATCCGCGTAGCTCGCGGAGCGAAACACCGGAATCGACTCTCCGGTGAGGGTCGAGATGTCGACCTCCAGCGCCCCTTGCAGCAGGCGCGCGTCAGCGGAGATGCGCTCGCCTTCGCCGAGAAGGACGACGTCGCCGGGCACCAGCTCCGTGGTGGAGATCTCGACCGGGGAGCCATCGCGCAGCACCCGTGCCCGCTCGGGCAGGTACTGGGCGAGCGCCTCGACCGCCCGCTCCGCCTGCATCTCCTGGACGAAGGCGAACGCCGCGTTGATCGCGATCACGATCACGATCGCGACGGCCACGGCGAGGATGCCGGCGATCCACGCCAGCCCGGCGGCCGCCCAGAGGAGCAGTGCCAGGGGATGGGTGAACTGATGGGCAAGCTCCGGCAGCCATCGTCTCTGGCGCCTGCGCTCGAGCAGGTTCGGTCCGAACTGAACCAGCCGCCTCTGCGCCTCGCGCCCCGAGAGGCCGGTCCTGGAGCTGCGCAGGTCGCGAAGAAGGAGCTCTAGGCGCTCCTCGGGATCGACCGCCACGTACTCGCGGAGTATCCGATCCTCGTCGAGATCCACGCTGCCATGATGAACCAGTGAGCGACGACCGGGCGCTAATGCCGCGCTCGCTGCTCTCGCAGCACGATCGTCGCCACCTCGGTGTTGGCGCTGCCGCCGGTCGGGGTGAAGGTGGCCCTGACCCTGACCTCGACCCGGCCTTTGCGCCGCAGCCTGGTCCTGGCGGCGCCCCGCAGTCGCAGCCTGAGCCGCGCCGGCCCGCAGGTGGCGGCGCTGGCTCGGGCCGCGGGGCGGCTCGGCAGCCGGATCGTCCGTTTGTGGGGCAGGACGACGGCGAGCTGGCGCAGTCCGATCGTGCCGGGATCTGGGACTTCGACTGCAATTTCGGCAGTGCCGTCGGCCTTGGCTCTGCCGCGAGCGAAGACGAAGGTGTTGACCGGGGCGCTTGGAGGGGTGATCCGTTCGATCTCTTCGGCGCCGCCGGCGAACCAGACCCTGCCGTCGGGGCCGGCGAGGAGCGAGCGCGGTTCCCAGTCGATTCCAGCTTTGAACTGGGTGATCTTCCCGCTCGGCGTCACCCGGCCGATCGTCGGCGGCTCTTCGATCGACGGCAGTTGGCGGCTGGTGACACTGGCGAACCAGAGGTCTTCGCCCGGCCCCGCGACGATCGAGGTGGCTTCGGAGAAGAGCTGGCGGTAGTTCATGCAGTCGGTGAACTGGGTGATCTCCCCGCTCGGCGTCACCCGGCCGATCGACTGCTGGGCGGTGAACCAGACGTTGCCGTCGGGTCCCGCGACCAGGTCGGACGGGACGCCGACGACCCCACTGCCGAACTCCGAGATCTCCCCGCTCGGCGTCACCCGGTCGATCGCGACGTGGCTGCTGTCCGCGGCGAACCAGACGTTTCCGTCGGCGCCCGCCACCGGCGCCCCGATCGCCGCCGGCGCGGCGCCGAACTGGGCGAGGGCGCCGCTCGGGCTCAGCCGCCCGATCAGGCCGCCGGGTTCTCCGTCGCCATGCGGCAGGTTGAAGACCTGGGTGAACCAGACGTTTCCGTCGGGGCCGGCGGCGAGGCCGCCGAGGCCGAGCGGCGGCTTCAGCTCGGTTGGGAACTCGGCGATCGACCCCTGCGTGGTGATCTGCCCGATCTCCGGCGGCGAGGCGACGTCGGTGAACCAGAGGTTGCCGCCCGGACCGGCGACGATCTCACCCGGGGCGCTCCGTTTGCGCAGCCCGGTTCTGAATACCGCCACGACCCCGGCTGGCGTGATCCGGCCGATCGCGCTCGTGCGTCCCTGTCGCGCGGGGCCGATGACGCCGGCGTTGAGCGTGAACCAGAGGTTGCCGTCGGGGCCGGCGACGACGTCGTCGACCCCGAGGCCGGGGGGAATCCCGGTGCTGAATTCGCTGACCTGGCCCTGGGGGGTTATCCGTCCGATGAGTGCCTGGCCGCCGCGGCCGGAGCGTTCCCGGAAGCAGGCGAACCAGACGTTCCCATCCGGGCCGGCGGCGAGCGTTCCGACGTTGCACCTGGTCGGGAAATGTTCGACGCCGCCGATCGTCTCCGCCCCCGCGATCGGCGAGAAGAGGAGCGCCCCGACCGCCAGGCCGGCCGCCGCGATCGCGAAGGCACGAGCCATGAACCGCACTAGTCAGTCCACCAGTCGCGCTGGCCTTCGACGTCATCGCGCGGGGCAGCGCCGAGATTGGGCGCGCCGATGACGAGGATCTCGAGGCCGTCCGGTCCGGCCTCGTAGCCTCGCCACGTACCGGGCGGGACGCGCACCGCGTCCCATTCCTCGAGCTCGATGATCTCCTCGTCGAGCTTCATCCGCCCGCTCCCGCCCAGGACCACGTACACCTCCTCCTGCGTCTTATGCGTGTGGCCGTACGGAAAGCGATAGCCGGGCGGGACGCGCTGGTAGCCCAGGCCGGATCTCTCGAGCGCGAGCGCCTCGGTCGCCAAGCGAAACTCCAGGTCCGGTGCACCGTCGAAGTTGGACCCGACGTCCTCCAGGTCCTCCTTGAGGTTCCTGAGAGTGAACGGCACGGCGCAATCCTATGGCACTCCTGGCTGGGGTCGCCGATCTTGAAGACCCGAGATTGGGCGCCGCTCGCCGGCGCGGGGGCATCTAGACTTTCGATCCGTGGCAGCGATGGCAGCGCTTCGGTTTCGGTTCGGCGGATCGTCCCGCCGGGCGCTGATCGGCGCGACGCTGGCGCTGGCAATCGCGGTGCTCATGCCGGCGCGGGCGGATGCCTTTGGCACCTTCTCCAACGGCGTGCTCACGATCGTTGGCGGCGAGGGGAAAATCGTCCCTCGCTGCGCGAGCGACGGAGAAATCACCGTCAGCGGCGCTTTCGTCGACAACGGCCCCGCCTACTGCCGCGACCTGAGGCGCATCGAGGCCTCGTCGTCCGTGCCCACCCTCTTCGACTTCTCGCAGCTGCCCGACGACCTCGGCGGCGGCCAGGGGCCGATCGAGATCCACGCCGTCGTCACGGCGAGCGACCCGACCGAATACCCCGACGACAAGTTCATCGGGGCTCCCGGTCACATCAACATCTTCGAAGGGGGACCCGGCTTCGACTCGATCACCGGCGGCAACCTCAACGACAGGCTGAGCGGCGGCGCGGGCGGCGACAAGATCGAAGGCGGGCGCGGAGACGACATTCTCCGCGGCGGTTCCGCCGGCGACAAGCTGCTCGGCGGGCCCGGCCGCGACGTCCTGAAGGGCGAAGGCGGGCGCGACAAGCTGGTCGGTGGGCCCGGCAAGGACATCGAAAAGCAGTAGCCGGCAGGCGGCGGCAAGCGATGAAGAGAGCAACGAGAACATGAAGAAGGGGAAGGGCGGTTCGCAGGAGGGGAAAGGGGGAGACTCTCCTTCGCGGCTGATCGACGCGCGAATCGAGGAGTTGGGCGACTGGCGGGGCGAGACGCTCGCTCGGGTCCGCAGTCTCGTCAAGCAGGCCGACCCCGAAGTGGTCGAGGAGTGGAAATGGCGAGGCGTGCCGACCTGGTACCACGCCGGGAAGATCGTCTGCACCGGTGAGACGTACAAGAGTCACGTGAAGATGACCTTCGCCAAGGGCGCCTCGCTGGAGGACCGGTCAGGCCTGTTCAACTCCAGCCTCGAGGGCAACACCCGCCGCGCGATCGATTTCCACGAGGGCGACGAGATCGACGAGAAGGCGCTGAAGGCGCTGATCCGCGCCGCGGTGGCGCTGAACACGTCCTCGGCCTGACACTGAGTCGGATTTAGCGAGAAAATCCCGAGGGCGAGGGGGTGGGAGTGGATAGCGCCTGGCCTTGAAGGAATAGCGAGTCAGCGAGTGAGGTGCTACTTTCATGTACATGAGCGAGTCGGTGGGTATCGCGGAGCTGCGGCAGAACCTGAGCGTGTATCTGCGGCGCGTAAGCCGTGGCGAGCGGTTGGTGGTGACCGACCGGAATCGGCCGGTCGCCGAGCTTGGCCCCGCCCCGAGTACCGGCCCCGATCTCGATCGGCTGATCATCGAGGGCCGGGTCTCGCGTCCGGTGAGTAGGGGCCTGCCAGAGCCGCTGGAGCTGACCGGCGATTCGCGGGCGTTGAGCCGAGCGCTTGACGACATACGCGGCGATCGCTGAGCATGGCCATCTTCTACGCGGACGCTTCAGCGCTGGTCAAGCTTGTGCGCGTCGAGGCTGAGACGGATGCCCTGCGCGGATATCTCGCAGGTGCGGATCTGATCAGCAGCGAGCTGGTCTTGACCGAGATTCCACGCGCGGTTCGCCGCGCGGCCGCGCAGGACGCCGAGCTCCCCCTCGACCTGTTGCTGAAACGTGCTGGCGAGCTGATAGACGTGCTCGCGTTGCGCTCGCTTGACCGCGCTCTGCTTGCCGGCGCCGGGGCACTTGCCGAGCCGGCGCTGCGAGCTCTAGATGCGATCCATATTGCATCGGCTGTCGATCTCGATCCGATCGACGCGTTTGTGACCTACGACGAGCGTCAGGCTGCCGCCGCACGTCTCGCCGGCTTGCGAACGATGGCGCCGGGCGCTCCGGCGCCATAGTCGCCCCAGGCGGCATCAAGGTCAATCGAGCTCGGCGACCACCAGGCGCAGGCCTACGTCGAGGTCCGACTGCTCGCGAAGGTGCCCGTAGCGCTCATCCCAGATGCCGTTCTCGAGGTCCGTGGCAAGTCTCTCTCGACCCGCTCGCCTCGCTTCCTCCGAGATGCTCTGCCAGACCCACATCGGCCGCACCACATCCTCGTCGAAGAGCAGCTCCGGCCTCGCCCAGAGCGCAGCGAAGAAATGGTCCTCGCAGTCTCGTGGGACCGGAAGGGGAGAGCTCCTGGATGCCGGCAGCATCGTCAACAGGTTTCTGCTGTTCGCGCCGGAAGGTCGGTTGAGCCCCAGTATCTCGGGGAAGTAGTCGGCGGCGATCCAAAGCTCCTCCAGCGCCTCGGAATCGAACGTCACGATCACGACGCGTAGCCGGGCTACTCGCAGCATCTCGCCGAGGCCGGCGCTCAGGTCGTGCCAGTGATGAGCGGTCAGTACCGCCATCGCCGCGTCAAAGGAGTCATCGCCGAACGGCAGGGATTCAGCGCTCGCCTGAACGGCCGGCGCCGATTTGGCGGGCCGCTGGGCGATCATCTCGGCCGAGGGCTCGACAGCGGTCACCTCGCGATCTGGTGGCTCATAGGAGCCGGCGCCGGCTCCGACGTTGAGGACCGAGCGCGCATCGCCGAGCGCGGCTTCGATTCGCGTGCCGATCCGTGGATCGCCGCGCCGGAACTCGCCGTAGCCCCGTCCGAGGCGATCGTAGGCAGTGTCCGCCACGGGTTCAGACTGACGAGGTGGTCACCGATCCTCAGCCGAGGATCTTGGCCTTCTGGGTGGCGAACTCTTCCTCGGTGAGGACGCCCTGGTCTTTGAGCGCGGCCAGTTCCTTGAGCTGCTCGATCGTCGACTGCTCCGCCGGGGGTGCGGGGGCCGGGGGTGGGGCCTGTTGGGCCGGGGCCTGCTGCTGCATTTCCTGGTCCTGCCAGCGCTCCGCCTGACGGCGGGACACGCGGTTGCTTACCGCGGTTGCGGTTCCGGCGATGACGGCGGTGCGCGCCACGCCTCTCAGTAGTCCTGGCATCAGTTCTCCTCCTTGGTTTCAGGCCGACTCGGCGGCGTCGAGGGCGGCTAGGACCGTGTCGACCGGGATGCGTCCGCTGGCGACGAGCTGGCCGCCCGAGCCGCGGACGGCGGCGGCGAACGGCGCCGCCCAGCTGTTCTCGTATACGAGCAGCGCCGCCGAGGTGCCCGGTTCGAGCGCCTGCGCGGCCTCGGTCATGTCCTCGTCGGAGAGCAGCCCCGACGATGCGCCGGCGAAGAGCGCGAACTCCTCGACCTGCTCGCCCAGCTCCGATATCTCGAGGCCGGCGACCGAGCCGTCCTCGTCCTTGGTGATGAAGGCGAGGTCGAGGATCCTGATCAGGCCGCGGTCGACGAGGTCGATCAGGTGCGGGACGGCTGCGCCGTTCGGTTGACGCCCCGGCCACTCGACGATGATGTAGTCGATCGGGCCCATCTCGATTGCATCGGCGTCCATGTGCGACCCCCAGGTAGGCGACGGCTTTTGCGCTTTGACGACTTTAACCGGTAGTTGGATCACTCGGTAGTTCACCGCGCCCGAGATGCGGGATACCGCCGATGAGCGCGGGGCGCCCGGCGCGGAAAATCCGGGGCATGCGGCATCGCATCGTCGTATTGGGAGCTGGGACCGGTGGCACGCTCACCGCGAACCGGCTGCGCAGGCTCTACGGAGACGAGGCCGAGATCGTCGTCGTCGACCGCGACGACCGCCACGTCTACCAGCCCGGGCTGCTGTTCGTGCCGTTCGGCCTCGAGCAGCCCGAGGACATCGTGCGCTCGCGCCGTGAGCAGCTGCACGACGGGATCGAGTTCCGCCTCGCCGAGGTGGACAGCGTTGAGACGGCCGCCAACGTCGTTCACCTGGCCGGCGGCTCCACGCTTCCCTATGACGTGCTGGTGATCGCCAGCGGCGCCTCGCTCCTCTACGAGGAGACCGAGGGCCTGCGCGGCCCCGGCTGGGGCGAGAGCGTCTTCGGCTTCTACACGGTCGAGGACGCGGTCGCGCTGCGCGACGCGCTGGCCCGCTTCGAGCGCGGGCGGCTGGTCGTGAACATGGTCGACATGCCGATCAAATGCCCGGTCGCGCCACTCGAGTTCTGCTTCCTCGCCGACTGGTTCCTGCGCGAGAAGGGCGTGCGCTCGCAGGTCGAGATCGTCTACGCGACGCCGCTCGACGCCGCCTTCACCAAGCCGGTCGCCGCCTCCCATCTCGGCGGCATGTTCGCCGAGAAGGAGATCGGCCTGGAGACCGAGTTCGCGACCGGGCGCGTCGACGGCGAGGCGGGACGGCTGGTCAGCTGGGACGAGCGTGAGATTCCCTTCGACCTGCTGGTCACCATCCCGCTGCACGGCGGCGCCCCGTTCGTCGCGCGCTCGCCGGGCCTCGGCGACGAGCTCGGCTTCGTCCCCGTCGACATCCACACCCTGCGCAGCAAGGCCGCGGACAACGTCTTCGCGATCGGCGACGCCGCCAGCCTGCCGACCTCCAAGGCCGGCTCCTCGACCCACTTCGAGGGTGAGACGCTGTGCGCGAACATCCGGCGCCACCTCGCCGGCGAGGAGCTCGAGCCCAGCTACGACGGTCACGTCAATTGCTTCATCGAGAGCGGCTTCCACAAGGCGCTGCTGATCGACTTCAACTACGACGTCGAGCCGCTGCCGGGCCGCTACCCGGAGCCACACCTCGGGCCCCTGCCGCTGCTGCGCGAGTCCCGCCTCAACCATCTCGGCAAGCTCGCCTTCCAACCCCTCTACTGGCACATGCTCCTGCCCGGCCGCGACATCCCCGGCATCGACGCGCGGATGTCGACCTCGGGCAGGCAGATGACCGCAAGCGCACAAGGAGGCAACCAATGACCACCGTCACCTACGCCGGCACCCCGGTCGAGGTCGACGCCGAGGGCTTCCTCAGCGAGACCGATCAGTGGAACGAGCAGGTCGCCGCCGAGATCGCGGCGCAGTCAGGCATCGAGCAGCTCACCGACCGCCACTGGCTGGTGATCAACTTCATGCGCGACACCTACCTGGAGAGCGGCAGCGCGCCCTCGATCCGGACCCTCGGCAAAGCCTCGGGGGTGCCGATCAAGGAGCTGTACCAGCTCTTCCCGAAAGGGCCGGCGAAGCTCGCCGCCAAGATCGCCGGCATCCCGAAGCCACGCGGCTGCATCTAGGAAGGAGGGTCCGATGACCGATCAAGGCAGCAACGGAGCAAGGCCCGAGCCGATCGAGAAAGTCTCGATCATCGTCTCCAAGGGCTCGCTCGAGGGCATCTACCCGGGGCTGATCATGGCCAACGGGGCGCGGATGGAGGGGATCGAGGCCAACGTCTTCTTCACCTTCTTCGGCCTCGACGCGATCAACAAGGCCAAGCACGAGCACGTCAAGGTCGCGACGGTCGGCAACCCCGGCCTCCACCTTGCCACCTGGGCCGGCGCCGTGCCCGGCATGTCGTCCCTGGTAACCCACAAACTCGCCCAGGAGATGGAGAAGCTCGACATCCCGCCGATCCCCGAGTTCGTCGAGATGATCGCCGACTCCGGCGGCGCCCTCTACGCCTGCAAGGCCTCGGTCGACCTCTTCGGCCTCGACGAGGGCGATTTCGTCCCGCAGATCGAGGGAGTGATCACCGTCGGCGAGTTCTACGGCCTCGCCGCGGGCGGCCAGATCATCTTCACCTGAGCCGGCGGGTCAGGCGCTGCGCGAGCCGGCGGCCTCGGCCGGGCGGCCGACCACGCCATTTGCTTCAATCATCTGACCAGAGAAAGGAGGTGGTCCTAACTTGATTCACATGCTTGAGGGGACTCTGGAGGTGCAGGGCCGCTAGGCGCGCACTTGTTCTGGGCGCCCGGCGGAATCCACCCCGGGCACCGGCGATCGCAGGGAAGCGGGTCTTGTCCCACCCGTTCGTGGTTCCCGCGTTCGTTTCCGAGCACCTGGCCAGGGCCGCCTTCGGGTGGCCCTGGCTCGTTCAGGCCCGGTTTGTCTCATCCGTCCTGGCGGCGGCGTTAAGGTCGAGCTGTGAAGACCAAGGTGCTCAGCAGGGACGAGTACGAGAAGGAGATGCGGCGGCTGCAGGTCGAGCTGGTGCGGCTGCAGGAGTGGGTCAAACGGGAAGGCGCCAAAGTCGTCGTCCTCTTCGAGGGCCGCGACACCGCCGGCAAGGGCGGCGTTATCCGGCGCATCGCCGAACGGACCAACCCGCGTGTGGTCCGTGTCGTCGCCCTCGGCATGCCCAGCGACCGCGAGCGCAGCCAGTGGTACTTCCAGCGCTACGTGGCGCACCTGCCCTCGGCCGGGGAGATCGTCCTCTTCGATCGCAGCTGGTACAACCGCGCCGGGGTCGAGCGGGTGATGGGCTTCTGCACGGACGCCGAGTACGAAGAGTTCATGCGCACCTGCCCGCAGTTCGAGCGCATCGTCCAGGGCTCCGGCACGATCCTGGTCAAGTACTGGCTCTCGGTCAGCGACGAGGAGCAGGAGCGCCGCTTCGAGGCGCGGCTGAAGGACCCCTCGAAGCGCTGGAAGCTGAGCCCGGTCGACGTCGAGGCGCGAGCGCGCTGGGTCGACTACGCCGAGGCCAAGGACGAGATGTTCGCCTACACCGACACCAAGGACTCGCCCTGGTTCGTGGTCGAGGCAGACGTCAAGCGCACGGCGCGGCTCAACCTGATCGCGCACCTGCTCGAACAGATCCCTTACGAGCGCGTCGACGACGAGAAGATTGAGCTGCCGCCCCGGCAGGAGCGGGCCTACGTGCGCCCGCGCGCCGACTCGCAGACCTTCGTGCCCGAGCGCTACCGCGTCGAGTGAACCGCCGCTAGAGCAGGCTCTGCGCGCACTCGACGACCGTCTCGTCGATCGGCCGCGGTGCCCAGCCGAGCTGGGTCCTGGCCTGCTCGCTCGAGAGCTCGGTCTTGCGGCCGAGCTGGCCGACGATCGAGCGGATGCCGGGGTCGAAGAGCGCCACGGCGCGCACGAGCGGGTTCGGCAACGTTCGCGTCGGCACCTTCGCTGCCGCCTCGCCCAGGCGCTCGCGCAGCACGGCGGCGATCTCCGCCATCCAGTGGAAGGACTCGACCGCGATGAAGCGCTTGCCGCCCGCCTCGGGGGCGGTCATCGCCCTGATCTCCAGGTCGGCGACGTCGCGGACGTCGACGAAGCTGAAGCCGATTCGCGGCACGCCCGGCATCCCGCCGGCAGTATGAACGTGAGAACATCCGAGCGCCGATGACGGACTTCCTGGTCAAGCGCGACGATCTGCGCGAGTGCCGTATCGCCGAGTCGGCGCCGCCCGAGATCGATGCCGGCCAGGCGCTGCTCCGCATCGACAGCTTCGGCCTCACCGCCAACAACGTCACCTACGCCGTCTTCGGCGAGGCGATGCACTACTGGGACTTCTTCCCGGCTGAGGACGGCTGGGGCCGGGTGCCGATGTGGGGCTTCGCCGAGGTCGAGCGCAGCGAGGCCGAGGGGGTGGAGGTGGGGAAGCGCGTGTTCGGCTACCTGCCGCCCTCCTTGCACCTCGTCGTCGCGCCGGCCGACGCCGGCGAGGGCGGCTTCGTCGATGGCTCGCCGCACCGGGCCGCGCTGCCGTCCGCCTACCACCGTTATCTCACTACCGGCGCCGATCCGTTCTACCGGGCAGACAGCGAGGAGATCCAGATGCTGCTGCGGCCGCTCTTCTTCACCTCGTTCCTGATCGACGACCAGCTCGCCGACGAGGGCTTTGCGACGAATGGCCCGGTCGTGATCTCCAGCGCCTCGAGCAAGACCGCGATCGCCGCCGCCTTCCTGCTCGCCCGGCGCGAGGGGGTCGAGCTGGTCGGCCTCACCTCGTCACGCAACGCCGATTTCGTCGCGGGTCTGGGGATCTACGACCGCACGGTGAGCTACGACGCGATCGACACGCTCGACCCCGGCCCCGCGACCTTCGTCGACGTCGCCGGCGACGGCGAGGTGCGCCGCGCGGTCCACTCGCACTACGGCGACCGGCTCGTCCACAGCATGGCCGTGGGTGTGACCCACTGGGAGGAGCTCGCCGCCGGAGCGGGCGAGCTGCCGGGACCGGCCCCGACCTTCTTCTTCGCCCCCGACCGCGTCACCAAGCGCTCCCAGGACTGGGGTCGCACCGGCCTCGAGACGCGGGTCGCCGAGGCATGGCACCCCTTCTGCGAGTGGACCGGCGGTTGGCTCGAGACGATCCGCGGCGAGGGCTTCGACGCCGTACGCGACGCCTACCTCGACGTCCTCGAGGGCCGCGTCGACCCCAAGCACGCCCACGTTCTCACGCTGGCGTAGCCGACCTTGGCGGTGCTTTAGCCCCCACAAAGTCGGAAGCGTTCGTCACCGGCGCTCTCGGATGCGTTGCGTCGTTTGGCGGAGCACCCTTCGGACGTGGGGGCTTTCGAACTTGACTTGGTAATGGGTGAACCGCAGGACGGTGAGGCCGGTCGCGACATGCGTCTGGTCGCGAACGTGGTCCTTGGTCTGGGTGGATGCCGTGCGGTGGTACCGCAAGCCATCGGTCTCGACCACCAATTCCAGATCGGGCCAGAAGAAGTCGACCTCATAGCCATTCACCCAAACTTTGGTCAGTGGCAGCGGTAGCTGCGCGGCGGCGGCTATCGGCCGAAAGAGAAGTTCGAGATCGGAGTCCGAAAGGCGAAAGGTGTGCTTGTCCAAGAGCGTGCGCAGCGGCCTCACCCCAGGCTTGCCCGCGTAGCGGTTGAGCTCCGCTCGCAGGGCCTCGGGGTCGATTAGGTCGCGCTTGTCGGTCTCGTTGACCGCGCGCTCAAGAGCCGTCTCGCTCAACTCGGTGGCGAGGTCAAGCAAGGTGCGCACTGGACAGGTGACGGGGATCCCGTCACGCAGGACGATGTCGCTGCCTGGCAAGGAAGGCCTACTCAGCGCGCGGATCCCAGCTCGCTTGTGTTCGCAGCGCCTTCGCACGCTGATATCGACTCGCCCGGGGCGCTCTCTGCCGATTCCCCAGAGTGCGGCCGCGCTGTGGTGGCTCAAGGCCGCGCGATCTCCACAGGCGAGCACGGCGGCCATCCAGCGTCGCTCCCGTGTCAAGCGGGGCCAGCCGACGGCGTAGACCCCCCGCCCGACGGGGTGGATGCGGCCTGTGGCAATCCGATGACGGATTGCATCCGGGCCGAAGCCGAGAGTGAGCAAATCGCTCCGGCTCAAGACCCCATGCTGCCTGTTCGCCAGCGCCCAAGCTCGCCTGCTACGCGCATCCGACTTTGACGGTGTCATCACCCCTATAAAGTCGGCAACGGCGAGGAATTCGCCCCCTGCGCCAGATTCTTCGAACGGAGGAACCGTGATCACCAAGATCGACTTCATCGGCATTCCGTCGACCGACAGCGAGCGCTCGCGCCGCTTCTACGTCGAGACGTTGGGCCTGCGGCCGGACGAGCGTGGCAAGTTCGAGTTCTGGGCCGGGGACACTTGCTTTGGCATCTGGGAGCCGGAAAAGCTCGGCATGGACTTTGCGCCGCAGAAGAACGCCCACCCGGCGCTGCACGTCGACGACGTCGCGGCGGCGCGGGCGGAGCTGGAGGCAAAGGGGGTCGAGTTCTTCGGCGAGATCTTCGACACCGGCGTCTGCCACATGGCCTTCTTCACCGACCCCGATGGCAATGACCTGATGCTGCACAACCGCTACGCGCCGTACGAGGCGTGAGCGCGATGCCGAAAGTGAGGTTCGAGATCTCGATCTCCCTCGACGGCTACGTCGCCGGGCCGAACCAGAGCGAGGAGCATCCGCTGGGCGAAGGCGGCATGCAGCTGCACGAGTGGGTCTTTCCCCTCGCCGCCTGGCGTGAGCCGCACGGGCGCGAGGGGGGAGAGGTGAACGCCAGCTCTCCCTTGATTGAGGAAGCCCAAAGCGGCGTCGGCGCCGTGATCATGGGCCGCAACATGTTCGGCGGTGGCCCGGGGCCGTGGGGCGAGGATCCGTGGCAGGGCTGGTGGGGCGAGGAGCCGCCCTTCCGCACGCCGGTCTTCGTCCTCACCCACCACGAGCGCGAGCCGCTGACTCTGGGCGAGACCACTTTCAACTTCGTCACCGACGGGATCGAGTCGGCGTTGGAGCAGGCGCAGGAGGCGGCGGGAGAGCTGGACGTCCACATCGCCGGCGGCGCCGACGTCGCCCGGCAGTACCTGTCGGCGGGCCTGATCGACCAGATGCAGCTCAACGTGGTGCCGCTCCTGCTCGGCGACGGGGCCCGGCTCTTCGAGACCGGCACCGGCACGGGTCGTGAGCTGGAGCAGATCCTCGTGGTTGAGGCGCCGGGTGTCACGCATCTGCGCTATCGGGTCAACTAGCCTGCGTCGCCTGCCCATAGCTATGCGGCTTGTCACACTGGCTGACCAGCCAGTCTGCGAGAATCGCCGTCAGTGGCCGAGGGGTTGCCCGAACATCTCGATGTGCTGATCGTCGGCGCCGGCCTCTCCGGCATCGGCGCTGCGTGGCACCTGCAGGACCGCTCGCCCCGTAAGAGCTACGCGATTCTCGAGGCCCGGGGCGACCTCGGGGGCACCTGGGACCTCTTTCGCTACCCGGGCATCCGCTCCGACTCGGACATGCACACGCTCGGCTACCGCTTCAAGCCGTGGACGGCGTCGAAGTCGATCGCCGACGGCGACTCGATCCTCGAGTACGTGCGCCGGACGGCGCGGGAGAGCGGGATCGACCGGCGGATTCGCTTCCACCACCGCGTGCGGAGTGCCGCCTGGTCGAGCGCCGAGAGCCGCTGGACGGTCGAGGCCGAGCGCACCGACACGGGGGAGACCGTGCGGCTGACCTGCGGCTTCCTCTGGACCTGCAGCGGCTACTACCGCTACGACGAGGGATACACGCCCGAGTTCGAGGGTGTCGACCGGTTCGCCGGCAAGGTGGTCCACCCGCAGCACTGGCCCGCCGACCTCGACTACAGCGGCAAGAAGGTCGTCGTGATCGGCAGCGGCGCCACCGCGATAACCCTGGTGCCGGCGATGGCAAAGGACGCTGAGCACGTGACGATGCTGCAGCGTTCACCCACCTACATCGCCTCGCTGCCGGGGGAAGACCCGATCGCCGCCAGGCTGCGCCGTCGCCTGCCCGAGCGCGTCGCCTACATGCTGGTGCGCTGGAAAAACGTGCTGCTCCAGGCTGGCTTCTACCAGCTCAGCCGCCGCCGGCCGGAGACGATCAAGCGCTGGATCCGCAAAGGCGTCGTAGCTTCACTGCCGCCCGGCTACGACGTCGACAAGCACTTCAAGCCGAAGTACAACCCCTGGGACCAGCGCATGTGCATGGTCCCCGACGGCGACCTCTTCAGGTCGATCTCAAAGGGGGAGGCCTCGGTCGTCACCGACCGGATCGCGACCTTCACCGAGCGCGGGCTCGAGCTCTCCTCCGGCGAGGAGCTGGAGGCCGACGTGATTGTCACCGCGACCGGACTCAACCTGCTCTTCCTCGGCGGGATCGAGCTGACGGTCGACGGCGAGCAGGTCGACGTGCCGAGCAAGATGACCTACAAGGGCATGATGCTGAGCGGGGTGCCGAACATGGCCTTCACCGTCGGCTACACCAACGCCTCCTGGACGCTGAAGGCGGACCTCACCTCCGAGTACGTCTGCCGACTGCTCAACCACATGGACGCGCACGGCTACGCGAGCTGTGTGGCCGAGGTCGACCCGTCGGTAAGTGAGAAGCCGCTGCTCGACTTCACCTCCGGCTACGTCCAGCGCTCACTCGACCAGTTCCCCAAACAGGGCTCGAAAGAGCCCTGGATGCTGCGCCAGAACTACGTTCTCGACATCCGCACGATCCGCCGCGGGGCGATCGACGACGGCGCGATGCGTTTCTCCAGCGGCGCCGCCGAGGCGCGGCCGACCGATCCTGTCGCCGTCTGATCGCGGGCAGCGGCGAGAAGGCGATGCCGCTGGCGCAGCCGACATTCACCCACCTGGAGTGGGGTCAATGTCGGATGCGCTTCAGGACGCGTTCGCCTCGAGGCGCTCGGCGAGGCGGTTCATGCCGTACTCGCGGGCGGCTGTCGCGGCGCCGGCCCAGTCGGTGTCGCGGTCCGGCGGCCGGTCGACCCCGGCGTCGCGCAGGGTGGCGATGTCCTTGAAGGCGAGCAGCTCGTCGCGGGCGTCGAGCAGGGCGGCGCGCAGTTTCGGCCGTGGCAGGCGAATCGCGTTGTCGAGGATCGCCTCCAGCGAGCCATGCTCACGCAACAAATCGGCGGCCGTCTTCGGCCCGACGCCCTTGGCGCCGGGCAGGCCGTCGGAGGGGTCGCCGCGCAGGGCGATGAAGTCGGGCACCAGCTCAGGGTCGATCCCGTAGCGCTCCCGCACCTCGGCCGGGCCGACCTTTTCGGCCCCTTTGCCGCCGCCGGTCTTGACGTAGAGGACGGTGACCCGCTCCGCGGCGCACTGGTACATGTCGCGATCGCCCGTCAGCAGCAGCGCCCGCCCACCGGCCTCAGCCTCGCGCTTCGCGTAGGTGCCGAGCAAATCATCCGCCTCGAGCGAGTCGCTGGTGGCCACCGTCCAACCGAAAGCCTCGAAGAACCCTCGCGCAGCGGCGAATTGCGGCGAAAGATCGTCAGGCATAGCCGCCTCCCGCTCCGCGTGATACGCCGGATAAAGCTCAGTCCGGTACGAAGCAGCATCTGGCCCAAAGCAAAGAACAACCGCCCGAGGCCGATGAACTTCAATCTCCCGCAACACGAGGTTGGCCGTGCCAAGAAGAGCATTCACCGGCCTCCCATCCACCCCCTTGATCGAATCGGGCAACGCGTAAAACGCCCGAAACAACATCGAAGGGGTGTCCACGACGAGCAACGGGCGTCTGCTGACAGTCACCGAGAGAGCCTATCCGGGCAGGGCTGAAACGTCTTGTACTTTTTCGGTGCCGGCTCCGGGCGCCAGCCCACAGGCGATGACCGAAAGAAGTTAAGTGGAAGCCCTGCCCGGATAGGCTCAACAAATGGGCTTCATCCAACCCACCCCACCGCCATTCGAGTACGCCGAGTGGAAGCAACGCCCCCATCTGGAGCGGATCAAGGTCCTCGCCCAGGACTGGGCGATCAACGGCTTCGGCACGCCGACCTTCGTCTACCTGCTCTACATCCTCAAGCTGATCGTCTACGCCGGCGGCGGCCTGCTGCTGATCTCGGCGACGACCGCGGGGCTGGGCGGGCTCGGCAACCTCGGCGACTGGTGGACCGAACCGATCGTCTTCCAGAAGGCGGTGATCTGGACGATGCTCTGGGAGGTGCTCGGCCTCGGCGCCGGCTCGCTGCCGCTGACCCTGCGCTTCTCACCGATGATCGGCGGCGTCCTCTACTGGCTGCGGCCCGGCACGACGCGGCTGCCTCCCTGGCCCGAGCGGGTGCCGCTGACGCGCGGCACCCGCCGCACGCTCTTCGACGTCGCCGTCTACGCGGGGCTGATCGCCGCCGCGCTCAATCTGCTGCTCTCCGACGGGGTTGACTCGACTGCTGTCGCGGCGGGCCGTCTCGACCCGGTCGCGGTCGGCGCGCTTCTCGCGCTCCTGGTCCTGCTTGGCCTGCGCGACAAGGTCCCCTTTCTTGCCGCCCGCGCCGAGATCTACGGCAACCTGGCGACCATCTTCCTCTTCCCGTTGACCAACATGATCGTTGCGGCTCAGCTCGTCTTCATCTGCATCTGGTGGGGGGCGGCCTCCTCGAAGCTCAACCGCCACTTCCCCTTCGTCGTCACGGTGATGATCAGCAACACGCCCTGGAACCGCTGGCGGGCGGCGAAGAAACGGCTCTACCGTGACCACCCGGAGGATCTACGACCCTCGTCGATGGGTGCGCTGGCCGCCCACATGGGCACGGTGATGGAGTTCACTCTGCCGGCGATCCTGCTCGTCTCCCAGGGTGGCTGGATCGGCACGATCGCCGTCGCCGGGATGGTCATCTTCCACCTCCACATCCTCTCCACCTTTCCGCTGGCCGTGCCGCTGGAGTGGAACATCTTCATGATCTTCGGCGTCCTCTTCCTCTTCGGCCACTACGGCGCGACGTCCTGGTCGACCCTCGACGACCCGCTGCTTCTGGCGATCCTCGCCGTCACCTGCGTAGGCCTCCCGGTGCTCGGCAACTTCCGGCCCGACCTCGTCTCCTTCCTGCCCTCGATGCGCTACTACGCCGGCAACTGGGCGACCAGCCAGTGGCTCTTCCGAAAGGACAGCGGCGCCGAGGCGAAGCTCGACCGCGACCTGGTCAAGCCGGCGCCGATCGTGACCGAGCAGCTCGCCAAGCTCTACGACCCCGAGCTGATCGACGTGCTCGTCTACAAAGGCCTCGCTTTCCGCTCGATGCACTCGCACGGTCGCGCACTCAACGGCCTCGTGCAGCGGGCGGTCGACGACATCGAGGACTATGCCGTGCGCGAGGGCGAGCTGGTCGCCGGGGTGGTGCTCGGCTACAACTTCGGCGACGGCCATTTCCACGACCAGCGGCTGCTGGCGGCGATCCAGGAGCGCTGCCACTTCGAGCCGGGTGAGGTCCGTGTGGTCGTGCTCGAGTCCCAGCCCGCCAACATCGCGCGCCAGCGCTACCGGATCTTCGACGCCGCGACCGGCCTGGTCGAGGAAGGCCTGGTCAACGTCGCCGACATGGTCGAGCGACGGCCCTGGCTCGACGAGCGCCCCTTTCCGGTCGAGACTGTCGTATGAGCGACGCGGTAGTGGTCGGTGCCGGGCCGAACGGGTTGGCTGCCGCCGCGACGCTGGCCGCGCAGGGGGTGGGGGTGACGGTGATCGAGGCGGCGACGACGATCGGCGGCGGCACTCGCAGCAGCGAGCTCACCCTGCCGGGCCTGCTGCACGACGACTGCTCGGCCTCGCACCCCTTTGCGCCCGGCTCGCGGGCGCTGGCTCCGCTCGGCCTCGAGCGGCACGGCCTCGAGTGGGCCTGGTCCGAGATCGAGATCAGCCATCCCTTCGACGACGGCAGCGCCGCCGTCATGCACCGCTCGATCGAGCAGACGGCCGCCGGGCTCGGCCCCGCCGGCCCCGCCTGGAAGCGGCTCTTCGGCTCCTCCTCTCGTCACTTCGACGCGCTCGCCGAGGACATCATGCAGCCACTCGCGCACCTGCCACGCCACCCGCTCACCCTTGCCCGCTTCGGCCCGGCGGCGGCGGCGCCGGTCTCGCTGCTCGCCCGCACCCTGCCCACCCCGCAGGCGCGGGCGCTCTTCGGCGGCACCGCCGCCCACTCGTTCAGCCCCTTCTCGCGGCCCTTCAGCTCGGCGGCCGGCATGGCCCTGACCTGCGCCTGTCACCGCAACGGCTGGCCCGTCGCCCGCGGCGGCTCGCAGGCGATCTCCGATGCGCTCGCCGCGGTCGTGCGCGAGCACGGCGGCCGGATCGAGACCGGCCGCCCGGTGCGCAGGCTGGACGAGCTGCCGGCCGCAGATGCCGTGCTCCTCGACTTGGCCCCGGGCGCCGTCGTCGACCTTGCCGGCGATCGGCTGCCGAGTCGCGTGGCGCGGGCCTATCGCCGCTACAAGCACGGCCCCGGAGCCTTCAAGGTCGACCTCGCGGTCGAGGGCGGGGTCCCCTGGACCGACCCGGCGTCGGGACGGGCGGGAACCGTCCATGTGACCGGCTCCTACGAGGAGATCGCCGCGACCGAACGCGAGGTCAACCGGGGCCGGATGCCCGAGCGACCCTTCGTCCTGCTCTGCCAGCAGTACCTCGCCGACCCCTCGCGCTCGCGCGGAGATGTCCACCCCGTCTGGGCCTATGCACACGTTCCGCACGGGTACACGGGCGATGCGACCGAGGCGCTGCTCGACCAGGTCGAACGCTTCGCGCCGGGGCTGCGCGAGCGCATCCTCGCCCGCCACATCCGCTCCCCGGCCGACTTCGAGTCCTACAACCCCAACTACGTCGGCGGCGACATCATCACCGGGGCGAACACGCTGCTGCAATCGGTGTTCAGGCCCCGTGTCGCGCTCGATCCTTACGCGACCGGCATTCCCGGCGTCTACATCTGCTCGGCGGCCACCCCGCCCGGCGCCGGGGCATCGGGGATGAGCGGCTACAACGCCGCCCAGTCCGTCCTCCGCCGCCTTTGAGTCGGCCGAGGTCGGCGGTCCTCTAGGTTTGACCGCTCGTGCACGAACCCGCCCTCCAAATCACCGATCTGCAGAAGCGCTACCCGACCGGGGTCGAGGCGCTGCGCGGGGTCTCGCTCGACATCAAGCCCGGCGAGCTCTTCGGCCTGCTCGGCCCCAACGGCGCCGGCAAGTCGACGCTGATCCACTGCACGACGGGGCTCGCGCAGCCGACCGGCGGCTCGATCCACGTCTTCGGCCATGACGCGATCGCCGACTACGGCGACGCCCGGCAGGCGGTCGGCCTCGCCCCGCAGGAGGTCAACCTCGACTGGTTCCTCACCGTCGAGGAGACGCTCGACTACCACGCCGGCTACTTCGGCATGCCCAAGCGCGAGCGCCGCGAGCGGACCAAGGAGCTGCTCGAGACCTTCTCGCTGACCGAGAAGCGCGACGAACGCACCCGCACCCTCTCGGGCGGGATGAAACGGCGCTGCATCCTGGCGCGGGCGATGATGCACCGGCCGCGCCTCTTGATCCTCGACGAGCCGACCGCCGGCGTCGACGTCGAGCTGCGGCTCGAGCTCTGGCACTACGTGCAGCGGATCAACCAGGAGGGGACGACGATCCTGCTCACGACGCACTACATCGAGGAGGCCGAGCAGCTCTGCGACCGGATCGCCTTCATCAACCACGGCGAGATCGTCGGCGAGGGCACCAGCGCCGCGCTGTCGGCGCGCTTCGGCGTCGACAACCTCGAGGACGCCTACCTGGCCCTGGTCGGCCGCAAGGAGCTCTCGCGCTCCCACATCGAGGAGCCGGTCCTGTGAGCGCCGCGCAGATCCGCTTCGCGACGCTGTGGCGGCGCGAGGTCAACCGCTTCATGAAGATCAAGAAACAGACGCTCGGCGCGCCGCTGCTGGAAACGTTCCTCTACATCTCGGTCTTCGGCGCGGCGCTTGGCTCGCGGGTCGGCGAACTGCACGGGATCGACTACGTCGTCTTCGTCATCCCCGGCCTGATCATGATGTCGTTCTCGATCAACGCCTTCGCCAACAACTCCTCCTCGATCCTGCAGCAGAAATTCCAGGGGGCGATCCAGGACCAGCTCTCCTCGCCCGCCTCGCCGCTGGAGCTGCTGCTCGCCTTCTCGCTCGGCGGCTTCATGCGCGGCCTGATCGTCGCCCTGTTGACCTTCATCGCCGCCTCGCTGCTCGTCGACCTGCCGGTCGAAAACATCCTCGTGCTGATCCCGGCGCTGTTCCTGGTCGGCTTCTTCTTCTCGCAGCTCGGAGTGCTGATCGGCGTCCGCGCCGAACAGTTCGACGACGTCGCCTTCGCCCAGACCTTCGTCCTGCAGCCGCTGATCTTTCTCGGCGGCGTCTTCTACTCCGCGACGCTGCTGCCGCAGCCGTTCCAGACGCTGACCCACTTCAACCCGATCTTCTACATGATCAACCTGGTCCGCTATGGCTTCGTCGGCTACGCCGAAGTCAGCATCGCGCTTTCGCTGCTGGCGCTGACCGCGGCGACCGGGGCGCTCTTCGCGGTCAATCTGCGGCTCTTCTCGAAGGGCTACCGGCTGCGCGCGTAGGCCCGGTCCAGGCACGGACCGCACTGGACGCTTGATCGATGCCGCGTCAGCCTTTACGGTTCCTGGCCGCTACCCGCTCGTAACCGTGCAGTGCGCCGCTCTCGCGGCGCAGAAAGGAATCAACTTGAAGCAGCTTCGTCTCGTTGCGGCGGCCACCGTCGTCGCCGTCCTCTGCGTCTCCGCCTCGGCGCTTGCGGCGCCATACAGCCCGCCCACCTCGACGGCGACGACCTCGGTCCCGACCGTCTTCATCTCGGAAAAAGGCGGCCTTCACTTCGAAGCGCCGAAGACGATCGTCGACGGCGAAACGCTCGCCGTGGTCAACACGACCAACCCGAAAAAAGTCGGCCCCCACACGTTCTCGCTGGTCACCAAGGAATCGATCCCGACCACGGCCAAAGAACGCCAGCTCTGCTTCACCCCGCACCACATCTGCAAAGCGATCGCCGGCTGGCACGGGGTCAAAGGCAACGGGCCGCCCAAGGAAAACCCGGCCGAGGCCGGACCCGAAGGCTGGAGCACGCTCGGCAGCCTGACCAAGAAGGGCGACTCGTGGTTCACCGGTGAGAAACCCGGCTCCTCGTTCGAACAGCCGGTGGACGTGGACACCTCGGCCGGTGCGACGCGCATCTACTTCATGTGCGCGATCCACCCCTGGATGCACGGCACGATCAACGTCCTGCCGGGCGGCTAGTCACGCCTGGTTCTCCGCAGCCCCCACCCCGCCTGGGGCGCCGAGCTTTTCTCGGCGCCCTGGGCGGCGGTGCCCTGGCCGCGCTGCTGCCCTTCGACCTGCGGGCGAGCAGGGCGGCGCCGATCGGCGCGCGGTCGCGGCGCGTTGCCGCTCCGGCTCCGTTTCGGGACCCCCTGCCGATCCCCGCGGAGCTGCGCGGCGCAAAACCGCGGATCCCGATCCACGAGGCCGAGGTGCAGATCCTGCCCGGCCGTCCGACGCGGATGTGGACCTACGGCGGCACGTTCCCCGGCCCGACGGTCAGGCGCCCCGCCGGGCACAGGACCAAGGTCACCTTCCACCACCAGCTCCCCGCCTCTGTCGGCGAGCTGAGCGTCCATCTGCACGGCGGTCACAATCGCACCCAGTTCGACGGGCAGCCGGGTGGGCTGACCGCCTCGCATCCGCGGTCGTTCTACTGCGACATTCCGCGCGGCCTCTCGCCGCGCGAGTCGGGCAACGATGTCCTGATCGAGCCCGGGGCGCGGAGGACCTACGTCTACGACCTGCGCGAGGACGGCCATCCCGAACGGGCCGCGTTCCAGTGGTACCACGACCACCGCCTCGACCATACGGCCCGCAACGTCTGGCACGGCCTGGCCGGCATGTGGATCGTCGACGACGACTTCGACTCGTCCTTGCCGCTGCCCTCGGGCGAGCGCGACGTTCCGCTGATGATCGCCGACCGCAGCTTCGATCGCCACAACCAGCTCACCGATCCCTTCACCGGGCGTCGCCCGCCGGCGGATGGCGTTGCGGGGCACCGGGTCCTCGTCAACGGCGCCTACCTGCCCCATCACCATGTGACCGCACAGCGCTACCGCCTGCGCCTGCTCAACGTCTCCGGCTTCCGCGCCTACAACCTCCATCTCTCAAACGGGGCGCCGATGATCCAGATCGGCACCGACAGCGGCCTGATGTCCAAACCGGTGCGCCGCGACCACATCCTGCTCGGCCCGGCCGAGCGGGCTGATGTCATCGTCGACTTCGCCGGTGCGACCGGCGAGTCGGTGGAGCTGCGCAGCGGCCCTCGCCACGACGGCCACAACGGCACCGGCGCGCGCCCCTACGTCGGCGCGCTGATGCAGTTCCGGGTCGGCTCGGCGCGGTTGCCGGACCGCACCCGGGTGCCGCGCAAGCTGCGCCCGCTACCGGCTTGGACCAGGCACGTCTCGCGGGAGCCCGACCACACCTGGACGATCTCGATCGGCGGCGCCTTCATCACGACTTGGCTGATCAACGGCCGGACCTTCAACCCGGCCCGCGCCGACACCACCGTCGCGCTCGACTCGACCGTCACCTGGGAGATCGTCAACCGCACCGGCGTCGCCCACATGCTGCACCTGCACCACACCGACTGGTACCTGCTGGCGCGCAACGGCAAGCCGCCGCCGCCCTGGGAAGACTGCCTCAAGGAGACCTTCTTCCTCTACCCCGGCGAACGGATCCTGCTCGCCGGCCACTTCTCCGACTACACCGGCAAGTTCGTCGTCCACTGCCACATGCTCGACCACGAGGATCACGGCCTGATGAGCCAGTTCGAGGTCGTCTGACGCCCGCAAACCGGCGCATCTCGGGGTCTTCAGTCGGTCTCCTCGGGTCACGCACTGTTCGTGCGCTCCCCTCGTCGCCCTCCCTGCATCCCCCGACCTGCTTGGTTTGCGGGCGTCAGACGTCGCCCAGCACTTGGCCGAGCCACTTCAGGTAGCCGGGGCTGCCGGCGACGATCGGGGTGGCGATGATCTCCGGCTCCTCGTAGGAGTGGAGGTCGCGGATCGCCATCTCGAGCTCGGTGTAGCGCTCCGTGCTCGTCTTCGCCAGGCAGAGCCACTCGGTCGAGCGCTCGAGCGAGCCCTGCCAGCGGTAGTGGCTGGCGATCGGGCCGACGACCTGCACGCAGGCGGCGAGCCGGCGCTCGACCAGCGTCGCGCCGATCCGTTCGGCCTCCTCCTCGGAGCCGGCGGTGGTCTGGATCTGCAGGTAATCCGCCATCGCCGCGGACTCTACGTGTGGCCTGCGGTCCACAGTGTGGAGAGCGGCCATGCTTCGAGCCGCTCGCCGAACGGGAGGCGCTCACCGCCTGGGTAGAGCACGACGCCGCGGATGAAGCGGTCGTCTCCGAGCCGGTCGCGCATAGTCATCAGGTGCTTGAAGTCATCGTGGCGCACGGTCGCTGAGGACTTGACCTCGACGCCGGCCACGCGGCCGTCAGCGGCTTCGACCACGAAATCGACCTCCGCACCCTTCGCGGTTCGCATGTGCAGGAGCTCGGCCCGCGCCGGTGACGCCGAGAGTTGCTTGGCGAGCTCCATGCCGACGAAGCACTCGACCACCGTGCCGAGCAGGGATTCGTCCTCCGCCAGGCGCCGCCGGTCGGAGCGCAGCAGGTGCGTCAGCAGGCCGGAGTCGGAGATCAGGAACTTCGGCGATTTGGTGATTTGCTTGATCCGGTTCGTGTGCCAGGCCGGCAGGCGCCGAATCAGGAAGACGTGCTCCAGCAGGGTCAGGTAACGGTCCAGCGAGGTTCGGGGAATCCCGACGGCACTGCTCAGGTCCGCCTTGTTCAGCGGCGCACGCGTGCGTGCCGCAAGCGAGGCAAGCACGGCCGGCACCTCCGCAAGACGCTCGATGTTCGCCAGGTCGCGAAGGTCGCGCTGCACGATTGCGGTGAGGTAGGCGGCGAACCACTCGTCGCGGCGGCCTGGCTCGCGCGCCACCGCCTCGGGAAAGCCGCCTTGGACGATCCGCTCGATCAGGTCAGAGCGCGTCGTGGCGGATGCCTCCGCCGGGAGCGCGCTCTCGTCGAGCAGCGACTCGACGAGATTGCCGGGGACCCCCTCGATCTCGGCCTGCGAGAACGGCCACAACGTGTGAACCTCGACCCTCCCCGCGAGCGACTCGGAAACGGCCGGCAGCAGCATCACCTGCGCCGAGCCGGTGAGGATGAAGCGGCCCGGGCGTCGATCGGCGTCGATCGACGCCTTGATCGGCAGCAGCAACTCGGGTGCGCGCTGGATCTCATCGATGATCAGTGGGCCGCCGGCGCTCTCGACGAAGCCCACCGGATCCTCGCGAGCGGCGTCGAGGGTGCGAAGGTCATCGAGGCTGATGTAGCGCGCCGGGTGGGCTCCGGCGGCAAGCTCTTTGACCAGGGTGCTCTTGCCGGCCTGCCTGGGGCCGACAAGCATTACTGCCGGCGTATCGCCGAGCGCGGCCAGGAGCCGGGGGGTTATCGCACGCTTGATCGTTTGCATAGATCACCCACTCAGTGGGCATTATATGCCCATCTGGCAGACCGGGCTGCCCGGCGACCACGAGGTCGTCGATCTCCGCTAGTTCTTCGCCGACGAGTCAATAGTCGACTGGAGGCAGGGACCAGCTAACCGGCAATGCCGGTCGCAAATTGCGAGAAGGCCATGCTCGACCCG
>JAPVSJ010000080.1:0-10669 GCA_047519745.1 Actinomycetota bacterium | reverse complement strand
GTCGTCCCACTCGTGCAGCATCGCCTTCAGGCGGGCGACGGCCTCGGGCGGGTGGGCGGCAGCCGCCGCCGCGAGCTCCAGCGCCGCCGCCTCGGTCGCCGCTGCGGGGGCGACACGGTTGACGAGGCCGAGCCGCAATGCCTCGTCGGCGCCGACGGTCCGCGAGGTCAGCAGCAGGTACTTGGCGGTGGCCAGGCCACAGAGGGTGACGAGCCGGGCCGGGCCGACCGGCACGCCCAACGCCGCGCCGGGGAAACGCAGGCGCAGGTTGGCGCCGCCGACCCGCATGTCGCAGGCGATCGCTATCTCCGCTCCACCGCCGACTACGTCGCCGTGACAGGCGGCAACGGTCGGCTTGGGAAAAGCGACGATCGCGTCGTATAGATCGGCGAAGAGCTGCATACGGCGGACCTTGCCCTCCTCGTCGAGCCGCTCCTTGACGTCGGCGCCGGCCGAGAGGCCCATCTGGTCGGAGGAGCTGATGACGAGGACGCGGGCCGAATCGTCGGCGCGGGCGACCGCAAGGTGCTCGAGCATCTCGGCCAGCATCTGGGTGTCGATCGCATTACGCGCCTCGGGTCGCTCGAGGCGCAGCAGGGCGATGCCCTGGGCGTCGACCTCGTAGCTGGTGCGCTCGGTGCTCATTCGGGCTGGGAACCTAGCTGCTCGACGAGGCGCTCGGCCTCGTCGGCGGCGTGGTCGATCAAGGCCTGGACCTCGGCGCGGGGCTCGCGAAAGCGGCCGAGGACGTAGGCGGAGACGATCTCCGGGTCGGTCGAGTCGGGGCGCCCGACGCCGACCCGCACGCGCCAGAACTCGGCGCTGCCCAGGCCGCGCTTGAGGCTCTTCAGCCCGTTATGGCCCGCCAGGCCGCCGCCGAGGCGGCTCTGCACCTCGCCGAAGGGCAGGTCGATCTCGTCGTGCAGGACGACGACTTGGTCCAGCCCGGCCTTGAGCGAGCCGCGCGCCGGGCCGACCGAATCGCCGGAGGCATTCATGTAAGTCTGCGGCAGCAGGATCGCCACCCGCGGCCCGCCGGGGCGGATGCGTCCTTCGGCGATCAGGCCGCCGAACTTCTTCTTCGCGCGGGGAAGGTCCCAGCGTCGCGAGAGCTCCTCAGCCACGTCGAAGCCGATGTTGTGGCGGGTGGCGGTGTGCTCGGCGCCGGGGTTGCCGAGGCCGACGATGAGGATGCGATCGCCGCCGCCCTGCTCGGCACCGCCCCCGCCGCTGGCCTTGCGGCGGCGGAAGATCGACACGGCGCGGAACTACTCCCCGGAGTCGCCCGAGTCGCCGCCCTCGCCCGAGTCGCCACCGGCCTCGGCGGCGGGGGCCTCGCCCTCCTCGCCGACGAGCTCGGCCTCCTCTTCGACGGCAGGCTCGGGCTCTTCCTCGACGCGCGGCGGGGAAAGGGTGGCGATCGTGACCTCGTCGAGGTCATCGGCGACGAATTTGACGCCCTCGGGCGCGGCGATCGCGGACAGCGTCACGGTGTCGTTGATCTGCATCTCGGAGACGTCGGCGACGAGGCGCTCGGGGATCTCAGTCGGCAGCGCTTCGACCGTGATCTCACGGGTGACGTGCTCGAGCACACCGCCCTCTTTGACCCCAGGCGCGGTCTCAGCGCCTTCCAGCTCGATCGCGACCTCGGCCTGGATCGCCTCGTCGAGCTTCACTTCCTGCAGGTCGATGTGCTGGAGGTTGCCGCGCACCGGGTGGAGCTGCTGCTCCTTGACCACGACCGGCACTGCTTTCGACCCCTCGAGCTCGAGGTCGAACAGCGCCTGGCCGCCGGCCAGCACGGCACGGATCTCGCGTTCGCCCGCCTGGAAGGCGCGCGCCTCCGCGCCACCGCCGTAGACGACGCCGGGCACCAGCTCCTCCGCGCGCAGGCGACGCGAGCTGCGCGAGCCGAAATCGGTGCGCGCGGCGGCCTTGAGCTTTTCGCGAGTGCGAGCCATCGGACGGGAGAGGATAGAGAAAGCCGCGAAACGGAGCCCGCCGCGAGGCTCCTGTGACAACCTTGCCGGGCAATGGCCGACGACTCGAAGATCCCCAAAGGGCGGCTGCGCCGCTCCGCCAAGCTCGGCTCGATCGTCGGCGTGCAGGGTGCCCGCTACGCCGGGACCAAGGCGACCAACGTCGCCCGCTCTGAAGAGAGCAGCAGGGAAAAGCTCGACCAACGCCACCTCGAGACGGCGTTGAAGATGGTCGGCGCGCTCGGCCAGATGAAGGGCGCGGCGATGAAGCTGGGGCAGTTCGCCTCCTTCATAGACACCGACTTCCTACCCGAGGAGTCGCGCGAGATCTACCAGGAGCAGCTCGCCAAGCTGCGCACCTCGGCGCCGCCGATGCCCTGGGAGAAGGTCGAGAAGGTGCTGCTCGAAGAGTACGACGACGAGCCGGTCTCCGAGCTCTTCGCCGAGTTCGAGCACGAGGCCTTCGCCGCCGCCTCGATCGGCCAGGTGCACCGCGCCGAGCTGCTCGACGGGCGCCGGGTCGCGGTCAAGATCCAGTACCCGGGCATCGCCGAGGCGCTCGACGCCGACCTGCGCAACGCCGGCACGATCGTCCGCCTCGCCCGCGCGCTCGCCCCCGGGCTCGACGCCAAGGCGATCGCCCATGAGATCCGTGAGCGGGTGATGGAGGAGCTCGACTACGAGTACGAGGCGCAGAACCAGCGCACCTTCGCCCGCGCCTACCGCGACCACCCCTTCATCCACGTGCCGGAAGTGATCACCCGCCTCTCGCGTCGCCGCGTCCTCGTCACCGAGTTCGTCGAGGGGATGACCTTCGACCAGGTCAAGGAGCTGCCGCACGAGCAGCGCAGCCGCTTCGGCGAGATCGTCTTCCGCGGCAGCTTCGGCTCGATCTACCACCTGCGCCACTTCAACGCCGACCCCCACCCCGGCAACTACTTCCTGATGGAGGACGGCCGCGTCGCCTTCCTCGACTTCGGCATGACCAAGAAGCTGGACCACGAGCAGATCGTGCTCGAGCAGCGTGCCCTCGACGCCGCCTTCCACAGCGATCCCGAGCGCTTCCGCGGCGCCCTGCACGACCTCGGCTTCGTCAAGAACCCCTCCAAGCTCGACGCCGAACGGCTGCTCGAGCACACGATGGCGGTCAGCGGCTGGTTCGTCGAGGACCGCGAGATCGAGATCACGCCGAAACGGGTGATGAAGATCATCGAGTCGACCCAGGACCCGCGCTCGGAGTACTACGACCTGATGCGCCGCGAGTCGCTGCCGGCCAACGAGCTGATGGGACGGCGGATGGAAATCGGGGTCGTCGCCGTGCTCGGCCAGCTGCGCGCGAAGCGCAACTGGCACCGGATCATGCGCGAGTGGATCTACGCCGATCCGCCCGCGACCGAGCTGGGCGAGCAGGAGTGGGAGTACTTCGAGGAGCGGGGCGTGAGGCAGGCGCCGATCGTCGAGCGGTCGCGCACGATCTGACTCGGCGCAGCGGACTTTGTACGTGCGCCGGCACGTTCAAGGTTCGATGCGCTTGAAGAGCCGCGGGTCGTTTGAGCAGATGCCGTCGACTCCGGCGGCGACGAGCTTGCTCATCCGCGCCGCGTCGTCGACCGTCCAGGCGATCAGCTCGACCCGGGCCAGGTCGGTGATCCTTGCCAGCTGACGGCTGACGAGCGGGTGGTAGACCCACATCGCCTCCACCTCCATCTTCGGCAGTTCGCGTGCCGCCAGACCGGGAAGCCGTTCGCGCATCCAGACGAGGGCGGCCAGCATCGGCGCCTTCGCCCAGCGCTTCGAGGCCCAGTCCTTGGTCACCCTGGGATAGGTCCAGCCACGCCGCAGGCCCGGCTCCAGCGCACCGATCCTGGCCAGGGTCGAGAGCTCCATGGTCGAGACCATCGCCCGCTCCAGCAAGCCGTGCTCGCGGACCGCGACGACAATCTCCTCCTCCCGGCCCGGCAGCTTGATGTCGAGGTCGATCTCGACCCGGTCCAATGGCGGCTTCGTGAAGGCGTAAAGCGCCTCGCCCAGGGTCAGCGGCTCGCGCCGCTCGGCGTCATGCCAGTCGTGGGCGACGATCAGCGGCGTGCGCTCCGCCGCCGCCAGGCGAGGATGGCCGTCGCGCGTCCAGAGCACGTCGAGCTCGATCGTGTCGACGCCCGCCTCGACCGCGGCGACGAAGCTCTGCAGCGTGTTGCCGGGCGCGATCAGGTCGGCGCCCTTGTGGCCGACCAGACGCAGGCCCTCGGGCATCAGAAGAGCTGATTCTCGCCGGCGAAGATCTCGGAGACCGAGTCGTCGGTGAAGATGCGGCGGATCGAGTCGGCGAAGGTGCCGGCGGTCGAGAGCACGGTGATGTTGTCCGGAGCGCCTGGACGCAGCGGGAGCGTGTCGGTGACGACGATCCGCTCGATCGCCGAGCCCGCCAGCCGCTCGTAGGCAGGCCCGGAGAAGACGCCGTGCGTGGCACACGCGATCACCCGCGCGGCGCCCTCGTCGAGCACCGTCTGGGCAGCTGCACAAAGGGTCCCGGCGGTGTCGATCATGTCGTCGACGAGAACCGCGGTCTTGCCTTTGACGTCGCCGACCACGTAGCCGATCTCGGCAACCTGCTGGGCGGGACGCTCCTTCTCCATCACCGCCCAGTGGGTGCCGATGCGGCGGGCGAAGTTACGCGCGGTCTTGACCCGGCCGGCGTCGGGGGAGACGATCACGAGCTCCTCGCTCAGTTCCTGGTCGGCGAACCACTGGGTCAGCATCGGCATCGCCGTCATGTGGTCGACCGGGATGTGGAAGAAGCCCTGGACCTGGCCCGCGTGCAGGTCCATGGTGAGGACGCGGTCGGTGCCGACGGCCTCCAGGCACTTGGCCATGATGCGGGCGGAGATCGGCTCGCGCGGCGCGGACTTCTTGTCCTGGCGCGCGTATCCGTACCAGGGCAGGACGGCGATGATGCGGTGCGCGGAGGCGCCCTGGGCGGCGTCGATCATCGTCAGCAGCTCGACCAGGGCGTCGTTCGGGGTCATCTCGCTCTGCTCGTTGGCGCAGGTCGACTGGACGATGAAGACGTCGGCGCCGCGGATCGACTCCTCGTAGCGGCAGTAGACCTCGCCGTTGGCGAAGGTCTTCAGCGTCACCTGGCCGAGGTCGAGTTCGAGCTTGTCGGCGACCTTCGCCGCCAGCTCCATCGAGCTGCGACCGCCGAAGACCATCATCCGCTTCGAGTAGTCGTGGGGGATCGCGGTAGGCGCCGCGGGCGCGGCCTCGGGGCGCTGCTCGATCGTGCTCAAGAATCCTCCTCATGGGCCCGCGCGGACTTGCCCTCCGCGTAGCCCTCGATGTTCCTCTGGTCGTTCTGGCTCACCGCAAGCGCCCCCTCGGGGACGTCGTGCTTGATCACAGCTCCGGCGCCAGTGTAGGCGGCGTCCCCGACTTGTACCGGGGCGATCAGCATCGTGTCAACGCCGAGCCGCACATCGGCGCCGATCGTCGTGCGGTGCTTGCGGAAACCGTCGTAGTTGGCGGTGATCGTGCCGGCGCCGAGATTCGTGCCCGGGCCGACGTCGGCATCGCCGACGTAGGCCAAGTGGGGCACCTTGGAGCCGGCACCGACGTGCGAGTTCTTGATCTCGACGAAGGTGCCCGCCTTGGCGCCCGCCTCCAGGTGGGCGCCGGGACGCAGGTAGGCGAAAGGGCCGACGCTGCAGCCGTCGAGCACGTCGCACTCGACCAGGTAGGAGTGCGGGACCTTCACGTCCTCGCCGAGGCGGGTGTCGATCAGCGTGCTGAGCGGTCCGACAACGGAGCGGGCGCCGATCGCGGTGGCGCCGCGTAGGCTCGTACCGGGCTCGATGCGGGCGTCGGCGGCGATCTCCACGTCCGCGTCGACCCAGGTCGTGCCGGGATCGACGACGGTGACGCCGGCCAGCATGTGGCGCTCGAGGATGCGGCGGCGGCCCTCGGCCTCGACCGCGGCCAGCTCGGCCCTGTTGTTTACCCCCATCGTCACCGCGAAGTCGCCGGCGCGGTGAGCCGCGACGGAGTGGCCGGCCTCACGCAGGGCGGCGAAGACGTCGGTGAGGTAGTACTCGCCCTGGGCGTTGTGATTCGACAGCCCCGCGAGGGCGGTAGCGAGCGGGCCGGCCTCGAAGGCGTAGGTGCCGGCGTTGATCTCGCGGATCGCGAGCTCCTCGACCGTCGCGTCCCCGTCGGCTTTCGCCTCGGCCACGCGCTCGACGGCCCCGTCGGCGCCGCGCACGACGCGCCCGTAGCTGCCCGGGTCCTCGAGCTCGATCGTCATCATCGTCGCGGCGGCACCGGAGGCGGCGTGGGCTTCGAGGAAGCCGGAGACGATCTCGGCGGAGATCAGCGGATGGTCTCCAGAGAGGACGAGGACGGTCTCGGCTTCTTCGATCAACGGCATTGCGGCGCGCACGGCCCCCCCGGTGCCGTCCGGCTGCGGCTGCACGACCGTCTCGACGCCGTCGGGCAAACCGGCGGAGATGTCGATGCCGGGGGAGACAATCGCCGCCACCCGGCCGGCGCCGGCCTCACGCGCAGCGATGATCGGCCAGGCGACCAGCGGCCGCCCGCAGACCGGATGGAGCATCTTCGGCGTCGACGAGCGCATACGGGTGCCCTCGCCGGCCGCCATGACGAGAACCAGAGGCGAACTCACCCCTGAAGCGTAGTGGTGGAGCGACAGGATGGGGTGCCCCTTCCGTTTGCTGGGTTTTCGCCACCAGCGCGGCGCAGCTCTCGCTGACCAGCCGGGCGAAAAGAGGACGCCGCGCACTCCAGGGGCACCCCATCCTGTCGCTCTCAGCTCAAGCGGGAGCGGCCAGCGCGGGGAGGGCACGGGGGTTGCCCTCCGACTCGCGGCGTCCTGTTTTTCGCAACTCCAGCTTGGCGAGAGATTGTTAGTCCAAGGCGAAAAACCCAGCAGTCGGGAGGGGAACCCCCGTGCCCTCCTCTAACTCAGGAAGAACGAGCTAAGTCTTTGCCCACGAGGGCAACTGAAGTCAGCGTCCAGCCGGCGAAGATCAGGTCTATGCCTACTAGTAGACCGATTGCCCAGTCTGCGGAGCTGGGGAACTTGGCCAGTACGAGGATGCCGATCAGGAGGCCGGCGAAGCCGCTGAGGCCGACGAGGCCCGCGCCCTGCTGGCCGCGGCCCATGAAGGCGACGGTGATCCGCGTGATCCCCATGAAGAGGAAGTAGATGCCGAGCACCAGGGTCAGGGTCAGGGTGCCGTTGTGCGGTTCGACGATCAGCCAGAGGCCGACGATGACCGTGAGGAACGCCCAGAGCAGGCGCAGGATGACCGACCCGATCGAGTGTGCGGTGAACGCGCCCGCGACGAGGAAGGCCCCGGCGATGACGAGGATCCAGCCGATGAAGATCGCCGTCCCGACCGAGGCGACCGCGGGCACGACGATCGCGATGCAGCCGATGACGATCGCGAAGATTCCGACCGCCATCAACGCCTTCCAGCTTCGCGCCAGCCCAGCGCGGACTTCCGGGTCCAGCGCCGCTCCACCCATCTCCATGGATACGACCCTAAGCGCCGCGCCGGACGCAATCAAGTCCCTTGCAAACAGGCATATGATCGGCCTTTCTGGACAACTCAAGGGCAGCTTTGGCCTGCGAGCCTACGCGGGAAGGACGGGTGAATGTGATGGTGATTGCGGGAGCATCGGCCGAACCACCGACCGAACCACTCAAGACCGAATCACTCAAACCGGTGAGCCCCAAGGAAAACTGGAGCGACAAGATCAAGGCGATCGGCGGCCTCGTCGCGGTCGGCGCCGGCGTCCTGGCAGTTGCCTTGATCGCGGTCATCGCCCTGATCAAGGACACGAGCACGGCCTCGACCATCGCCAGTGCGACGAGCGGCGTGATCGCGACGATCGTCGGCGCTTACTTCGGCGTCAAGGTGGGGACCGACCAGGGCAAGACCGCGATGGACAACCAGAAGGCCGAAGCGGCCAAAGCCCAGGTCTTCGCCGCCCACCTACCGGCCGATCAGGCGAAAGACGTGCTCGAGTTGAGCAAGAAGGCCGCCCAGGACGTCCTCGGCAAGTAGCGGGCACGGCAGGAAACGAGCTTGGCCCGCTTCCTGGGTAAGGTCCTATGAGCGATCCGGGGTGGTGTAGTCGGCTAGCACGTCTGGCCTTGGTCCAGAAAGCGGGGGTTCAAGTCCTCCCCCCGGAATTCGCCGTCAGCCCACGGGCTCGCGCTCAGGGGGGATCTGGCCGCCGCGCTCGGTGCCGGCGATCAGTTCGTCCGGGGCCTTGTCCTCGGGGATGAAGCCGGACTTCATGCCGAAGTAAACGGCCTGGGGGTGGTGGGCGACTATCGCCACGGTCGACTGCTCGGGCGTCACGGCGTAGCCGTCGGAGAGGGTCATGCCGATCCGCTCGAGGTCGAGCAGGCGCCAGACCTTCTCGTGCTCGGACTGGTCCGGGCAGGCCGGGTAGCCCCAGGAGTAGCGGCGGCCCTGGTCGGGGTCGATGCCGAGCTCGCGGCGCACCCGGGCGTGCAGCCACTCGGCCAGGCCCTCTGCCGACTGCACGCCGAGCCCGTGGACGAAGAGCTGCTCGGCGAACTCGCCTTCGCCCTCCAGCCGCTCGATCAGCTCGGTCACCTCGGGCCCGACCGTGACCCCCTGCAGGGCGACCACGTCGCGTTCGCCGCTGTCCAGCGGGCGGTAGAAGTCGGCGAGACAGATCCGGTCGTGCTTCGGCTGGCGTGGGAAGACGAGCCGCTCGAGCTCGCGCTCAGGGTCCTCGGGGTCGAAGACGATCAGCTCGTTGCCCGCCGAGTTGCAGGGGAAGTAGCCGAGTCGCGCCCGCGGGTGGAGGTAGTCCTGCTCGCGCCACATCCGCTCCAGGCGCGGAGCGAAGCCCTCCTCCTCCCCGTCGCCCTCGATCAGCGCCCGCCAGGCCTCGCCCTTGACGCCTTTGCCGCCCCAGTGCAGCTTGAAGAGCACGTGGCGGTCGAGGTAGGGGAAGACCTCGTCGAGGTCGATCTCGACCTCCTGCACGCCGCCGAAGGGGGCCTCGGGGATGGGGTTGTCGGTGACGGCGGCGGAGCGCACGCCGGCGTCGGTCGTCGGCGGCGAGTCGTCAACCACCACCGGCTTCTCGCGCAGTGCCTTCGCCTCGGCGTGGATCCGCTCGACCAGCGCCTCGCGCGCCGCCTCGTCGACCAGCGCGTCCATCGTGTCGAGCCCCTGGAAGGCGTCCTTGCAGTAGAAGACGCCCGGCTCGTAGACGTCGTCGGACTCTTTGCCGTGCGGGTAGAGCGTGCGGCGGCCGAAGTCGCGGTTGATCGCGGCTCCTCCGATCAGCACCGGGAACTCGAGCCCGCGCTGGTGCAGCTCCTGGATGCAGATCGGCATCTGCTTCGAGGTCGAGACGAGCAGCGCCGAGAGGCCGATCGCGTCGGCCTCGTTCTCGACCGCGGCCTCGATGATCGTCTCGACGGGGACCTGCTTGCCGAGGTCGACCACGGTGTAGCCGTTGTTGGTCAGGATCGTGTTGACCAGCGACTTGCCGATGTCGTGGACGTCGCCGAACACGGTCGCGATCACGACCTTGCCCTTGGTGTGCCCCTCGATCCGGTCGAGGTAGTTCTCCAGCCGCGCCACGGCGCGCTTCATCACTTCGGCCGACTGCAGGACGAAGGGCAGGATCAGTTCGCCGGCGCCGAATTTGTCGCCGACCTCCTTCATCGCCGGCAGCAGCACCTCGTTCAGCGTCGGGACGGCGCCGATCTTCTCGTTCGAGCGGTCGATCCACTCCTCGACCCCGTCCTTCTTGCGGCGCAGGATGTGCCAGTGCAGGGCCTCCTCGGGCTCCATCCCCGCGGTCGGGTCCTCGGCCTCCTCGGCGGCCTCCTCGCCCTTCGACTCGAAGTGCCCGATGAAGCGCTCCAGCGCGTCCTCGCGCCGGTTGAAGACGAGGTCGTCGGTCAGCTCGCGCTCCTCGTCGCTGATCTCCGAATAAGGAGTGATGTGGTTGGGGTTGACCATCGCCAGGTCGAGCCCGGCCTCGACGCAGTGGTGCAGGAAGACCGAGTTGAGCACGGCGCGGGCCGGCTGGCCGACGCCGAAGGAGACGTTGGAGACGCCGAGCGAGGTCTTGACGCCCGGAATCTCGGTCTTGATCCGCCGGATCCCCTCGATCGTCTCCACGGCCGAGGGCTTCCACTCGTCGTCGCCGGTGGTCAGGGTGAAGGTGAGCGCGTCGAAGATCAGCGCCTCGGGGTCGAGGCCGTGCTTCTCGCAGACCAGGTCGCGGATGCGCTTGGCGATCTCGACCTTGCGCTCGGCCGTCTTCGCCATCCCGACCTCGTCGATCGTCAGCGCGATCAGCGCCGCCCCGTGGGCCTTGGCCAGCGGCGCGACGACGTTGGCCTTGTCCTCCCCCGCCTCGAGGTTGATCGAGTTGACGATCGCCCGGCCGGGGATCTTCTCCAGCGCCGCCGCAATGACGTCGGGCTCGGTCGAGTCGACCTGGATCGGCGCCGGCTGGGTCAGCGAGATCCGCTCGACCACGGCGACCATCTGCTCGTCCTCGTCGGCGCGCTCGGTCAATGCCACGCAGACGTCGAGCACGTGGGCGCCGCCTTCGACCTGGTCTTCGGCGACCTGGACGAGGCCGTCGTAGTCGTCGGCGAGCAGCAG
>JAPVSJ010000079.1:0-13375 GCA_047519745.1 Actinomycetota bacterium | reverse complement strand
TCAGGGCGTCCGCCTCGGGCGGGCCCCAGGTGCCGGGGGCGTAGGGGTGGACCGGGCCCGGGTCGTCGAGTAGGGGCTGGACGATGCGCCAGGTCTCCTCGACCGTGTCCTGGCGGGTGAAGAGCTGGTAGTGGCCGGCGAGGGCGTCGCCGAGCAGGCGCTCGTAGGGCTCCGGCTCCTCGCCGGGGACCTTTTCGAAGAGGACCTCGAGGTCGGCCGGCTCGAAGGCCTCCTCGCCGGCGCGCTTGGCGAAGAGGCGGATGCGGGCGCCGGGGGTGGGCTCGATCCGCACCGTCAGCCGGTTCGGGTCGGGTTTGCCGCCGCCGACGCCGAGCGGCGGCGGGCGCTTGAAGGTGACCGTCACCTCGCTCGCCTTCGCCGGCATGCACTTGCCGGCGCGGATGAAGAAGGGGACGCCGCTCCAGCGCCAGTTGTCGACCGCGAGCTCGACCGCGGCGAAGGTCTCAGTGGTCGAGTCGGCGGCGACGTCCTTGACCTCGCGGAAGCCCTCGTACTGGCCGCGGACGTAGCGCTTCGGGTCCGCGGTGCGCGTCGCCTTGAAGAATTCGAGCTTCTTGTCGCGGATCGAGTCGTGGTGGTTGCCCGTCGGCGGCCCCATCCCGACCAGCGCCAGAACCTGCAGGGCGTGGTTCTGGATCACGTCGCGCATCGCCCCGACCGCGTCGTAGAAGCGGCCGCGATCGTCGACGCCGAAGTTCTCGGCGATCGTCATCTGCACGTGCGCGACGTGCTCGCGGTTCCAGACCGGCTCCAGCACCGAGTTGGCGAAGCGCAGGTAGGTGATGTCCATCACCGGCTCCTTGCCGAGGTAATGGTCGATGCGGAGGATCTGGTCCTCGCTCAGCACCTCGCACAGCTCGGCATTGAGCGCCCGCGCCGATGCGAGGTCGTGGCCGAAGGGCTTCTCGATCACGACCCGCGCATTCTTGGTCAGACCGGCCTCGCCGAGGCCGTGGACCACCGTGGCGAAGAGGGCCGGTGGGATCTCGAGATAGAAGACCGGGCGCTTGGCCTTGCCGATCGCCTTGCCGACCCGCTCGAAGGTGGCCGCGTCGGCGTAGTCGCCCTGGATGTAGGTGAGGCGGTCGGCGAGGCGCTTGAAGACGTCCTCGTCGGGGCTGCCGACGGTGGCGCCGATCGCGTCGTGGGCGTGCCGGCGCAGCTTCTCGTCGTCCCAGTCGTCGATCGCGACGCCGACGATCGGGCAGTCGAGCTTGCCGCGGGCCTCCAGGCGATAGAGCGCCCGGAAGGTCATTTTCTTCGCCAGGTCGCCGCTGATCCCGAAGATCGTCAGCACGTCGGCCGCGGTGCCGTCCTTCGGTTTCGCCATCGCCTGCCAGGCTATCCGAGCGAGGCGGGTGAGTCGCGTAGGGTAGGCCGAGGAGCAAGCGTCGAGCGAGGATGGGAGGAGTTGCTGATGGAGCTGGGAATCGTCGGACTCGGCCGGATGGGCGCGAACATGGCCCGCCGCCTGATGCGCGATGGCCACCGCATCGTCGCCTACGACGTCAACGCCGACGCGGTCTCCGCGCTGGCAGGCGAGGGCGCCGACGGGGCCTCCTCGCTGCAGGATCTGGCCGCGAAGCTGAGCGCGCCGCGGGCCGTCTGGGTGATGGTCCCCTCCGGCGAGATCACCGAGAAGACGGTCGAGGACGTCGCCGCGGTGCTGGAGCCGGGCGACGCGATCGTCGACGGCGGCAACTCCTACTACCGCGACGACATCCGCCGCGCCGAGATGCTGCGCGAAAAGGGACTCGACTTCGTCGACTGCGGCACCAGCGGCGGCGTCTTCGGCCTCGAGCGCGGCTACTGCCTGATGATCGGCGGGCCAGACGGGGCGGTCGAGCGGCTCGACCCGATCTTCGCCACGCTCGCCCCAGGCGTCGAGGCCGCGGAGCGCACCCCAGGGCGCGACGGCGACGTCACGCCCGCCGAGAACGGCTACCTGCATTGCGGCTCGAACGGCGCCGGGCACTTCGTGAAGATGGTCCACAACGGGATCGAGTACGGGATCATGGCCGCCTACGCCGAGGGGCTCAACATCCTCAAGCACGCCAACGCCGGCAAGGTGCAGCGCGAGGCGGATGCGGAGACGGCGCCGATGGAGCAGCCCGAGTACTACCAGTACGACCTCGACCTGCCCGAGGTCGCCGAGGTCTGGCGGCGCGGCAGCGTGATCGGCTCCTGGCTGCTCGACCTGACCGCTGCGTCGATGCGGGAATCCCCCGACCTCTCCGACTTCGCCGGTCGCGTCTCGGATTCCGGCGAGGGTCGCTGGACCTCGATCGCGGCGATCGACGAGGGCGTGCCGGCGCCGGTCCTGACCGCGGCCCTGTACGAGCGCTTCTACTCGCGCGGGCTCGACGACTTCGGCGACAAAGTGCTCTCCGCGATGCGCAAGCAGTTCGGCGGCCACGACGAGAAGGCTTCCTGAGAGCGTGACCGGTTAGGCGATGGCTATCGAGGTCAAGATCCTTCCGGACGCCGATGCCGCCTCGCGCTGCGCGGCCGACGCCGTCGCCGCCGCGGGGCAGGACGCGATCGAGGCGCGCGGGGAGTTCGAGCTGGCGCTGAGCGGCGGCAAGACGCCCTGGGCGATGATCGGCCTGCTCGGCGAAACGGAGGGGATGCCCTGGGAGGAGACGCACCTCTTCCAGGTCGACGAGCGGGTCGCGCCGCCCGGGGACGATGCGCGCAACCTCACCCACCTGGTGCAGATGCTCTCGATCGACCACCAGGCGGCGTTGCGGCCGATGCCGGTTACCAGCCGTGACCTCGAACTCTCCGCCGCCGAGTACGAAGTGCACGTCCCGGAGCGGCTCGATCTCGTCCACCTCGGCCTCGGTCCCGACGGGCACACCGCCTCGCTCGTCCCCGGCGACTCGGTGCTCGAAGTCGACGATCGCCGCGTCGCGATGACCGGCGCCCATTACCAGGGCCACCTGCGAATGACGCTCACCTACCCGGCGCTGACCGCGGCCCGCCAGATCCTCTGGCTCGTCCTCGGCGAGGCCAGCCGCGAGCCGCTCGCCAAGCTGCTGGCCGGCGACACCTCGATCCCGGCCGGCCGCGTCGAGAACGACAACATGCTGCTCGTCTGCGACGAGGCGGCGGCGGGGAGACCGGCGGACTGACGTTGCTGCTCAGACCTCGCCGAGGGAGACGGCGTGGTTGGCGACTATGCGGCCGTCGGGGTCCCACCTGCCCTTGACCTCGCCGAGGCGGGCGCAGACGTCGGGCGGCAGGATCGCGTCGACGTCGCAGGGCCCCTCGACGAAGTTGTAGTAGCTGCCGTCGGCGCGCCAGGGGCGCATCGTCTCCGCGATCTTGGCCAGATGGGCCGGGATCGCCTCGCCCAGCTCGGGCGTCATCGGCATGCCGACGCTGTACATGGCGAAGCCCGCGTCGAGGTGGGAGAGGGCGCCGCCGCTCTCGTCCGGGCGGCCGAGGGCGCCGCCGAGGTGGCGCAGCTCGCTGAGCAGCAGCGGCGAGCCCGAGCCCGGCCCGGCAACCGAGACGAAGGCGTCGATCACATCGTCGGAGAGCTCGCGGATCGTCCCTCCTTCGCCGATACCGGGCACCGGGTTCTCGGGGTCCATGTGGATCCGGCAGAGCCCCGCCGCGGGCATCCAGGCGAAGGTGTCCATGATCGTCTCGCCGATCTCGCGCAGCGGCGCGAACGCCGCTTCGCCTTCGGCCTGGTCGCCGACGCAGGCCCCGTCGATCGTCAGCAGCGGCCTGCCGCGGATCGGCTCCGGCACGTCCGGGATCGGCGGCGGGGTGACGAAGCGGACCACCGAGGTGACCTCGTCGGGAACGCCGGCCGCCCAGTCGCGGTAGGCGCGGACGGCCTCGGCGCCGACCTCGGCGGGGAAGACCAGCGCGCCCGCGTAGATCTCGTCGATCGGCAGCAGGTTGACGCGCAGAGCGGTGACAACGGCGTAGCCGCCTCCACCGCCGCGCATCGCCCAGAAGAGGTCCGGGTCGTTGTCGGCGTCGATGGTGCGGGGCTCGCCCTCCGCGCTGACCAGCTCGATCGCGGCGACGCGATTGCAGGCGAATCCGTAGCGCCGGCCCAGCCAGCTCAGACCGCCCCCCAGCGTGTAGCCGGTGACGCCGACGTCGGGCGAGGAGCCGGGCAGCGAGCACATCCCGTGCTCGCCCGCCGCCTCGGCAAGCTCCAAGGAGAGCACGCCCGCTTCAAGGCGCGCCGTGGCGGCGCCGGGGTCGACCTCGACGCCGCGCATGCGCTCGGTCTTGAGCAGGATCGTTCCGTCGAGCGGCGCCAGCGGGGCGGCGCCGTGGCCGGTGCCCTGGGCGGCGACCCTGAGGCCGTTCGCGACCGCGAAGCGCACCGTGGCGGCGACGTCGTCGGCGTTCTCGGCGAAGACGACGGCAGCCGGTCGCTGGTCGGCGACCAGGTTCCAGGCGAGCCGCGCCTGGTCCCAGTCGGAATCGTCGGGGGTGGCGATCCGGCCGGCGAGGGCCAGCCCGGTGAAGTCGGTCATGTGGGGTCTCCTTGAAGAATCGACGAACGAATCAGGTCAACGTCAAGCGGTTCACGGCATCGCCTGCCCCCACCAGAACCTCGCTCACCATATCGGGAGGGAAGAGGCCGTGTGAGGAAATCCCGGGGTCGGCATCGAGGCGGGCGGCGAGGGTCGCCGGGTCGCCGATCGCGCCGCGGTAGTCGGCGATGACGCCGCCGTCGGGGCTGTGTGGCACGTCGCGCAGCTCGACCTCGGAGCCGAGGCGGGCGAGGGTCGAGCTCAGGCCGAAGGCGAGCAGCTCCAGCGGCACGGGGGCGCTGAGCGAGTCGACCGGCTTGCTCGAGTCGGCGATGACGACGAAGCGCTCGGCCGCGGCGGCGACGATCTTCTCGCGCTGGTGGGCGGCGCCGCCGCCCTTGATCAGCCAGCCGTCGGGGGTCACCTGGTCGGTGCCGTCGATCGCGATGTCGAGCCGCTCCAGCTCGCTGAACTCCTCGACCGGGATGCCGAGCGAGCGCGCCTGCTCCTCGGTCGCGACCGAGGTGGCGACGCAGCGGATCCCGCTCAGCCCGCGGGCGGCGATCGCCGGCAGGAGGTGGGCGACGGTCGAGCCGGTGCCGAGGCCGATCGTCATCCCATCCTCGACGAGCAGGGCCGCGGCCTCGGCGGCGATCCGCTTCTCGTCGTCGGCCTTCATCGGCGCGCACTCTAGGGGACGTGCCGGGGGTTGAGTACCCATAGTGACCCCTAAGTCCCGGCACGTCCTATGCTCGCCGCGATGGATGCTCGGATATGGCTCACGGGTAAGGGCGGCGAGCCGCGCTCGTTCTCCCTGGGCGATCGGACGACGATCGGGCGCGATCCCGAGGCCGACGTCTGCATCGAGGCCGAGGCCGTCTCCTGGCATCACCTCGAGATCGAGAGCCGCGGCGGGGTGCTGATGGCCACCGACCTCGACAGCCGCAACGGCACGGCGCTGAACGGCGAGCCCCTCGATCGTCCGCGCCGCCTGAGAGATGGCGACGTGCTGACCGTGGCGGACTACCGGCTCGAAGTCTCCGACCCCGTCCCGGGGAGGGCAGGGGCGACGATTGCGACGAGCGAACCGGCGGTCGCACTCAACGAGGAGGAGCGGGCGACCGCGTCGGCCCTCGTGGCGCCCTACCGCAGCGAGGGCGCCTTCGCCGGCCGTCCGGCCACCAGGGCGGAGCTCGCCGAGGCGCTCCACGTCAGCGAGCGCACCGCCCAGCGCCGCCTCGACGCACTCGCCGCCAGGCTCGACGTCCCCGGCGATGCCGGCCGCGAACGCCCCCGCTTGATCGCCGCGCGGGTGATCGAGCTAGGCCTCGACCGCCCTCAGTAACGCGAGACCGCAAAAACCCCCTCTTCAAGAAGGGTTTTTGCGGTCTCGTGGCTCGGTGCGGGCCAAACGTGGCTCGGTGCGCGTCGCGGTTGTCGTTGGCGCGCCCGCTTCGCCGGCGCAGCATCGGTGGCGCAGGTTCCACCAACGAAAGGAATTGCCATGCGCCACTCACTGCTCATCTCGATCCTCGCCCTGCTGGCCCTCGCCGTCTCGGCGACGACCGCACTCGGGGCATCGCCCCGCGCCGTCGTCTATTCCAAATCGACGACGGTCGGCAAAGAAGTCAAAGGCGGCCTCTTCGCCGTCAAGTCCGGCCACCTCAACCAGATCACCGAAGACCCGACCGACACCGAACCGGCCTTCTCGGCCGACGGCCGCACGATCGCCTTCGTCCGCGGCGGCGACATCTACACGATCCGTCCTGACGGCTCCGGCCAGCGACAGCTGACCAGCGGCGCCGAGCTCGACGGGCGGCCGCTCGTCGCGCCCAACGGGCGCTACGTCGTCTTCGAGCGGCGTGCCACGCCTGGCGCCCCGCGCGACCTCTACACGGTCGGGATCGCCGGGGGAGGAACGCACGCACTCGTCTCCTCGGGGGCGGACGAGCGCGAAGCGACGTTCTCGCCCGACGGTTGCATGATCGCCTTCGTCCGCGACGCCGCCGGCAACGACGACCTGTTCTCGGTGAAACCGGCCGGCGTCGGGCTGCGGCGGCTGACCCACACCGCCGGGATCGACGAGTTCGCGCCGGGCTACTTCGCCGACGACGAGGGCATCGTCTTCAGCCGCGGCGAGAGCAGCGAAGGCCCGGCTGCCTACGCCGACGTGTACACGATGCGCAGCAACGGCAGCAGGGTGCGGCCGCTGATCCGCGGCGTCGGCTCGGCCTACGTCGAAGACGTCTCGCCCGACGGCCACACGGTGCTCTTCCGTCGCGACCAGGGCCTCTGGTCGAAGCGGATCGGCCCCGGTCGCGCGCACAAGCTGGCCCAGCTCCCCGACGGCTCGGAGACCAACGGCGTCTTCTCCTCGGACGGGCGCCAGGTCGCGGCGTTCGTCGCGGTCGAAGAACAGCAGTCGCTGGTCGCGATCAACGTCGCCAACCGCCGTCAGACCCAGCTCGCGGAAGGCTTCGAGGCCTCCGAAAAAGACGGCACTGTCATCGGTCCGGTGATCGCATGGCAGCCGGTCCGCTAGGACGGCGCCGATAGGGGACGCCACCCGGCGGGGTATAACCGCCGGGTGGCAGAACCTGTAATCGGGTCCACGCTCGCCGGCTACCGCCTCGATGCGCTGATCGCCCGCGGTGGGATGGGGGTCGTCTACAAGGCGACCCATCTGGCTTTGGACCGACCCGTCGCGCTGAAGGTGATCGCGCGGCAGTACGCGGACAGCGCCGCGTTCCGGCGTCGTTTCATCCGCGAGTCCCAGCTCGCCGCGCAGCTCGACCACCCGAACGTCGTGCCGGTCTACGACGCGCGTGAGGAGGACGACGAGCTGCTGGTCGCGATGCGGCTCGTCAAAGGCGGCGACCTCCGCCGGCGGATCGATCGCGATGGGCCGTTGCCGCCCGCCGAAGCGATCGAGCTGCTCGGTCAGGTCGCCGCCGCTCTCGATGCCGCCCACGCCGCCGGCATCGTCCACCGCGACGTCAAGCCGCACAACATCCTGCTCGAAGGCCGGCGCGCCTACCTGACCGACTTCGGCCTCGCCAAGGCGCTCGGCGAGAGCGGCGCGGCGAGCAGCGCCTCGGTCGTCGGCACGGCCCACTACATGTCGCCCGAGCAGTGGCGTGCCGATCGCGTCGGTCCGGCCGCCGACGTCTACTCGCTCGGCTGTGTCCTCTATGAGGCCGTGACCGGGATCGCCCCCTTCGCCCGCCGCGACGGCGAGGCCGAGCCGCGGATGCCGCGCGGGCTCGACGCGGTGATCGAACGCGCCGTCGCGCCCGACCCATCCGACCGCTTCGCCTCCGCGGGCGAGCTGATCGAAGCCGCCCGGGAGTGCCAGGACGCGACCCCCGCCGCGACCGCGGTGCTCTCCGAAGGCTCCGACCTGGCGACGCTGCAACTCGGCGCCGCCGAGTCGGACGACGGCGAGCTCGGTGGCTGGCGCCGGGGTCGGCGCTGGTATGGCGGCCTCTTCGCCGTCTGGTTCGCCGTGCCGATCGCGATTGGCATCGTCGGCGCGATCGCCGTCGGCCTCTTCCTCTTCTTCTCCGCTGGGGGGGTCTCAGTCTCGGCGCCGATCGAAATCGCCCACCCGCCGCTGCGCCTCGCGGTGGGCGACGACTCGGTCTGGGTGACGAGCGCCAGGGATGGCTCCCTCAAGCAGCTCGACCCGGACACCCTGAGCCTCGTGAAGCCATCGATTCGCGTGGCAAACGGGGTCTCCGGCGTCGCCGTCGGCGGTGGCTCGGTCTGGGTTTCCAGCCCGCGGACGGGCGAGGTGCTGCGGGTGGACCCCGGCGCCCGCCGGGTGATCGCCAGGATCGACGTCGGCGGCCACCCGGGCGCGATCGTCGCCGGCGGCGGCCGGGTCTGGGTCGCCGACGACGCCGGCGGCGGGGTGACGGCGATCGACGCGGGCGGCGGGCGGATCGTCAAGCGCGGCATCGCGCCGCACGCGGCGCCGCTGCGGCTTGCCGTCGGCGCGGGCGCCGTCTGGGTGAGCAGCGCGACCACTGGCGCCGTACGCCGCATCGACCTGGGCAGCGCCACCGCCGGCGCGCCGATCCCCGCCGGCCGCGGGCCCGCCGGCGTCACCGTCGGCGGCGGCCTGGTCTGGGTCGCCAACAGTCGCTCGGACCGCGTCACCCGCGTCGACCCCGCCACCCACACGCTCTTCGGCACGCCGATCTCCGTAGGCGAACGCCCGGGCGGCATCGACGCCGGAACCGAAAGCGTCTGGGTAGCCAACTCAGCCGAAGACACCGTCAGCCGCATAGGCATCGAAAGCGGCGAAACCGAAGGCGACCCGATCTCCGTAGGCCCCAATCCCGGCGCCATCGCCATCGGCTTCAACTCGGTCTGGGTGGCCAACAACGGCAACGGCACCATCACCCGAATCCAGCCCTGAGGGCCTATCCCGGTAGGGCTGGAACGTCTTGTACTTTTTCGGTGTCGGCTGCGGGCGACAGCCTGAGACGACCCCACCGAAAAAGTTAAGTGGAAGCCCTACCGGGATAGGCCCCCGAGCAACACAATGAATCGATAGGGTCGCGCCCGGTGACGCAGGACATCGACCAGCTCTGCATCGACACGATCCGCACGCTGTCGATCGACGCGATCGAGAAGGCAAACTCGGGCCATCCGGGGACGCCGATGGCGCTGGCCCCGGTCGCCTACACGCTCTGGCAACGCTTCCTGCGCTTCGACCCGGCCGACCCGATCTGGCCCAACCGCGACCGCTTCGTGCTCTCCGCCGGCCATGCCTCGATGCTGCTCTACGCGCTGCTTCACCTGGCCGACGTGCAGGCGGTCGAACCCGACTACGAGGTGACCGGTCGCCCCTCGGTCTCGCTCGACGACATCAAGAGCTTCCGCCAGCTCGACTCGCGCGCCCCCGGCCACCCCGAGTACCGCTGGACCTCCGGCGTCGAGACGACCACCGGCCCGCTCGGCCAGGGGATCGCGACCAGCGTCGGGATGGCGATCGCCTCCAAGTGGCAGGGCGCCCGCTACGGCGCCGAGCTCTTCGACTTCGACGTCTATGCGATCGCCGGCGACGGCTGCCTGATGGAGGGCGTCTCCAACGAAGCGGCCTCGATCGCCGGCCACCTGAAGCTCGACAACCTCTGCTGGATCTACGACAACAACCACATCACGATCGACGGAAAGACGCGGATCGCCTACGAGGACGACGTCGCCGCCCGCTTCATGGGCTACGGCTGGAACGTGACCCGCGTCGGCGACGCCAACGACATTGGGCTGCTCGGCCGCGCCTTCGAGGAGTTCAAGGGCGAGCAGGGGCGGCCGACGCTGATCATCGTCGACTCGCACATCGGTTGGGGCTCGCCGCACAAGCAGGACACCGCCGCCGCCCACGGCGAGCCGTTGGGCGAGGAGGAGGTGCGCGAGACCAAGCGCGCCTACGGCTGGCCCGAGGACGCCCAGTTCCTCGTCCCCGACGGGGTCAAGGAGCACTTCGCCGCCGGCGTCGGCAGGCGCGGCGCCGAGGCGCGCGCCGACTGGGAGGCGAAGCTGGCCGCCTACGCGGCCGAGCGCCCCGACCTCGCGGCCGAGATCGAGGCGACCCAGAAGCGCGCCCTGCCGGACGGCTGGGACGCCGGCATCCCCAGCTTCGAGCCCGACGAGAAGGGGCTCGCCACGCGCAAGGCGTCGAGCAAGGTCGAGAACGCGATCGCCGAGCGGCTGCCCTGGCTGCTCGCCGGCTCCGCCGACCTGACCGACTCGACCTCGGTCCGCCTCGGCTGCGACGGCGCGGTCGACTTCGAGCCCGGCGCCTACGACGGCCGCCAGCTCCACTTCGGCATCCGCGAGCACGAGTCGGCGGCGATCTCCAACGGCCTCTCGCTCTCCAAGCTGCGGCCGCTCTGGTCGACCTACCTGACCTTCTCCGACTACGCCCGGCCGGCGATCCGCCTCTCGGCGTTGATGGAGCTACCGGTGATCCACCTCTTCACCCACGACTCGATCGGGCTCGGCGAGGACGGGCCGACCCACCAGCCGGTCGAGCAGCTCGCCTCGCTGCGCGCGATCCCCGGCCTCGACGTGATCCGCCCCGCCGACGCCAACGAGGTCGCCGAAGCCTGGCGGGTGGCGATCGACCGCACCCACCAGCCGGTCGCGCTCGTCCTCACCCGCCAGGACGTGCCGATCCTCGACCGTTCCCGCTATGCCTCGGCCGAGGGGCTGCGGCGCGGCGGCTACGTCCTCGCCGACGCCGAGGGGGGCGAGCCGGACCTCATCTTCATCGCCACCGGCAGCGAGGTCGCGCTGGCGCTCGGCGCGCACGAGGAGCTGAGCGCCGAGGGGATCCGCTCGCGCGTCGTCAGCCTGCCCTGCTGGGAGATCTTCGACCGCCAGGACGACGCCTACCGCGACGCGGTGCTGCCGCCCGCCGTGACCGCCCGGGTCTCGGTCGAGGAGGCCTCGACGCTCGGCTGGGACCACTACGTCGGCCCGGCGGGCAGGAGGATCGGCATGCACACCTTCGGCAGCTCGGCGCCGCTCAAGGACCTGCAGGACAAGTTCGGCTTCACCCCGGATAAGGTCGCCGAGGCGGGCCGCGAAGCGCTCGAGATGCGAAGCTGAACTGAAAGCGACCAAGGAGGGACAGCCGTGAAGCCGACCGCGAAACTGCACGAGCTGGGGCAGAGCCTCTGGCTCGACAACATCACCCGCACGATGCTGCGTGACGGCACGCTCGCCGGCTACATCGAGGAGCTCTCCGTCACCGGCCTCACCTCGAACCCGACGATCTTCGACAAGGCGATCTCGGGCGGCGACGCCTACGACGAGCAGATCGCCGAGCTCAGCGACAGCGCCGTGCCCGAGGAGGGGATCGGCGCCACCCCCGCCGAGCGAATCTTCTTCGAGCTGGCGCTCGCCGACCTGCGCGACGCCACCGACCTCTTCGCCGCCGTTCATGCGCGCACCGCCGGCGTCGACGGCTTCTGCTCGCTCGAGGTCTCGCCGCTGATCGCCGACGACGCGGAGGCGACGATCGAGGAGGCGGCCGCGCTCCACGGCAAGGCCGAGCGCGGCAACCTCTTCATCAAGATCCCGGGCACCGAGGCCGGGCGCAGGGCGATCGAGGAGTCGATCTTCGCCGGCATCCCGATCAACGTCACCCTGCTGTTCGACGACAAGCAGTACCTCGCCGCGGCCGACGCCTACATGCGCGGGATCGAGCGGCGGATCGAGGCCGGGCTGGATCCCGACGTCGCCTCTGTCGCCTCGATCTTCATGAGCCGCTGGGACGTCGCCGTAACCGGCGAGGCGCCGGATGAGCTGCACAACCGACTCGGCCTGGCGGTCGGCTTCCGCGCCTACAGCGCCTACCGCGAGCTGCTCGAATCGCAGCGCATGCAACGGCTGATGAACGAGGGAGCGCGGCCGCAGCGGCTGCTCTGGGCGAGCACCGGCACCAAGGACCCGGAAGCCTCCGACGTCCTCTACATCGAGGGCTTCGCTTCGCCCTTCACCGTCAACACGATGCCGGAGCCGACGCTGCACGCCTTCGCCGACCACGGCCAGGTCGGCGATCCGGTCCCCGCCGACGGCGGCGACGCGGAGGAGGTGCTGGCCCGGTTCGAGAGCGCCGGGATCGGCATCGATGCACTGGCCGCGCGCCTGCAGGAGGAGGGCAAGGCGGCGTTCGCCAAGTCGTGGGACGAGATGCTGAAGACGATCTCCGCGCAGCAGGGAGCGCCGGCGTGAGCGAAGGCGCGGCCGTCGGCGACCCGGCGCCGACCCTGCGCAGGGGGGAGGCCTGGCCGGCGCTGGAGCGCCTCCACGCGCAGGTCGCCGCGACCAACCTGCGCGAGCTCTTCGCCGCCGACCCCGAGCGCGGCGAGCGCCTCGTCGCCGACGGTGCCGGCCTCCACCTCGACTTCTCCAAGAACCTCGTCACCGACGAGGCGCTGATCATGCTCGGTCAGCTCGCCCGCGAGCGCGGCGTCGAGGCGCGCCGCGAAGCGATGTTCGCCGGCGAGCACATCAACGTCTCCGAGGACCGCGCGGTGCTGCACGTGGCGCTACGGATGCCGCGTGAGCGCTCGCTGATCGTCGACGGGGTCGACGTGGTCAAGGAGGTGCACGAGACCCTCGACCGGATGGGCGACTTCGCCGAGCGGGTCCGCTCCGGCGAGTGGACCGGCCACACCGGCAAGATCATCCGCAACGTCGTCAACGTCGGCATCGGCGGCTCCGACCTCGGCCCGGTGATGGCTTACGAGGCGCTGCGCCACTTCAGCCACCGCGACCTGACCTTCCGCTTCGTCTCCAACGTCGACGGCACCGACTTCGCCGAGTCAACCCGCGACCTCGACCCGGCCGAGACGCTCTTCGTGATCTCCTCGAAGACCTTCACCACCCTGGAGACGATGACCAACGCCCGCACCGCCCGCGAGTGGCTGCTGGCCGGGCTGCGCGGCGAGGAGGAGGCGATCGCCAGGCACTTCGTCGCCGTCTCGACCAACGCCGAGGAGGTCGCGAAGTTCGGCATCGACACCGAGAACATGTTCGGCTTCTGGGACTGGGTCGGCGGCCGCTACTCGATGGACTCGGCGATCGGCCTCTCGACCATGTTGGCGATCGGGCCCGCCCAGTTCGCCGAGATGCTCTCCGGCTTCCACGCGATGGACGAGCACTTCCGCGAGACCCCGCCGGCCGGCAACCTGCCGATGCTGATGGGCCTGCTCTCGGTCTGGTACGGCGGCTTCTTCGGCGCCCAGACCTGCGGCGTCTTCCCCTACGACCAGTACCTGCACCGCTTCCCCGCCTACCTGCAGCAGCTGACGATGGAGTCCAACGGC
>JAPVSJ010000078.1:0-22260 GCA_047519745.1 Actinomycetota bacterium | reverse complement strand
CCATCGAACAACCTCCCTCTATAGAGAAAGAGAAAGACCCTCCCCGACCGCGGAGAGGGCCTCATCTCAGGCCGGTTGTTCGACTGCTATCAGGAGCAGGGAGCGAACCAGGCCGCGGTGGCGATCGAGCGGCCGGGCATCGAGCACGTCGCTCCGCCTCCGCCGTGGAGCTTCAGTTCAACCGTGTGGGGCGGTGCGGCGACGACCAGGTCCGCGTCGACGGAGAGGCCCGAGTCGGGGAGGGGAGCCTCGTCCGGGAGCTGCTCGAGGCTGACCGCGAGCCGTCCCGCGCCACCGTCGACCAGGAATTCGTCGCGCCGTGCGCCGGAGAGGATCTGGACGCGGGGCCGGGCTTGCCGCTGGTCGGGCAGCGCCACTTCGACCTCGATCTCGGGGTCGACGGCCTCGGGGCTCGCCCCCGGCCCGAGCGAGCCCTCGCGCTCGTCGAGGAGGAATTGGTGTTCCCGGCGCGGCGGCACTGGCGTCCCGCGGTACACGATTCGATCGATGTTCGTGACCGTCGCCTGTTCTCCGCAGGGAATCGGCTCGAAGTCACGCAGGCCGTTGCCGGCGCTGGTCCCGACGAGAACCAGATCCGCCTCGCGGCGGACCTCGGCATTGTCATTGCCGGTGATCACCAACTGGTTGCCGACAGCCCCCGCCGGCCCACTGTCGACGTATTCGCAGCCGAGCCAGCGCGTTTCGGCCTGCGCCGCAGCTGGGAGAAGCGCCGAGGCAAGGAGCGCGGTCAGCGCGAGGGCCAGCGCTCGGGGCTTGTGCGGGCAACGCGGTCTCATGCCCTCACCTTGACAGGAGAAAGCGGCCCGAACCGGGCCATGTTTGGCCCGATCACAGTGATCTCAGGGACAAACCGTCATCCCGAACGATGAGCTTGGGTGGGCCAGTCATGGGCGGAGGCGACGAAGAGGGGACCGAGAGGTGCAGGGCGCTGCCGAAATCGATGCGGGTGAGCGGCGCCGCGAGCGAGAGGCCGAGCCCGGCCTGGTTCAGCTGATCGACGGAGACGATGACGAACGGCCGGGCCTTGGCCTCTAGTCTGTGACTCGGCCTTGGCGCAGCGGAGCAACATCGAGCTGAAGGCGAAGGTCGCAGATCTGGCCGATATGGAGACCCGCTGCATCGCGCTCGGAGCCGAACGCCACGGCGTGCTCGTGCAGCGCGACACCTATTTCAAGGTTGCTCATGGGCGCTTGAAGCTCCGCGAGCAAAAAAGCGAGGCCGCTCAGCTGATCTTCTACTTGCGGGCCGACACAGCCGACGCCCGCGAGAGCCGCTTCACGATCGTCGAGGTCGGCGACGCGAGCGCGATGCTGACAGTGTTGGATGAGGCACTTGGATTGCGGGGGCGAGTCGAGAAACAGCGGACCCTCTATATGTGGCACGGCGTGCGAATCCACCTCGATACGGTCGAGGGACTCGGCGAGTTCGTCGAGATCGAGGCTCCGGTGCGATCGTCGTCAGGTACCGCGCACGCGCACGAACAGGTGAGAGAGCTGCGCAAAGCGCTTGACATCCACGACGCCGATCTCGTCGTGGCGAGCTATTGCGAGCTCGCCGGCGAGGCAAATCTTTCGGCCTAGGAAAGGGCCGCGATCAGCGAAGCGCCAACCCCAGCGAGAGCACCTCGTCCACGTTGCGCACCTGGAGCAGCACCGCGTAGCGGGAGCCGTGCTGCTCTCGACCACCCCGCTTGGGGAGCCGCACCCGGTGCACGTCGCCCCGCGTCACTGCGGCCGGGCGATTGCAGCGCGCTATGCGCTACGTCAGCCGAGTGAACAGACGCGGCGCAAACGCCTCATAATTCCCATCGGCATGGGCGAGCAGATCCCGAATGTCTGCGCGGGACCGTTCGGGTCCTTCTATGACTACTACATCGAGCGGCCGCGGCTGATGCGCTGGGTCGGCCGCGCGATCTGGGGAATCGACGCCTCCGTTCTCTACGCGAGCATGGAGCCGATCGGCCGGGCCGCCGCGGGCGCGACGATCGTCGACGTGCCCTGTGGAGGCGGGGTCGCCTTCCGCGCCCTGACCCCGGACCAAGACGTGCGGTACATAGCGGCGGACCTCAGCCCGAAGATGCTGAAACGGGCCGAGCGCCGCGCCCGCGCACGGTCGTTGAATCAGATCGAGATCGTCCCCGCCGACCTGACCGAACTCCCCTTCGCCGACGACGAAGCCGACCTCTTCCTCTCCTACAGCGGCCTGCACATGATCGACGACCCCGAGAAGGCCGTGCGGGAAATCGCACGCTGCCTCAAGCCCGGCGGGCGGTTAATCGGCACGACCTTCTTCGACGACGGCAGCAGGCGGGCGCGGACGGCATTCAAGCTCGGCAGCTACAGCGGGCACCCGGTTCCCCCCAGTCGCGAGGACCTCCTCCGCTGGCTCTCCTCAGCCGGCCTCGAGGAACCGGCGATCGGCCCGCAACCCGGCTTCGCCACTTTCAGCGGTCGCAAGGGCTGACAGCGGAATTACGTTCGCCCGCTTTTCCTCGGCTTCGGCCCGAGCGTGAGGTTTACCTTGCCATCGGCGGCTCTCGCGCCCGCCGCGGGGCTCGAGGACTTGACTACGAGGGACTGCTGTCGCCTGCCTTTGCGGGGACGTGGCCTGCGCACCTTGCCGAGCTTGCAGGAGGCCGCCGACAGCGCCGTCTTCGCCCGCGCCAGCGTCTTGCCGGCCAGCTTCGGGACGATGCAGGAGGGAGCGGCAGGCGGGCCGCCATTCCCTCCGCCCTGCCCCGTGTCTCCTCCGCTCTGACCCGTCGGCGCTTTCAGGCGCGTGTACGAGACCGGTGCCGAGCAGGCCGAGGTGTTGTCGCTCGCGTCGGTGGCGGTCGCCGAGAAGACGGCGGTGGCGCCTTCGGAGACTTGGACCGAGATGCCAGGAGCGCCGAGCTCGGCGGCGCTCCCAGTAGCGACCGGGGAACCCGCGCAGGCCGGGCCCGCATAGACCTTCACCGTCGAGCCTGCCTCGGCGGCGCCGAAGATCCGCGGGGCGCCGCTCAGGCCCGGCGAGGCCGGGTCGGTGCCGGTGAGCTGGGGCGCCGCCGGCGGCACGAGATCGGTGTTCTCCGTGTAGGAGATCGGGGCCGAGCAGGCGGAGGTGTGTGGCGCAAGGTCGGTGGCGCTCACGGAGAATTCGGTGGTGGTGGCGTCACCGACCGTGACGGCGATTCCCGGCGCCGCCAGTTTGGCCGCGTTGCCGCTGGCGACCGGAGAGCCGGAGCAGTCCGCATTGGCATACACAGCGACGCTGGTCCCCCGCTGGGCCGAGCCGATCAGCCGCGGCTGGTTGTTTTTCGACGGCGAGTGCGGGTTGGTGGCGCTCAGGACGGGAACCGGCGGTGGGACCGGGTCGAAGAGATCGGTCGCCGCGGCGACGTCGAGGCGGCCGCCGGAGGTCGTTTTCCCGGCCAGCGAGGAGACGGGGTCGACACTCGCGAGCAGTCCCTGCCGCACTTCGGTCACGCTGGCACTCGGTTTGAGGGAGAACAAGAGGGCGGCGGCGCCGGTCACCTGCGGAGCCGCCATCGAGGTCCCTTCCGCGAAGCGGTACCCGTCCGCCTCGCCCGGCTTGGCGATGCAGTGCAGGTCGACTTCTTCGATCCAGGCACCACTATTGGGGCCAGGGTTTGCGCCGGCTGTGTAGGAGACGTGCACCGCCACTTCTCCGCCTCCGCTCAGATCTTCGAGAAGCTTGTGAGTCGTGCGCCCGGGATTGGCGTTGCCGATGCCTTCGCCTTCGCCGTCGATCACGATTTCCAGTGCGGAGCCGCCCCCGAGGGGCGAGCTAACCACTTCGATCGTGCAGCTCCGGTACCCCGGCGCGAGCGTGACGGGGACCGACGTCGAGGCCCGTTCCGAGCCGGCGACCGGTGTGGCGCCGGGCGAATCGCTGATTCCGTAGGAGGTGAGCGGCGCCTCGTTGGTGCGTTCGAAACCGCCGTCTGCCCCGCTGGCGACCCATTTCGAGGCGAAGTCGTCGACCTCGAAGTCGTCCTTGACCACATACCGGTAGGGAGCGGTGCTGAGGATCTGGGTGCCCGGCGCGCCGAGGTCGACGGTGTTCGCGCCCCAGTTCGAGAAGTCGGCCAAGTGGTCGGCCTGGTCGGTGGCGGCAACGCAAATCACGTTGTCGACCGGACCCTTGCCTTCGCCCAGGGGATCGTAGACGCAGGGGTATTCGGGCTGGACTTCATTGCTCACACCTTCGTTGCCGGCGGCGATCGAGAAGAGGGTCTGTGGATTGGCGGCGATGGCGTCGGCGAGCGTTTCGTGGCGTACGCCGCCCCCGATCGAGATGTTCGCCACCCGTGCCCCGTGGGCGCCGGCGTAGTTGATCGCGCCGATCATGGCTGAAAAGGGGCAAGCCTCTTCTCCGCTCGACCCGATACGAGAGCAGACCCGCAGGGGCATAAGGCTGACGTTCTGGGCCACCCCGCTGACTCCGATGCCGTTGTTCCCCTTGGCGCCGATGATCCCCGCGGTGTGGACTCCGTGGCCCCTCGTGAACGGGTTGTCTTCGGTCGGATCACCGTCGGTGACGGGCGCCTGTGCATTGACGCCGACGAAATCAGCTCCGTGGACGTCGTCGACTATCCCGTCGCCATCGTCGTCGAGGCCGTTTTCGGGGATCTCGCCGGGGTTCGTCCAGGCCACGCCGGCCAAGTCGGGGTGTTCGAAGCGGTAGCCGCCGTCAATGTCGGCGACGACCGTGCTCGGCGTACCGACCGTTCGACTCCACGCGCTGATGACGTTGATGTCGTCACCCGCGACGGCACCGCTGAAGCCTTCGATGCCCAGCCCGGTGTTCTGGAGCCCCCATTGCCGGCTGAAGAGGGGGTCGTCGGGGAGCGAGGTCTCACGGTAGTAGCCGTCGCGTTCGGCGAGGACCACCGCCGGGTCGGCTTCCAGCTCGCGCACCGCTTCAATCCTCTCCACGCTCGACCCCAGGAGAACCTAGTGTAGCTAAGACAAACACAGCCGTATCGAAATGCCACCACTCAGCGCCACGGCGCGAGGACGAACGCGGCCAGCTCGGGAAGCAGCTCGCTCGCCCGCTCGGTTTCGTCGCGGCGGACTTGACGGGTGAGCGTCCAGGCGACGCCGCCGACCACGCTCTCCTCGATCGTCTCGGGCAGGTTCTCGCCCTCAGGCGTGACGCGGCGCAGCGCCTCGGCGGCCGCGGCGATCGCCTGCTCGTAGCGGGCGGCAGAGGCGCTCGTCGCCGCGGGGGCCGCGATAAGCGCGACGCCGGCCTGGGCGGGACGCTCGGCGAGGAAGGCGAGGAGCGCGGCGAGGGCCGCCCGCACCCTCTCGCGCCAGTCCTCGCCAGCGGCGGCGAAGGCCCGCTCGACTCGCTCACCCGCTTCGCGCAGCGCCTCCTCGAGCGCGGCGAGGAAGACCTCTTCCTTGCCACCGAAGTCGTCGTAGAGGGTCTTGCGGGCGACGTCGGCGCGCCTGACGACGGCGTCGATCGTCATCCGCTCGTAGCCGCGCGCGGCGCTCAGCTCGGCGACGGCGTCGATGATGCGCCGTCGCCGGGGGGCCGTGACGAGCTCTCGGGGAATCAGGGGGCGGGGGGACATGGTCTGCATCGCCCTCCGCGATGCCCCCCGGACCTGGAGCGGCAGGACAAGTAAGGGTACCTGCCGAGAAGCTGCCCTGGGGCTCAAAAGCCGGACTGGCGCGAGCGGTGAGTCGATCTTGTGCGGAGTGGAGCAGTGACCTTGCCGGCCGACGGCATTCGCCAGGCACGAAGCAGAACCCGGCTACCGATGCTCCTCGCCGCCGCCCGCCACACGCCGCGCCTCGGCCTCACCCACGTACGGAGTCAGCGCGAACTCGGTCATCGGCGGCAGCAGGGGACGTAGGTCCTGCTCGCCGGCGAGGACGGGGCGGGCGAGCAGGTGGGCGACGCCGCCGGCCACCGCCCGGTCGAGCAGCCGCTGCGAGGCCGGTGCGGCGGAGCGCGGCGCGCGGCGCGCCAGCAGCGGGGCGAAGCCGTCCACCCCGTCCTGGTAGCGGAGGAGCGCGGTCGGGCCCGCGCGCAGGCTCTCGACCAGGAGCAGCCGCGCCTGGGGCGGGTGCTCGCTCAGCCAGCCGGCGAGCGTGCCCAGAGCAGCGTGGACCCCGGCCCCCCACTCCGCGTCCCGCGCACATGCCGCCACGGTCGCCTCGCGCAGCGCCGCGAGGCTCGCGTCGAAGGCGGCGAGGAAGCAGTCCTCCCGGTTGGCGAACTGCTCGTAGAAGGCGCCCTTGGAAACGGCGGCGCGCTTGCAGATCGCGACCACGGAGGCCTCGGGATAGCCCTGCTCCTCCACAACCTCGGCGACCGCTACGAGCATCCGCTCGCGCTGGTGGCGGGCGACGTAGGCCGGGTCCATACCGTGGCGGCCACGCGGCAGCAGGTCGGGACGACGGCCCATGCGGTCAGTGTGGCAAGGGCGGCAAGGAGCCCGGGGCAGACCCGCCTCGCTCGCGGGCCACGCGCTCCGCCTCCTCGCGGCCGAGGTAGGGGGTGAGCAGGAGCACCGTGAGCTCGGGCGCCAGGCCGGGCAGATCCTCGGGCGTGCCGCGGCGCAGCGAGCGGCCGACGATGAAGATGAGGCCGCCGAGCAGACCCTCCTCGACCAGATCGGGAATCGCGTCGCCCCCATCGGCCCACTCCCGGCCCCTGCGGAGCATGCCGGCGATACGGGCCAGGGTGGCTTCGTGGTGGCGCCGGGAGACAGGGCCGGCGTCGTAGGGCTCGAAGAGCAGCAGGCGGGCCAGGGCGGGCTCGGAGGCGAGGAAGGAGAGGGCCGCGCGGACCGCGAGGCGGACGCCGTATGGCCACTCGCGCCGAGTGGCGCAGGCGGCTTCGAGCAGGGCGAGCAGGCGCGCGGCGGCGTCCTCGTAGCGATTGGCGAAGTCGAGCGAGGAAGGGATGTCGCCGCTCATGTCCGAGAGAGGGGAGGCGGGAAGCTCGCCTTACCCGGCCGCCGCCTCGCGGGCGAGGTCGCGGCCGAGGTAGGGGGTGAGGACGAACTCGGTGAGGTCCGGCGCGAGAGCCGGAAGCTCGGGGGCGCGACCGGCGTGGATGCGAAACAGGACGACAGAGGCGACGCCGCCGATCAGGCACTCCTCGAGGCTGGGCGAGAGCTGGATCGGGGCGCAGCGGCGACCGCGGCGCAGGCGCGGCGCGAGGCGCCTGAGGAGCGCGGCGCGGAAGGAAGCCGCGTGCGGGCCGGCGATGCAAGGCTCGGCGGCGAGCAAGCGCGCCCGAAAGGGATCGGCGGCGGCCATGGCGAGGGTCGCGACGAGCGCCGAGCGGACGCGCTGGGGCCACTCCCCCACGCACGCCTCGCGGACCGTCGCGTCGAAGGCGGCGAGCGCCTCACGGTGGCAGGCGAAGAGTGCCTCCTCCTTGCCCTCGAAGAGGTCGTAGAAGGTGCGACGGGAGACGTGGGAGCGGCGGACCAGCTCCTCGACCGCGGGGCCGTCGTAGCCGTGCTCGGCGAAGGCGGCGGGCAGGGCGGCGAGGAGGCGACGGCGCTGGTCTGCGGCGACCTCCGCCGGCGAGAGGCCGCGGAGGCGTTTGCGCGAACTCGGCGGCTCGTCTGCGCCTCGCGCCCCGACTGTCAGCAAGATAAACAAACGAGTTTGTAACTCTAAGGGAACTTCAGTGGTATGGCCAAACCCTCGGCGGCGGAGGGCAAACGACCCGAGGGAGTGGGAAGCTCCCCCGGGCCTTGCGTTTGCGGGTGCTGCCGATCGCGCCGACAGGGGAGGCGGGGCGATCGGGTGTCGGCCGTTGGCCGCTTTGGGGCCGGCTCAGCCCTGTCTGTGCTTCTTGCGGGCGTTGCCGGCGCAACTGGTCGGCTTCACCAGCGGCCTGAAGTCGCTGGCGCGTCCGTTCTGGCCGTCGAAGCGGGCGGTGGCCCGGTTGGCGCCGAGGCAGAGGTCGCGGCTGTTTTGGATCAGGCCCTTCTTGCCGCCCTGCATGGCGAGGACGAACTTCAAGACCGGGGCGTCGGGCACCGCTTCGAAGCTGGTGCGGATGCCGCCGTGGAAGGAGTCGATCCGGCCCGCCAGGTCGACGTGGATCGCGCCGCCCAGGCTCGCCACGAGGTCGGGCAGGTTGTGGTTGGAGGAGCGCAGGTAGACCGGCCCTTCGAGCGGTTTGTCGAGCAGCGGGGTGAAGGCCCTGGCGCGCCCGTAGACCGAAGCCGCGGGGCAGCCCGCTCCCCCTCCCCCGTCCGCCGCGAACTGCACCCGCGTGCAGATCGTCTTGATGTGGGACTGGTCGAGGAAGGCACTGTGGGGCAGTGCGACCGAGGCCGCGGCGACGTTGGCGCCCTTCGGCATGCGCAGCGTCGCCGTGAGAGCGGGGTTCGCGCCGCGCCGGGTGGCGCCCTTCAGCGCCAGGGCGAGCTTGGGCTTGAAGCCCAGCGCCGCGCAGTCGCTCGCCTGGAAGCGGTCGGAGACGTTGGCGCTCTGGCCGGTCGCCGCGGCGATAGTGCCGGTGACTGACTTCGGTGCGCACGAGGTCGGGTTGACGGTGAATTCGGGTCGGTCGACCTGCACCCCCACGTCGCGGTAGGAGACCGGGATGCCGCCGAAGATCTGCGGCAGCGGGTCGGAGGCGACGGTGGCGCGGGTGGTGACCGGGTCGACCCGCAGGGCCGAGCGCACGGTCACCGTGCCGAGGTCGAAGGGCCCGGACTGGGCGGGGACCTCGGTGACGACGCTGTAGGGCGCCCCCTTGTATGGGCCCGCCAGGTAGACCGCGGTCGGCGCCTTGCCGGGCTGAGGGATATAGAGGGGGTCAGAGCCTTCGCCCACCCCGGCGATCGCCGAGCCGATCTTCGCGCCGGCCGGACAGATGCCGGCGCTCGCCGCGGCGCCGCCGCAGACCGGCACGCCGGCGAGCTTGGCCAGCTCGCCCTCGGGCAGGGTGGTCTCGATGCGGCTGACGTTGGGCTGGCCGGGGTCGCGGGTCACGCGCAGGGTGAAGGGCGAGAAGGCGCCCGCCGTCGGGTTGCTGACTCCGGCTTCGAAGCCCGGTGCGAAGCCCGGCGCCGTGCAGTCCCGGTTGACCGAGAAGCTCGGCGCGAGGCTGACCGTCTTTGCGTTCCAGCCGGTCAGGGTCGCCTGGGAGCTGTAGCTGCCGCAGGTCTGCGGCGTCGTCAGCGGCGCCCGCGGGCCCGCCTTGAGGCTCAGGTGCATCGATTCGAACGGCAGCTGCGGCAGTTCGTCGAAGCTGGTCGTGAGCTGGCCGGTTTCCTTGTTGACGACCAGGGAGCCGGGGAGTTTCACATCCACCCCGCGCTCGGCCGAGTGCAGGACGATCGCGAGGCGATACATCTCACCCGATTCGGGGTCCTGCGAGTTCTGCGTGCGCAGGTAGACCGAGCCGTCGAGGGTTTCGTCCAGCAGCGGCGTCTTGATCTCGACCGTGCCGAGCTTCGAGGATTCCGGGCATTCGGCGGGTCCTTCGAGGCCGAGGCGCAGCTGGGCGTCGGTGCAGGCCGTCAGCCCTTCGGCCGCGGCCGGGTTGAGGCCGACTCCCTGGGGCAGGGCGACGGTGGCCGAACGCACGTCGGCCTGGGAGATCCCGTCGGGCTGGAAGACGCCGCCGGGTCCGCTGCCCTTGGGCACGGTCAGATCGACTTCGAGCCCGCTGGTGGTGTGGGCGCTGTCGGTGGTGGGCGCGAGGGAAACCTTCGGTTCGAAGAGCACTTTGTCGCAGCCTGTGAGGGCCGGGGTCGTGGTCGATTTGCTGTGGAAGACCCCCGGATGCTGGTAGGTGTCCACTTCGATGCTCCACGGCAGCGGCCCGGTGCAGGAGGTGGGCCGGCGCAGGAACGAGGTTCGCACCGCGGAGGACGGGCAGAGCGATCCGCTCGCGCCGTACACAACTTCGGTGCAGTCCGCCCGCACGGGGTCATATCTGCTGTCGCTGGGGACACCCCAGAGCTGCACCTCGAACTTCGGGATCGGCACGGCGCTCGGAGCCATGCTGGTGACGATGTCGATCCCGTTGTCTGAGGGGCGCACCTTCGCGCGCAGGTAGACGATGAGGCCCTGGTAATAAAACCCGAACTCAGCCGGCGCGCCACGCGGCGGCACGAGGTTGTAGAGCGGGACGGTGTCCTTGCCGTTGACGAGGGCAAGGCCGATCTGGCTGTCGCGAGGGCAGGTCGGCACCTGCGCCGTCGTCGACTGTTCGTCCAGCTGCCCGGCGGTGCATTTCGCCGGCGTCGCGGTCGGGTAGCCGACGAGGCCGGGTGGGACGTGGACGATGACGTCGCGCATGTTCTCCGGCGGCGCCACAGCCCCTTGGGACGGGAAGCCGAAGTTCGCGACCGCCTGCGAGCGCAGCTGGGCGGCGGTCGCGATCTGGGTGGGAACGCTGCCGGCCTGCGCCGACTGTTGGGCCGGATTGTCGGTGAACCCGACGTCGAAGCTGTCGATGTCGAACGGCCCGACCGGATCGGTTTCGAACGCAAGCGGGACGGCTACGGGGGAGTTTTCGTCGGGGGCGTTGCTCGCCCCACCCCCCCAGACTTCGACCTGGCCGGTCAGCGTCCCCGTGGCGCCGGGATCGACGGAGGTATTGGTTTTGTAGCTCAACGTGTGGCCGAGGGGGACCCCGGTGATGTCGATCACGCATTCGTCGACCTGCCCGGAGATCTGTTCGGGCGGCGTGCATACCGACCCGGAAAAGGGGTTCTCGTCGGAAACCGGATCTTCCGGCGCCACTCCCGCCGGGAACGTGTATCGGATCGTCAGGTTGCCACTCAGCGCTTCGTCGCCGACGTCGAGGACGTTGACCCACATGACCATCGGCTTGCCGGGCGTGACGACGTCCGGCTTCAACATGCTGACGCGGATCGCCGGGCCGGTGGCCGCAGAGGCGGCGCTCGCGCCGAGGAGGGACAGGCAGGCGATCGCGGCCAACCCGATCGGCGCCAGGCCGCGCGGGAGACGGTTGCGGCGGGTCGAACGGTTCATGTGGCGGATCACTTGGACGCCCTCCGGTTCATGCCGGCGGTTCGGTGCCGGCGCTTTTGGTGTTTGTGGTGTTTGTGGTGCTTGTTGGCCTTGTGGTGGCGGCGCTGTTTGAGGTTGCCGCGGGTAGCGGCGCCGGAGGCGACCGCGGGGCTCGACGGCGAGGCGCCGGAAGGCTGGCAGGCTTCGCCCGAGCACGGCCCGAGGGCCGCTTCGAGTTCCTCGAAGCCGCCGCCGGCGCGGGCGTCGTAGACGTCGACGTTTTCGTCGGTGTCGGAAGGCACGAGCTGGGCGCGCGTGAGGAAGAAGACATTCTTGCCGTCGGCGCCGGCGTCGGCGAACTCCATCGGTTCGCTGCCCTTGCCTGAGGTCACCAAGCTGAGCTTGCCGGTCGGGCCGTCGTACTCGTAGACGTCGGCAACGCCGTTCGTGTCCTCGGGCACCAACGATCCGGTGCTGGTGAAGAACACTTTTCCGTTGTCGCTGAGGAAGCGCGGGCGGAAGCCGACGAAATCGCGGCTCCCGGCACGGGTGACGGTGGGCACGATCGAAGCGTCCGACGGGCAAGACACGCAGGTGTCCGACTGAGCGCTGCGGTCGTAGAGGTACATCTGTCCGTTCTTGATGTAGGCGAACCAGTTGCCGTCAGGCGAGACTCGCCCGTTGCCCGGCTCCACCGCCACCAGCGTCAGCCACTCAATACCCGTGATGGGCCGAGGAACCGAAGGGTCGACGGTCGTGAGCCCGGGGGCGCCCTCTTGCCAGAGCTGCAGCGTCCCACCGCCCTCATGGAGGTAGACCCGTCTGGCGTCTTCGCTCATCCCGACGAGCGTGCCACCAAAACCGCCGACTTCGCCGCTGTTCAGCGCCTCACCGTTGTTGGTGATCAATGTGAGGTTGCCGGCTTCGCCGGCGGGATCGGCGCTGTAGGTGAAGCGGTAGATGTCGGGGCCGGGAGCGGTGTCTGCGTCCAGCAGCGGATCGTCGGAGGCGAAGAAGACGTTCTTGCCGTCGGGCGTCATGCCCTCGAAGAAGATCCCGTTGGGGGGCGTGAGGTCGTGGCTGCTCAGTTCCGGTTCTGAGACCCAGGCGCTGGGCGCGCCGTCGACGTGCAGGTAGAGCTGCGGGGGGGCGCTGCCGTCGGGCGAGGCGTTGAAGATGAGCCGGCTGCCATCGGCGGACATCGTGCCTTTGATCTTTTCCGGGAACACCGTCGCGCCCGCTGGGGGCACCGAGCCGTTCGGCAGGGTGTCGGCGAGGCTGAGGACGCCGTCGTCCCACTTGTAGACGTTGGGGGACGGTTCTAGCTGCGGGTAGCCGGGCGCCGTAGCGGTGGGGAGCATCTGGGTGGCGGTGTGGAAGGCGACGTGCTTGGCGTCGGCGGAGTAGCCGTCGAACCTGGTGTTGAGGAAGTCGAAAATGGCGGGCGGGTCCTGCTGGGACTTGCTGACGGTGCGCAGGGTGCCGGTCGTCGTGTCCTCGGAGTAGAGGTTCTCGCGCTTCGGCGTGTCGTCGGTGACGGCCGGCAGGTCATAGGCCCAGACAAGTGCATTGCTCAGATCGTCTGCGAAGACCTCGACCCGGTCGGACGCGAAAAGGGTCTGGACCGCTTCGGGATTGCCCATGGGCGTCACCGAATGCGTTGACCAGCCGCCGGCGCCGCGCCTGGCGACGTAGGTCGTGCGACCGACGGTTCCCGAGCCGATCGCGTCCGCGAAGTTGAGCCGCGACTCGAAGGCTGCCGCGTCGCCGGTGTCGGAGGCCATCGTCGAGAGCCCCTCCCCGATGATGTCGCCGTTGTTCTTGTCGGCGGGCGAGACGCGCTCCCAGGCGCGACAGTCGGCGAGCTGGGTGGCGTGCTGGGTGGCGCGGATCGCTTCGTTGGGGCAGGCTTCGACGGCGCCGGCGGAGGTGGCGCCGCTGCCGAGGAAGGCGGTGAGGCCGAGGACGCAGAGGCAGGCCAGGGCGAAGAGGGGCTTGGCCGAGCGGGCGGTCGCGGGCGCACCACTCCCTTCGGCGCGGCGGGAGGACCAGGGCGTGGCGGCGGCACGACGGACTATGCGGCCCAGGCGGCTGCCCTGGCGCATGGCGGTTCCGAAAGACGGTGCCTTCGCGTGGCGATTCACGTATTGCTCTCCTTGTCCCGTGCCGCCCGCGCCCTCTCAAGACTCCCCTGTCGGTGAGCCCCTGGCCGAGGTGCCGGCCGCTGTTTCTCTGGTCCCTTGCCGCCACCCGTGGCGGTCCTGCCGCGCTGCTCGTTCGTATTTACGAACGCGTTTGTTTGTCTTGGGTACTGGAGTAGTATGAACACGAGAGGACCCAAATGTCAAGTACGAGTTTGTTTATGTTCTTTCCCGTCGGTTGAAAGGAGGAGGATTTGGCTTCAGAACAGCGTTTTCGGACCACCCGAAGGCTGATGAAAGGGGCCGCGCACAAACGCTTCAGGACGTAAATCCGGGTCTACTACAACGTGCGGTCGAGGGGCGGCGATGGCGAAATATGGTCCCCCAGCAATGGTGCGGACACCGTGGGGAAACGCGGACGAGCTGCGAGAACGGAAGCTCAATCCGGGGCTCGGAACGCCGCGCGAGGAGGTCGAGCGCAGCCAGCGCGAGCGGCTCTACGGGGCGATGGTCGCGGCTGTCGCGACCAAGGGGTACGAAGCGATGTCGGTTGGCGACCTGGTCGAGCTGTCGGGGGTCTCGCGGAGCACCTTCTACGAGCACTTCGCCGACAAGGAGGCGTGCCTGGTAGCGACCGTGGAGGCGCTGCTGGAGGCGACCGTGGCCAGGGCCGCGAAAATCTACGGCAGCGAGGGTGACTGGGAGTCGCGGGCCAAGCGACTGCTGCAGGGCCTGCTCGAGGGCATGGCGGAGCAACCGGCGGCGGCGCGGCTGTGCGTGGTCGAGGCCTACGCCGCGGGACCGAGGGCGCTGGCCCCGCTGGAGCGGGCGGTGGACGCGATCGAGGCGCAGGCGACGGCGGCCTCGGCGAAGGACCCGAAGCGCCTCAAAGCCGCCCGGGAGGTCACCCGAGCCGTGCTGGGAGGGATCCACCGGGTCCTGTATGCGCACCTCAACGAGGGGCGGGAGGCCGAGCTGGCCGGCTGCTGCGAGGAGCTGTGGCGGTGGGCGAGCAGCTACCAACCGCCGCCGCGGCCGCTGCGCTCGCGCGAACGGCGGGGCGAGGAGCCCGCGAGCCCGGACGGGGGGGCGCCGACCGCGGCGCGGATCCCCGGCGAGCGCATCCTGCGCGGCTTCGCGGCCACAGTGACGGAAAAGGGGTTTGCCCAGACCACGATCGCCGACATCGCCGCCGGGGCGCGGATCTCGCAGGCCACCTTCTACGCGCACTTCGCCGACAGGGACGACGCGATGGCCGCGGCGATCGAACTGAGCGCCCGGCAGATGGTGGCGGCCACCGTGCCCGGGGCGCGAAGGGCCAAGAACGCGCCGGAAGGGGTGCGCATCGCGCTGTCGGCCATCTTCGGCTTCTTGGCCGCCGAGCCGGAGTTCGCGCGACTGCAGGCGGTCGAGGTGTACGCGGCGGGACCCGAGGCGGTGGAGCTGCGCAACCGGACGGTAGTGGAGGTGGTCGAGGTGACGCTGGGGCTGGTGCTCGACAAACGGCGCCGGCCGTCCTCGCTGGCCGAAGAAGCGACGGTCGGCGCGATCGGCGGCATCCTCTATGACCGGATCCGGAGCGAGGGGCCGCAGAGGCTGATGGAGAGCGTACCGCTGGCCACCTACGTGGCGCTGGCCCCCTTCATCGGGCGCGAGCGGGCCTGCGCGGTGGCGCGGAGCGAAGCGGACCCCGGGCCGCGGAGAGTCCGGCCAACGCCGGCCTGACGCGCTGCCACCAGCTTCAGGGCACCGACGCCGCCCTGGGCCTCAGCGCACCCGGCAATCGCGTACCAGCTTCGCCCCGAGCACCCGCCCGTCGGCAAAGGAGAAGCTGGTGCGGGCGAGCGGGTAGAGCGCGCCGGGGAAGCCCTTGGGGGCCGGGCAGCCTGCCGAGAGGTAGCTGCGATGCCGACCGCCGTAAGAGAAGCTCCGCCCCAGGGTCAGGGAGATGCCGGTGACGAAGGCGACGTCTGAGGTGACCTTCGGCAGGGTGGCGCCGAGCACGGTGCCAAAGCGCCCCTTGGCGTTGGTGATCGAGAGCGCCAGGGTGAAGGAGGTGGGGATCGGGTCGGTGCCGTAGACGTGGGCGAAGATCACCGGCTTGCCGTCCTGTATTCCGTTGAAGGCGACGAGCTTTCCCTGCGAGGGAAAGGGCGACTGTTCGGGGATCGCGACGTTGGCGTTGAACTGGCCTTCGCCGACCTTCGCCGGCCCGCAGGCGGCCATCGCGTTGGCGGTGGTGGCGGGTTGGATGTCTTGCAGGCGACAGACCGGTAGGCCCTTGGCATCGAGGCGCCCCGAGCGGTTGATCGCGATCTCAAAGCTCTCAAGCGCCGGGGGCTCGGTGCCATCGGTGGTCGACACCGTCCCCCCCAGGCTGACCGAGATCGGCGCCGTCCCTTCGCGCGGCAGCGCCTTGGGGGAGACCTTCGCCTCGAAGTCGACCCGCAGGTTGCCCTGCTGGGCGAGCTCCGCGTGCGCGGCGCCGGCGGTGAGCAGGACGGCGGCGAGCACGCCGCTGCCGACTTTGTACGTGCCATGGGACGCCAAAAGTCCACAGCGCTTGGCGAGGGACCTCACCGGCGCTTCTTTCTCTTCTTCGCCTTCTTGCACCTGACCGCGACCCGTGGATGGAGGACCGCGGTCTCGTTGTTCTGGGCGACGAATCTCGCGTTGGCGCGCTGGGGCTTTGCGCAGAGGTCTTCGGAGTTGACCAGCAGGCTCTGCTTTCCCCCCGGCAGGGTCATCGTGAACTTGGAGACCGGTGCGTCTGGGAGTCCTTCGCAGTTGCCGCGCAGCCCACCGCGCGAGGAGTCGATCCGGCAGTCGACTTCGGCGATGACGCCGTCCCCGCGCAGGCTCATCACCAGGTCGGGGACCTTGGTCTGAGAGGAGCGCACGAAGACAGGGCCTTCGAGCGGTTGGTCGAGCAGCGGGGTGATCGCCCTGGCGTGGCCGTAGACCGAGTCGGGAGGGCAGGCGTCGTGGGCGAACTGGGCCTTGGTGCAGATGCTCTTCAGGTGTTCTTGGGCCAGGAAGACCGACGGTGGCAGGGTCACCGAGACGGCGGCGGGGTTTGCATCGCCCGCTCGCTCGGTCAGCGTCGCCCTGAAGGCGGGATGGCGGCTTCGCTTCGTCCCTCCTGTCAGGGCCAGTGCCAGCTTCGGCTTGAAGCCGAGCGCCGAGCAGCCGAGCAGCTGGTAGCGCTGGATGGAGATCGCGGTGGAGTCATCGGCTGAGCTGAAGAGATCGGCCGCCGCTCCGGTCAGCTTGGAAGTGACCTTCATCGGATCGCAGCTCGTCGGGGTCAGCGTGAAGCCCGGGCGGTCAACGTAGACGCGGATGTCTCGCACGTGGATCGGGATGCCGGCGATGATGTGGGGGATCGGGTCCGATCCGCTCGCGTCGATCGACGCTTGGCCGCTTCTGGGATCGATCCGAACCGCGGTTCGAACTACGACCACTCCCAGGTCGAAGGGCCCGATCTTCGCCGCGTCGATCGCCACCACCGAGAGGGTCGAGCCATGGAAGGGTCCGGCGAGGTAGAGGTTGCCCGGCGCCCAGGCGAGCACTCCCCCCACCCCGTAGCCCGCTTCGGTGTGGCCGATCAGGCTTGCGCTCGGACAGGAGGGGCTCGCCAGCTCCTCGGCTCCCGATCTGCTCTTTGCCGCCGCAATCGATGCCTCGGGGCAATCGGGGATGCCGGCGATCTTTGCCAGTAGGCCCGGTGGGAAGGTGGCCGAGTAGGAGGTGATCTCTTGCTCGGCATCGGTTCTCGTCATGCGCAGGTAGAAGGGGGTGTAGGTGGCCGGCCTCGGGTTGATCGAGCCGGCGAGGAGGCCTGGGGTGAAGGGCGGCACTCCCCCCGGCGGGCAGGGGACTCCCGCGTCGCCGTGGGTGATCAAGAAAGCGCTTGTGGCTTCTGCGAAGACGGTCGGCTCAGCCCAGGAGGCGGTCCGCATCTGGGCCAGGTAGGTGCCGCAGGTGGGCGGTGAGAGCATGGTCGAGCGCTGGCCTTCTCTGAGGGTCAGGGCGAAGTGGGTGTAGAGGAGCCTTGGCAGGTTCTCGAAGGTGGCCACCAGGCGACCGCTTCTCGGGTCGGGTTCGATCTTGCCCTGCGACTTGACGATCAGGCCGCGGCGCGGGTTGCGGGCGAGGACGTATACGGCGAGCAGGGTGCCCGAGGGGTTCTCATAGGGCTTGGCGAGGTAGACCGAGCCCGTCATCGCTTCGGAGAGCCCGAGCGCTCCTTCGAGCGTGACGGTGCCGATCTTCGAGTTGTTGGGACAACCGGCTCCCGGTTCAGAGCCGGCGCTCTCGCGGGCGAAGTCGGCTTCTGTGCAGACCCCGAGCCCCGCGCCGAGCGAGGGGTTCAGCGTCAAGCCCTCCGGCAGGGAGAGGATCGCGGTCTTGATCGCCGGTCTTGCGATCCCGCCGGGGTTGAGAATGCCGCCGCCGTCGTTGACCGAGAGGTTGAAGGCGAGGCCGGTGCGGGCGGCGGCGGCGTCGGTCATCAGCTGCACTTTCGGCGTGGTCAGGGCTTTGTTGCATTCTTTGAGGGCGGGGCCTGCGGCGCCGGCGCTGGCGCTCGCTCCCTGCCAGGAGGCGGCGCTCGCAGCGAAGGAGAGGGGTGTGCCGCAGGGGGTGGTCGGCAGGGTGAGGTAGGTCTTGATCAGGTTTCCGGGGGCGGGCGAGCCACCGAAAGCGAGGCATTCGCCCCAGGAGCCGCCGGTCTGCTCGTTCAGGCAGTTGCCGCGCGGGGGGTTGTGGCTGCCCTGCCAGGGGGCGCCCCAGAGCGTCAGGTCGAGGCTGCGCAGGTCGAGCGACTGGGGGACGTCGGTGAGGTCGAGGGTGAGGTTGTCGGGCTCGCGCAGGTGCACCTCGAAGACGAGCGGGGTGCCGAAGGGCGAGGCGCCGATCGCGGCGGCTGCGCCGAAGGGCGGCACGAGGTTGAAGAGGCCGAAGCTGCGGGTGCCCGAGCCGGTGGTGAGGGTGAGGACGCCGACCTGAGTCGAGTTGGGGCAGCTCTCGCCGGAGGCGCTCGCTTCATACGGTGAGGTGCGGGGAGTGGCGAATGCGGTGGCGGTGCATTCGTCGAGGGCGCCGGGGTTGATCAGAAAGCCCGAGGGCAGGGCGAGGGAGAGGTCGCGAAGATGCTTTGCGCCCGCTTCGGTTTCGAGGCCGATGTGGGCCTTGAAGGTCCCGGGGTGGGCGCCGGCCCGCGTCTCCGCGCCACCTCCGGATTTTTCGGCGGCGGCGCCGAAGCCGGCCGCGCCCGACAGGAAGCCAAAGCTCGCCTTGGCTGCGGCGGGCGACAACGAGAGGATCGCCACGATCGCGACGGTAAGCGACGTCGCGCGTCTGTGGAGGCCCACTCCCAGGTCCCGCCCGCCCAGCTTCACGAGCGCCCGCCTCGGTGGGTTTTGGTGGCGATGGCGGCGGGAGCGAGCGCTAGGCTTTGGGTTGCTGTGACGACGCGTGAGAAATTCGATCGGCTGGTGGACCAACTCTCGGCGCCCTCGCTGAAGGCTGAGTACGCGCGCCTCCTGCGCGAGCGGGAGATCGATCGGCAGGTGGTTGAGTCGTATGAGCGCACACCCCGATTCGAGCCTGACGGCTGGGCAGATCTGGAGCAGGCGAACAGGGTCTCGAGGCGTGCCGTTCTGGGACGGTTGGACGCAGAGGAACGGGCGGCCGGGCACGAGTCCTGGTAGCCCAACCCGCCCCGAGGAGGCCGAAGCGCGGCGAGGTGTGGTGGGGCGAGGAGCCCGAACGCGATCGGCGCCCTTACCTCGTTCTTACCCGCAACAGCGCGATCGGCAAGCTGAACGAGGTCTTGGTCGCAGCGGTGACCCGAACGATCCGGTCGATCCCCACACAGGTCGAAATCGACGAGAAGGATGGAATGCCGGTCGCCTGCGTGGTCAACCTCGACAACCTGCTGATGATGCCGCTGGGCCAGTTGAGCGAACGGGTCTGCGATCTCAGCGCAGAGCGAATGGCCGAAGTCTGTGCTGCACTTGACGCCGCGACAGAGTGCTGAGTCCGGAGTAGGCCTCACCGGGCTTTGGAGAGTGATTGGCGGCGTCGCGCCCAGCCTCACGAGCGCCCGCCTCTGTGGGTTTGGTGGCGCCGATGGTGCTTTTTCGGTTGATGGCGCTTCGGGAAGTGGACCGGCGGGTTGGGCGGGCCTTCGACGCTCGCGGTGCCCGGTGAGATTTCGGCCGGGGCGGGCGGTGGGCCCTGGCAGTCGTCGCCTTCGCATTCGGCGGCGCTCGCGGGAGGCGGGGCGAGAGGACCGGCGCCCGCCGATACCCCCGCGAGCGCCAGAGCGGCGAGCAGTGCCGCCGCCGAGCGCGATCTCTTCATGGGGCGGCGCCCAAGGCCCTAGCGCCGCTTGGCGTGCTTCTTGGCCTTGGCGCCGCACTTGGCCGCAAGCTGTGGGCGCAGTTCGGCGCTCCTGGCGTTCTGGGCGTCGAGGCCGACCGTGGCCCTGGCGGTCGAGAGGCAGAGGTTGCGGCTGTTTTGCAGGAGGCTCTTCTTGGCGCCCTGCATCCGCAAGACGACCTTGGTCAGCGGTGCGTCGGGTACCGCTTCGAAGCTGGTGCGGATCCCGCCTTTGACACTGTCGATGCGACCGACGGCGTCAATCTCGATCGGCTGGGAGGCGGGGCCATGCATGGCCAAGACCAGGTCTGGGAGCTTGTGGGAGGAGGAGCGCAGGTAGACCGGGCCGCTCAGGGGGAAGTCGAGCAGCGGCGTGGTCGCGGTGACCTTGCCGTAGATCGAGCCCGCTGGGCACTGATCGGCGGCGAACTGGACCCGGGTGCAGACCGTCTTGATGTGGTTTTGGGCGAGGAACTCCGAATGGGGCAGCGCCGCCTGCAGGCTGGCGATGTTCGCGTCCCCCCCACGCGGTTGCAAGACGGCGGTAAGCGCCGGGTTCTCACCGCGTTTGGTCCCGCCCCGTAGCTTCAGGGCGAGCTGGGGTTTGAAGCCGAGTCGTTCGCAGGCGGCTGCCTGGAAGTGGTTGGAGCGCTGGGCGGTGGCGCCCTGGGCGGAGGTCAGGGTGGCGTCGATCGAGAGTGGTTCGCAGCTGGTCGGGTTGAGGGTGAATTCGTTGCGGTTGAGGTCGATGCGGACGTCGCGCAGGTCGAGCGGGATGCCGTGCACGATCGTCGGGATCGGGTCGCTGACGGCGGTGATCTGGGCGGTTTCCGGGTTGACCTGGAGGGCGTTGCGGACCACTACGTTGCCCAGGTCGAAGGGGCCGGCGACCGCCGGGGCGACCACGGCCAGGCTGAGCGGCGCGCCCTTGTAGGGGCCGGCCAGGTAGGCGCGGCCGGAGGAGGTGTAGAAGGGTTCGAGGCCGGCGCCGGCGCCGACGGTCACCGTGCCCAGCTGGCTCGCCGCCGGGCAGCTTGGGCTCGTTTCCTGGGCGGCGCCCGTGCCGATTTCGCCGGAGATCGCGGCGAGGACGGCGTCGGGGCAGTAGGGGATGCCGGCGGGCTTGCCGATCAGGCCCGGGGGCAGAGCCGCCTGCAGGCCGGCCAGCTCCTGGGTGCCGTCTTCGCGGGTCAGCTTGAGGGTGAAGGGCGAGTAGCTGCCGGCCAGAGGGTTCTGGGTGCCGGCCCTGAGCTTGGGGTCGAAGCCGCCGCCGCAGCCTTCGCTGATCTGGAAGCTGGAGGACGGGTGGGCGGCGGCGTTGCCCGACCAGGGGGTGAGGGTCGAGGTGGTGGTGTATTCGCCGCAGGACGACGGGGTGCGCAGGGCGGCGCCGGATCCGCCGAACAGCTCGAGATGGATCTTGGAGAACGGGGTCTGGGGGACGGAGGCGAAGCTGGTGGTGACCTGGCCGGAATCGGTGAGGGAGATCTCACCGGCCTGCTTGATGCGCACGCCGGGGACTTCGGCCACCAGATACATCGCCAGCAGCGATTTGAACGGGTTCTGGCTCTGCTGGGCGAGGTAGACGGAGCCTTCGAGCGGGGTGTCGAGCAGCGGCGTTTCGATCTTGACGCTGCCGATCTTGGAGGCGTCGGGGCAGCTGACCGGGGCGTTGTCGAATTCGACCGGGGAGCTGCCGAGCGCGCTGGTGACGCCGGCCTGGGCGGGGGTGCAGGCCGCCCGGCCGCCGGCGGCGGCCGGGTTCAGCGAGAGGCCCTGGGGCAGGGTTACGCTGGATTCCTTCAGGTCGGACTGGCAGATCGCCGCTTCGACTTCCGCCGGGGTCGTCTTCGGGTCCCAGCAGTCGCGGGGCAGCCCGAGGTCGACGTTGAGGCCGGTGGGGCTGTCGGCCTTGTTCGTGGTGAGGGAGGTGGCGATCGTCGGTTCGAACGGCACGTCTTCGCAGCCTTCGATCCCGACCCGGGGGCCCCGGCTTTCGGGCGGTTCGGGGTAGAAGGGCGATTCGTGGGAGCGGTAGGAGGCTTCGTCGAAGCCGCCGGGGTGCTCCCAGGAGTCGGCGCGCAGGCCGAACTGGAGGCCTTCGCTTGCGGGGGTGCAGGAGGTGGGGGTGCGGAAGAGGGCGCTCACGTGCGCGGGCGGGGCGGGATCGGTGCCCGGGGCGCCGATTTCTTCGCCGCGGCTGTTGCAGACCGGCCCGCCGACCCCCGGGTTGCTCTGGCCGGGGCAGGCGCGTTCGGAGTCGTGGGAGGGAGCCGAGGGGACGCCCCAGATGGTGAGGGTGTTGCCGACGATCGCCATGGCCTGGGGGATGTCGGCGCTGGTGGTGCGCAGCACGTAGCCGCCGCCGGGGCCGGGGACCGCGACGGTGTCGAGCATGATCAGGGCGCCGGCGGCGTTGGCGCCGAAGCGGGCCGGGGCGCCGGGCGGGGGGACCATGTTGAAGACGGGGACCGGGGCGGTTTCGATGACCGAGCCGAGGACGCTGGTGCGAATGTGCAGGACGCCGACCTGGGAGGCGTAGTCGCATTCGGGCGTCGGGTTGGTGGCGGCGGTGCCCTTGGCGAGTTCGGTCGCGTTGCACTGGGGCAGCCCGGCGGTGGCGCCGACGAAGCCGGGCGGCAGGTCGGCGACGACGTCGTGGACGTCCTCGACCGGGATCCCCGGCCCGTAGCCGGCCAGTTCGTGGAGGTTGAAGTCGAAGGCGGTGGTGAATT
>JAPVSJ010000077.1:0-28055 GCA_047519745.1 Actinomycetota bacterium | reverse complement strand
GGTCGGCTCTCTGTCCTTCCGGGGATTCTGCGACGGCCTCCCTTCGGTCGGCCTCCTCTAAATCTCAGAAAGAACGGAGGAAGGTTCTCCTATGAGCTTTGTCATCGATCCGCCGCTGCTGGTCGCCTCCGGCGCCGCGATCGAGGCTGCGGTCGGCGACGACGAGGCGGCCGCGCGGCGGCTTCGAGGCGGCGTCGTGGCGCTCTTCATCGGCGTTTCGCTGGCGCTCTACGCGAACGTCCCTGGCCTGGAGCGGCTCTGGCGCCCGTTCGGCTCGCGCTCGGGACGCGAGTTCATGCTCACCTCCGGCCTTGCGCGGGTCGACGAGCGACGCATCCCGCCGGCCCGGCACGCGGCGGCACTATCGCTGTTCGCGCTCTACCCGCTGTGGGCGCGGCTCGGTGCGGCTCTGATCCGAAGCGCTCGCGCCGGCCGGTAGTCAGCCGGTCCAGCTGGTCGGGTCCAGGACCGCCTTGCCCGTAAACGCCCCCGGGTGAGCGAGGACGTGTTCGGCCGCTTGGTCGCAGCGCGCGAGCCACGCGTCGCTGGAGGCGAATTTGTCGAGGAGCGGTGTCAGGTTGGACTCGCCCAGCCACTCGAGTAGCGGGAGGTGGAGAACCAAGGTGGCGAAGCCGCCCTCTTGCGCGAGGCGCTCGATCTCCGCTTCAAGGTAGGCGAGGAAGGCGCCGGGCTCGATCGCGCCCGGCGAGCCGGTCATCCGCTCGCGCACGGCGCCCAGCGGCGGCAGCATGCAACTGGCATCGACGTGGCGCCACTGGAAGGGAAGCAGGGCGACTCCGTCCTCGACGCCCGCGCCCGCGCCGGCCGGCGACGCGTAGGTCAGGCCGGCCTCGCGCAGAACCTCGACCCCTCCGGGCCCCAGCCCGCCGCCGGGTGGGCGCAGGCCGGCGGTCTCCAGGCCCAGCTCCGCGAACGCCTCGACTCCGCGGGCGAGGTTCTTGGCCTGCTCCGCGGTTGACAACTCGCCCCACGTCTCGTGGCGCCAGGCGTGGTAGGCGACCTCGTGCCCGGCTGTGTCGATCGCGCGCAGCGCAGCGGGGTCGAGCTCTGCGTTGACGCCCTCGACGAAGAAGGTCGCCGGCAGGTCGTGCGCGCCGAGACGTTCCAGCAGGCCGGGCAGCACTCGCGCCGCGCTCGACGCCTCGTCGACGCCGAGGTTGTCGAAGCTGAGGCAGAGCGCACCCCGGGCTTCCCCCGGCCACTCCGCCACGCGTTCAGCCCTCCAACAGCGCCGCGCTCCAGCGCCCCGGTTCCCGCCTCGCCTGCTCACGCGCCCAGCGGAAATGGTGGTCGGCCGAGGCGAGCAGGATCGGGAAGTGGAGCAGGCCGGCGAGGGCGAAGCCGCGCGAGCCGCGCTTGGTCTCGGTCAGCAGGCTGAGGGCGCTGGAGATCCCCCAGGCCCAGAGGACGGCGTTGTAGGCGGGGAGCTGGTCCTCGCGCAGGCCCTCGGCTTCGTCGAGCATCGGCAGCCCGCCGTGCAGCGACCAGGGCCAGGCCTTGAAGTGGACGGCGACGCCGGCGACGCCGATGCCCGCGTTGAAGGCCGAGATCCGCTCGTTCCACTTCCCTCCCCGCGCCGCGGCGATCAGTCCGAGCGGGATAAGCCCGGCCCAGAAGGCGCGCGAGCCCCGCCGGCCGAGCTGTGGCTCGAAGACGAGGCCGACGCCGGCGCGGGTCTCGAAGGTGTTGTGGGCGAGGAGCCCGAGGGTCGAGAGGGCGGCGAAGGGGCGGCGCATCGGGACGACTAGCGTATCTGGCCCATGAGCCTCCGCCCGCTTCTGGAAATAGCCGCCGAGCACGAGCGCCTGCACGCGCTCGCGAGCGAGGTGCGCGCCGCAAGCGGCGGCTCGCCGGTCGAGCTCGGCGCCTCTTCCACCCTGCGCCCGCTGCTGCTCGCGACCCTGCTCGAGGACGACCGCGGCCTCGCCGGCCGCCCGGCGCTGCTGGTCAGCCCCGACGATCGCTCGGCCCGCGACCTCGCCGCCGACCTGCGCGCCTACCTGGCGCCCCGCCGGGTCCGCTTCTACCCCTCGCGGGGAACGGGCTACGCCTCGCACGTCACCCCGCCTCCGCACCTGGTCGGGCTGCGGATCGACGCCTTGGAGGCATTGCGCAACGAGGAGGACGCGATTGTGGTTGCCGGCGCGACCGCGCTCGCCGAGGCGGTGCCGGACGCCTCGCTGCGCCCCGCCGGCTTCACGCTCGAGGCGGGCGGCGAAGTCGAGCTCGACGGCGCTGCCCGCGACCTGGTTGCCGCCGGCTACGAGCGGGTCGAGCAGGTCGAGGAGCGCGGCCAGTTCGCCGTCCGCGGCGGCATCCTCGACGTCTATCCGGCGACCGAGGAGCGCGCCGTGCGGATCGAGCTCTTCGGCGACGAGATCGAGTCGATGCGCTGGTTCTCGACCTTCACCCAGCGCTCGCTCGGCGACGCCGAGCGGGTCGAGCTGGCCCCTGCCGCCGAGCTCGACGCCGAGCACCGCGAGCTGGCCGAGCTGGCCGCGATGGAGGCGGCCGAGGAGGGCAAGGAGCCGCCGGGTCCGGCCGAGGTCCTGCCGCTCGAGCACTTCGGCCCGCCGCTCGACCTCGTCCCCGCTGAGGCGGCCGTGATCCTCACCGCCGCCGAGGAGATCGAGCCGGCGCTGCGCGATCACTGGGAGGACGCGACCGCGGCGATGCACGCCGACGACGCCCGTCACCTCTACGTCGAGGTGGCGGCGCCGCTCGCCGCCCGCGCGATCCTCGCCGTCAGCGGGGCCGGGGAGGATGACGGGGGAGCGCTACGCGCCTCGCGCGCCGAGTCGCCGGCGCGCAGCGTCAAAGAGGCCGAGGGCGAGCTGGAGAAACTGGTCCGCTCCGGCTACCGCACGGTCGTCGCCTTCGACAACCGCGGCGAGGCGGAACGCTCGCGCTACAGCCTCGAACGCCTCGACGCAGCCCTGCTCGACGGCGGACGCCTCTCGCCCGACCCGGGCCTCGCCTTCGCCGAGGCACGCCTGCGCGAGGGCTTCGTCAGCCCCGAGCTGCGCCTCGCCGTCTACCCGTTCCGCCGCCTAGTCCACCGGCGCAAGCGTGGGGAGGAGCGCGCGCCGGGTGGCGGCAGGGGCCGGCTCGCCTTCAGCGACCTCCGCGTCGGCGACTACGTCGTCCACGAGGACCACGGCGTCGCCCGCTTCGCCGGCTTCGAGACGCGCGAGGTCGGCGGCATCAGCCGCGACTACCTCTACCTCGAATACAAGGGCGAGGACCGCGTCTACGTGCCCACCGACCAGCTGGCGAAGCTGAGCCGCTACGCCGGGGCCGGCGCGGCGCCGACGCTCTCGGCGCTCGGCGGCAAGCGCTGGCAGAACATGAAGGCCCGCGCCCGCAAAGCGGCGGGCGCCCTGGCCGGCGAGCTGCTCAACCTCTTTGCCGAGCGACGCACCCGCAAGGGCCACGCCTTCCCGCCGGACGGCGAATGGCAGATCGCGATGGAGACCGCGTTCCCCTACCGCGAGACCGCCGACCAGCTGGAGGCGATCGAGGCGGTCAAGGGCGACATGGAGTCGGAGCAGCCGATGGACCGGCTGGTCTGCGGCGACGTCGGCTTCGGCAAGACCGAGGTCGCCCTGCGGGCGGCGGTCAAGGCCGCCTCCGACGGCAAGCAGGTGATGATGCTGGCACCGACGACGATCCTCGCCCAGCAGCACTTCGGCACCTTCCGCGAGCGCCTCGCCGACCTGCCCTTCACGCTCGACTGGGTCTCGCGCCTGCGCAAGCCGGCCGAGGTCAAGGAGGTGCTGAAGAGGTACGAAGCGGGCGAGATCGACGTCCTCGTCGGCACCCACAGGCTGCTCTCGCGCGACGTGCGGGCCAAGGACCTCGGCCTCCTGATCGTCGACGAGGAGCAGCGCTTCGGCGTCAAGCAGAAGGAGCTGCTGCGCCAGCTGAAGCTGAAGGTCGACGTGCTGTCGCTCTCGGCGACGCCGATCCCGCGCACGCTGCAGATGAGCCTGGCGGGGCTGCGCGACATCTCGACGATCGAGACCCCGCCCGAGGGGCGCCGCCCGGTCCGCACCTACGTCGGCCCCTACGACGAGGACCTGGTCAAGCGGGCGATCGAGCGCGAGCTCGAGCGCGGCGGCCAGGCGTTCTTCCTCCACAACCGGATCGAGAGCCTGCCCGAGGTCGCCGAGCAGTTGCGCGGGCTCGTCCCCGGCGCGCGCGTGGTCGAAGCCCACGGGCAGATGGACGAGGGCGAGCTGGAGAAGACGATGATGGCGTTCCTGCGCGGCGAGGCCGACGTGCTTGCGACGACGACGATCATCGAGTCGGGGCTCGACATCCCCACCGCCAACACGCTGATCGTCGAGCGCGCCGACCGGCTCGGGCTCGCCCAGGCCTACCAGATCCGCGGCCGGGTCGGGCGCTCGCCCAAGCGCGCCTTCGCCTACCTGCTCTACCCCTCCGCCGAGGCGCTGACCGAGGACGCGGCGGCCCGCCTGACGACCCTCGCCGACCACACCGAGCTCGGCTCCGGCTTCAAGATCGCGATGCGCGACCTCGACATCCGCGGCGCCGGCGACCTGCTCGGCGACGAGCAGTCGGGCCATGTCGCCGCGGTCGGCTTCGAGCTCTACTGCCAGATGATCGACGAGGCCGTGGCCGAGGCGGGTGCGGCCGGGGAGGGGGGCGAGGAGGCGCCGGAGCCGCTGCGCTTCGACGTCCCCGTCGACGCCTACCTGCCGGCCTCCTTCATCCCCTTCGAGGCGGCGAAGATCGACGTCCACCGGCGCATCGTCGCCGCGCGGGCGCCGGGCGACCTGCGCGCGATCCGCGACGAGCTCAGCGACCGCTTCGGGCCGCCGCCGGTCGAGGCCGAGAACCTGCTGGCGCTGCAGCGGGCGCGGATCGAGCTGCGCCTGGCCGGCGCCAGCAGTGTCGAGCTGCGCGGCGGCCGCCTCAGCGTGGTCGGAATCGAGCTCGATTCCGAGGCGGCGAGTGCGCTGCGCGAGCAGGTCGAGGGGGCGCTGTATGAGTGGCGCGAGAAAACCGCCTCGGTGCGAGTTCCCGACGAGCCGGAGGCGCGCCTTGCCGCGGTGCTGGCGATGGCCGAGGGTCTGCGCGAGGCGGGCCGCTCGGATTTGGTCGAAAAAGATATGCTCCCAACCTCGTGAGTCCGGACCGGGGTAGGAAAGGGACGTCTGGCAAGGGCGGGGGCGGCAAAGCCTCCGGTCCCATGGCCGCGCGCCGCCTCGGGCTGCTCGTCTTCGGCGCCCTCTTCGTCGTTCTCTTCGTCGTCGTCGCGATCGCCGTCGGTGTCGGGGACCCGAGCGTTCCCTCGGGCGACGCCGCGGTGGTCCAGGATGCGCCGGGGGACCTCGGCACGGTCCCGGTTTCCAAAGTCGAACACGCGATCGAACTGGCGGCGGCGGGAGCCGGCGAAAAAACGACGCCGAAACCGGGCGACCCCAAATACGACGAAATGAAGGAAACGGCGGTCAACTCGGTCCTCGAAGGGATCTGGATCCAGGGGCTGGCCGCTCAGTGGGGCATCGAAGTGAGCGAAAAGGAAGTCGAAGCCGAAATCAAGAAAGTGAAGAAAGAAAGCTTCAAATCGCCCGCCGAATTCCAGAAATTCCTCAAGGAATCCCACTTCACGTCGGCCGACGTCCACGAAAAAGTGTTGATCCAGATGCTCAGCAAAGAACTTCAGGAACAGCTGAAAGAAAAAGCTCCGACGCCGAGCAAGAACGAAATCACGGCCTACTACGAAGCGGCGAAGGCGACCCAGTTCACGACGAAACCGAGCCGTGACATCCGCACGATCCTGACCAAAAAACAGGACAAAGCGCAGGAAGCGGCCGATGCGCTCGCAAAGGACAACTCGGCGAAGAACTGGGAAAAGGTCGCCAAGAAGTACTCGGAAGACCCGACGACGAAAGAAAGCGGCGGGCTGCAGAAAGCAGTCCAGGAAGGCACGCTCGAAGAACCGCTGAATGCCGAAGTCTTCGGCACGCCGGAAGGCGAGCTGAAAGGGCCGACCAAGGGCAAGGGCGGCTACGTCGTCTACGAAGTGGTCAACTCGACGCCGGAAAGCGTGCAGGAACTGAAGACGGTCGAAAGCCAGATCCAGAGCACCCTGGCGCAGCGCGACGAACAGGAATACTTCGCCAACTTCGTGACCAGCTTCCAGACCGAATGGAAGCAGCGCAGCTTCTGCGCCTCCGAGTTCACGACCGAACGCTGCGCCAACTTCAAGGGCACCGCGCATGCGAAAACGGCGCCTGCGGGCTGCTACGAAGCAAACCCCAAAGGCGGCCTGCCCGAAGCCTGCCCGGCGCCGGTGTCGCAGCTGATCCCCGCTTTGCCCGGAACCGTGACGCCACTGGAACCGAAGGGCAAACCGCTGGCCCAGCGCCCGCTGCCGAAAGCGGCGTCCGGCAAAGAAGAAGAAGCCGGGGCCACCGCCCTGCCGGAAGGCGCCGTGCCGGCGCCCACCGAAGAAGCGCCGCCCGCCGAAACCGGCGAATAGCGCCCCCGACGCGACCGCCGGCCGTCGATAGACTCGCGCGTCTTCGATGAGCGCCATCTCCTCAATCCACGCGCGCCAGATCCTCGACTCGCGCGGCAACCCCACGGTTGAGGTCGAGATCGTCCTCGACTCGGGTGCGCGCGGGCTGGCGGCGGTGCCCTCCGGTGCTTCCACCGGCGAGTTCGAGGCGGTCGAGCTGCGCGATGGCGGCACCGCCTGGAGCGGCAAGGGCGTCGCCGGCGCGGTCGGGAACGTCAACGGCGAGATCGCCGCGGCGCTGACCGGGGCGCGCGCCGCCGAGCAGGGCGCGCTCGACGAGACGATGATCGAGCTCGACGGCACGCCGAACAAGGGCAGGCTGGGTGCCAACGCGATCCTCGGCGTCTCGCTGGCGGCGGCGAAGGCGGCCGCGGCCGACTCCGGCCAGCCCCTCTACCGCTACCTGGCCGAGCTCTACGGCGGCGGCGAGCCGAGCCTGCTGCCGGTGCCGATGATGAACGTGCTCAACGGCGGCGCCCATGCCGACAACTCGGTCGACTTCCAGGAGTTCATGGTGGTGCCGGCCGGCGCGTCGAGCTTTGCCGAGTGCCTGCGAGTGGGCACCGAGGTCTTCCATGCACTGAAGAAGAGCCTTGCCTCGAAGGGCCTCTCGACCGCGGGTGGGGACGAGGGCGGCTTCGCGCCCGACCTCGACTCCAACGAGGCGGCACTGCAGGCCGTTCTGGCGGGCGTCGAGGCCGCCGGCTACGAGCCGGGCTCCGACGTCTTCATCGCCCTCGACCCGGCCACCAGCGAGGTCTACGAGGGCGGCGCGTACGTGCTCGAGCACGAGGGCCGCACGCTCTCCTCCGAGGAGATGGCCGCCTACTGGGCGGACGCCTGCTCGCGCTACCCGATCCTCTCGATCGAGGACGGCATGGACGAGGAGGACTGGGACGGCTGGAAGCTGCTGACCGAGCGGCTCGGCGAGCGGGTGCAGCTGGTCGGCGACGACCTCTTCGTCACCAACCCGGAGCGGCTGCGCCGCGGGATCGAGCTCGGCGTCGCCAACTCGATCCTGGTCAAGGTCAACCAGATCGGCACCCTGAGCGAGACCCTGGAGGCGATCCGCATCGCCCGCGATGCCGGCTACACGGCGGTGATCTCGCACCGCTCGGGCGAGACCGAAGACACGACGATCGCCGACCTCGCCGTCGCCACCGGCGCGGGGCAGATCAAGACCGGCGCCCCCTCGCGATCGGACCGGGTAGCCAAGTACAACCGGCTGCTGCGGATCGAGGAGGAGCTGGGGGCGAGCGCGGAATTTCCCGGCCTGGACGCTTTCGCCCAGCGCGTCTCCTAGGCCTTGGCCTTAATGAAGGAATGCGGGGCTCGGCCGCGTAGGACCGGGTATGGCAGCTCGCGCCCGGCCGGCAAGAAGCGCAGCGACGACGCGCAGGGCTGCATCTCGGAAAACCACCGCGCCGCGGAAACGCCGTCCGGCCGCCCGCCGCAAGCCTGCCGCACGGCGCGGCGAGAGCCGCATCCGCTGGGATCGGGTCGGGCGCATCGCCCTGACCCTGGTTCTCGCCGCCGTCCTCTACTCCTATCTGAACCCGGCGATCGACTTCGTCAAGACCTACACCGCGACCACCGCCGCCAAAGCCGAGTTCCACGAAATGCTGCGCGAAAACAAGCGCCTCCACCACCGCATTCAGACGGCGAGCGATCCGACCGTCATCGACCGCAGGGCCCGCGCCCAGGGCATGGTCGCCGAAGGCGAGACGCCGATCGTCGTCCACGGGCTGGGCAGCGGTTAGCCCGCTCGGAGGAGTAGCCGGTGGTTAGCGCCGGTTCCTACATCCTCAGCGCCGCCCTGCTGGCCGTCCTGGTCCTCTCGCTGGGGTTCTCGGCGGTTTGCCTGCGACGCAGGTTGATGCCCGACTGGGAGGGGGCGCCGGCGCATCTGGTCGAGGCGATTCTGGGTGTTGCATTGCTCATCTGGCTTTCCGAGCTTCTCGGCCTGGTCAATCTTCTCTATGCGGGGACGCTCGTCGCCGCGGCTGTTCTACTGGCGGCAGCGGTCGCCGCTGGCCCGCGGGTCCTGTCGGGGAGAGGGCGTGCCGGGGCTTCGCTGGGTTTTTCGCCTGAATCGCCGGGGGCCGTCCGAGATCGCGATCGGGGCGAAAAAGAGGACGCCGCTGTGCCCCGGCACGCCCTCTCCCCGCCACCCGCGGGAGGGTGGCTTACAGCTGTCGCGGTTGGGGTCGTTGCGCTTGTCTTCGCGCACTGGGGACTCACTGCGAAAGACGCGCTCGGGCGGGGCGTCTTCAACTTCGATTCGCTCTGGTACCACCTCCCGTTTGCGGTGGAAATGGCGCACAGCCACTCGGTTACGGGGCTGCATTACACGGAGACCGTCTTCACGAACTGGTTCTACCCGCAGAACGGGGAGCTGCTGCACGCCGATGGGATTCTGCTGACGGGGCGGGACACGCTCAGCTTGTTCCTCAACTTCGGCTGGCTGGCGATTGCCTTTCTTGCTGCCTGGTGCATCGGGAGGCCGTATGGACGTGGACCACTCACGGTGGTTGCAGCTGCAGTGCTTCTGGAGTGCCACACGCTTGTGGTGCGTGAGCCGGGAGCTGCCAAGAACGATCTGATGGCAGCGGCGCTGCTTCTCGCGGCGATAGCGATCTTGATTAACGCCGATAGGAAGCCTGGTTGGCCGTTGGCAGCTGCTGGTCTTTCCGTGGGTCTGGCCGTCGGGACGAAGTCGACCGCGCTGGCGATGGCTGCCGCGCTCACCGTCGCCGTGATCGTGCTCGCTCCCACCGGGCGCCGATGGGCTGCTGCCGGATGGTGGTTCGCTGCCGGCCTCGCGGGCGGCGGCTACTGGTATCTGCGCAACCTCGTCATCTCTGGCAACCCGCTGCCCCAGCTAGAGCATCTGGGGCCGATCTCATTGCCGCATCCCGAGCGGCTGCAGGAAGGGCGCCCGGACTTCTCGATCGTCCACTATGCGACCGACACCGGCGTCTGGAGCAAGTACTTCGGGCCCGGCCTGCACCAAGCCTTCGGCGCCCTCTGGCCGCTGGTCATCGCTGCCGCCATAGCCGGCGGCCTGACCGCCCTGCTCTGGGGCCGCACGCGCGTCCTGCGCTGGATGGGCGCCGTCGCCCTCTTCGGCATGCTCGCCTACGTCTTCACCCCCCTAAGCGCCGCAGGAGCCGAGGGAGCCCCAGTCGGCTTCGCCATCAACATCCGCTACGCAATTCCAGCTCTACTGGCGGGCCTGACCCTGCTCCCGCTGGCCTTCGGTAGACGGCGAGAAAGCGCATCTCCCGCGGGTGGCGGGGGGGAGGGGTACCGGGGCACAGCGGCGTCCTCTTTTTCGCCCCGGCCACAATCTCGGACGGCCGAGAGCGCCCCTGGCGAAAAACCCAGCGAAGCCCCGGTGCCCCTCCCCCCCGACAGGACCCGCGGCTGGTGGGCAACGTCCCTACTTGTCGTCTTCCTGCTGGTCCTGCTCGCCACCGACCGCTCCGACGCCGCCCTGCGCGACCCAGATCGTCTCTTCGGCTGGCTGATTGCCGCCTTGATGGTGCTGATCCCGGCGGCACTGCTGTTCGCCAGGAAGCGCGGGGCGCCGCGCGGCGCGATCGTCGCCGGATTCGCCATCCTCGCCCTTGCCGCTGTCGCGATCGGCTACCCCGTGCAGCGCGACTACCTGCGCGACCGTTACGTCAACGCCGACGCCGAAACGAGCATCCCCGGGATGCACCTCGACTCGGCCTACCGCTGGGCACGAGGAATCCATGACGCCCGCATCGGCCTCGCCGGCACCACGGCTGGCTTCCTCGAGTACGGCTTCTACGACACCGACCTGTCCAACCGCGTGCGCTATCTCGGTGTCAAGGGGCCACACGGCGCCTTCAGCGCGATCCCGACCTGCGCCGAATTTCGGGCCGCCGTCAATGCCGCCGATCTCGACTACCTGGTCACCTCGCCCTTCCTCAACTTCATCGAGCCCGGCAAGCCGATCGTCTCCCCCGAGGCCCGCTGGTTGCGCGGCGAGCCGGCGGTGGTCCCGATCCAGCGCAGCGGCCCGGTCACCGTCTGGCGCGTTCGTGGCCGCCTCGATCCCTCGGCCTGCGGTCCCCGCAACGCCCCGCTGCGCAGGATTCCCCAGCAGCCGTCTGGGTAGTCTCGTCTCGTGACCTATCCGCTCGAGAACGCGCTCTTCCAGTGGGAGGAGGGATGGCGGGCGCTGCAGGCGATCGAGGACGCGCGTGAGCGCCGCCAGGCTGACCGTGTCGTCGGTGCGGTCAAGGAAGAGCTGCGACGGCGGATCGGGCCGACCTTCGCCGCCGCGGAGCTGGCGGAGCTATATGGGCGGGGCACCGACTGGTGCCTGCAGGTGGCGAGCGATGCCGCACCGGCGCTGTCCGGCGATTCGCGCTCGCTCGCGGACGCGGCCTTCTGGCTCTACTTACGGGGGGCCACCGACTTCGCCGGCGGCCGCCAGCTACTCGTCTGAGTCGTCGTCGGCCGGGGCGCTCTCGCCCGCTCGGCGGATGACGATCTGGTCCGCGTCGATGCGGACTGTGACCTCGCGCTTGCCGGCCCAGTGCTCGGCGTAGACGGGGTTGTCCTTGACGGCGGCGTCGAGCCAGAGGCCGTAGCCGTCCCGCTCGCCATGGTCGAAGGTCGCCTCGAGCTCTTTGCGCCGGCCACGGCCGCCGCGACGGCCACGCCGCCGCCTGCGCCGGGGCCGCGCCTCACCGGTTTCCTCGTCGCCGTCGTCATCGCCGGCTTTGGACGCTTTGCGGGCCGGCTTCTCCTCGTCGCCCTCGCCTTCGCCCTCGTCCGGCTCTTCCTCGGCCTCTTCCTCCTCCTCGGCGGCCTCTTCGGCCGTCGCCGCCTCGACCTCGGCCTCGATCTCGTCGCGCAGGTCGACTTCGCCGGTTCCACTGTCCTCGCCGCTGGGGTTGAGGTCGTGCTGCTTGCGGAACTCGCGCAGCTCCGAAGCGGAGACTTCGAGCTGGTGGGCGATCCAGGCATCGGTACGGCCCTGCTGCACCCAGGCGCGGATCTGGTTGAGCTGCGGCTTCAGTGAGCGTCTTGCCATCGGCGCGCGAGTCTATTCAACCTGGACTTGCGGAGTCACGGTCGCCGGGCGGCCCTAGGCCATCAGGAAGGAGAGCGCCTCGAACATCGAGACGACGACGATGATGACCGTGGCCGTGAGGCAGACGGCGAGCACGCTGAAGCGCACTTTGCTGTGCTGCTCGCTGCGGGTGATGCGGCGCTCGCGCGAACGGTTTGCCGCGCGGCGGCGCAGCTGCTCGCGACGGCGGCGCTCCAAGGTCGTCTCCTGCTCGAAGGCAACCTCGAACTGGTTGATGCTTTGACGCATTCTCATAGGGGGCGGTCCGGAGACCGCGGGGCGGACCGTAGCAAAGGCGCACGAGCGCCTGCATGGCTCGAGTTGTGACGTTGGTCACGATCAGCAGGCGCCCCAGAGACCCCGCCCGGTCCGCGCGGCACTCAGCTCGAGGCGCCGAAAGCGCGGCGCGAAGCGGTCATTGGGAGGAATCGTCAGCGAGCGGGCAAGGCCGCGGCGGACCAGCATTGGGTTGAAGAAACGGCCGTGGAGATACACGTAGGCGAGCAACCGTCCGTAGACATCGTGAGGTTCGACGCCGAAGACCAGCCGCACCCACCTCCCGGTCAAGCGCCGTTTGGTGAAGTGCGAAGCCCGCTCGCCAAAGCACTGCACCGGCGTGTCGGGCTTAACGGTCTCCGGCGTATCGACCCCGATCAACCGCACGTATTCGTCCTGCCCGTCGAGCCGCACTTCGATCGTGTCCCCATCGACGACGCGGACCACCCGGCCCACAGCCGACGCCGGTCCCGATTCAAGCTCCCCCTCCCAAGGCCGCAGCACAACCGCCGCTACAGCCAACAAAAGAACGATGCTCCCGAGCCAATGCCGAATCACCCCAGGTAAAGGCTGTGGCGGGGGATTCTCTCCCCCCGCAGCCCTAGGGAATGCGCTTCACGTTGCTGAGCAGCGTCTCTTTGATCTGCGCGATGATCTCCAGCGCCTCGTTCCACTCGCGCTGCCAGACGTTGCGCCCGAAGATCACGCCGCTTCCGCCCGCCTGCATGATCTCGCGGCAGTGGGTGAGGACGACGTCGTCGTCGACCTTGGAGCCGCCGGAGAGGACGACGAGCGAGCGTCCCGCCGACGCGACGCAGTGCTGGATCGCTCCCGCCTCGTCGATCTCCATCTCGTTGTAGGGGGCGGGCGCGTCCCTGTCCGTCTCCGGATTGATCTTCGGCATGTTGAGCTTGACCACGTCGGCGCCCATCTCCATCGCCATCCGCGCCGCGTAGTCGATCGCGTAGAAGGAGCCGGGGCCGCCCTTGGCTTCGATCGCTTCGCCACGGGGGTAGGACCAGACGATCAGCGGCATCCCGTAGCGGTCGCAGTCTTCGCGCACGCCGCGCAGCTGGGCCAGATCCTGGTCCTGGCGCGGCGAGCCGACGTAGAGCGTGTAGCCGACCGCGTCGGCGCCGAGCCGCACCGCGTCCTCGACGCTGGCGTTGCAGGTCGAGAACGCCTGCGCGGAGGAGGGGATGTCGGTCTTGCCGTTGACCTTGAGGATCAGCGGCACCTGGCCGGCGTAGTCGGGGTAGTACTTGCTCGCCATCCCGATCTGGCAGGCGAGTGCCGAGTAGCCGGCCTCGACCGCGAGCCGGAACTGGTAGTCGGGGTCCTTGGAGGCGGGGTTGGGGAAGAAGTCGCGCGGCCCGTGCTCGATCCCCTGGTCGATCGGCAGCAGCATCAGCGTGCCGTTGCCCGGTCCGAACTCGAACAGCAGGCGGCGCAGGCGGGTCCGTTTGCCCGGCGCCAGCTCGGCCAGAAGCGATTTCTGCTCGGTCAGACTGTTCAACTCCACGCTCATTCCTCCTCGGGGGTCGGTGTCCCGGCAGTATGGCACCGGCGGCGCGCTGTGGGTGGCCGTGACAGGGCAGTTATCCTCGACTGACCATGAGCGAGACTGAGCTCAGCGTCATCTGCAAGAACTGTGGCTCCGAGGTCAGTCCCTACGTCACGGAGTGCCCCTATTGCGGAGCGCGACTGCGCAAGCGGGCGCCGAAGCTGGAGCGGCGCGGCGACGGGCTCGAGGCGAAGCCGCGGCGTGGTCCCGCCAGCCGCCTCTTCCGGATCAAGCTGCGCTCTCGCGGCGAGGCCGGATTCCGCCGGCCCTACGCGACGCTGGCGGCGGTCCTCGCTTCCGCGATCGTGCTCCTGGTCGAGCGGGCAAGCGGTGCCTCGCTGGCCACGCTCGGCGGCCTAACCGTGCCGCTCCACGGCGAGTGGTGGCGCTTCCTCACTGCCCCGTTCGTGTACTCCGACGTCGGCTACCTCTTCGTCGTCGCGGTCGGGCTGGCGATCTTCGGGGTCGGGATCGAGCGCCGTCTCGGCACGCCCCCAACCGCCTTGCTACTGCTTGCCTGCGGCTCGCTGGGGATGCTCGCGGCCAGCGGAATCGCGAGTGCCCAGGGGGACATCGTCGTCATCGCCGGCGGCAACGGGATGGCGCTGGGCGCGGTCGCGGCCTGGTTCGCGATCCGTCGCGCCGAGGCGCACCAGGCGATCGACCAGGACTACGACCGCATCGGCGTCGCCGTCGCGGCCGCCGTGCTGCTCGCCCTGCCGATCTTCGAATCGACCGCGAACGTCTTCGCCGGGCTGGTCGGCGGTGCCGTCGGCGGCCTCGCCGGGCTCGCCGCATCCGTGGTGCGGCCGTCCGAATAGGCTCACGGTCATGGCTGCAGACGATGTCGATGCCGAGCGGCTCGAAGCGGCGATCGAGCGCCTTGCCGAGGCCGAGCGCTTCGCCGAGGCCGAGCTGATCGTCGCCCGCGCCGCGCCACAGTTGCAGCGGGTGCTGGGCGCCGCCCTCGCCGAGGGCGGCTGGTTCGGCGAGTCACACGAGAGCGAGTCGCTGAAGGCGTCCACCGTCCCTGACCCGGAGCAGCGGATCGCCGCGGTGCGGACGCTGCTGGCCGAGGAGGCGAGGATGGGCATGATGGTTGGAGTCGCTGTCGGCTGGGCACTGAAAGAAGAGATGAGCAGGGGCGAATCCCCGGAAGGAGAGAGCTGAAGATGGAGATCAAGTTTCACGGCCACTCGTGCTTCGAGCTGAGCGAGGGGGAGACGACCGTCCTGGTCGACCCGTTCCTCAAGCCCAACAACCCCGCGGCGGTGGCGACTGCCGAGGAGGTCGAGCCGACCTACATCGCCCTCAGCCACGGCCATGCAGACCATCTTGCCGATGCGGTTGCGGCCGCGAAGCGGACCGGCGCGCACTGCGTCGCGATCGTCGAGCTCGCCAACTGGCTCGAAGGGCAGGGGGTGGCGGAGGTCAGCGACCCCAACCTCGGCGGGACGGTCAAGTTCGACTGGGGCTGGATCAAGCTGGTGCCCGCCTGGCACACCAGTACGGCGCCGGGTTCCGAAGACGCTCCCTACAGCGCCGAGCACGGCGTCTCGCTCGGCACCGCGGCGGGGCTGGTGATCCGTATCGGCGACGTCACGGTCTACCACTCGGGCGACACCTGCCTCTTTGGCGACATGAAGCTGATCGCCGAACGCAATCCGGTCGACGTGGCGCTGCTGCCGATCGGCGGTCACTACACGATGGACCGCCACGACGCGGTCACTGCAGCGGAATTCGTCGGCGCGGGGACGGTGATCCCAATGCACTACGACACGTTTCCGGCGATCGCGACCGACAGCGACGCTTTCAAGTCCGACGTCGAGTCGAAGACCTCCTCGCGGGTCGTCCTACTGAAGCCGGGGGAGACCCATGCGGTCTAGCGCGGTCGAGCTTTTGACCGCCATGCGATTCAAAAGTCGACCCGCAAGTACTGGCTGACCGGCCAGTTCTGCGCTAGTCTCGGGCTCGACCGTCGCAGTCGAGCCGAGGAGAGACGATGGAGGCCAAAGAGGCAACCGGAACCCAGTCGCGGACCGATCGCGCCGACTTCCAGGCGACCGCCGATCCGGCGCTCAACGAGGCCGCCGATCGCACGGCCGACATCAAGCTGCTCGACTACGAGGAGCTGTATTCGCTCTGGGAGCGCCAGCAGTGGCAGACCCAGGAGCTCGACTTCAGCCAGGACAGCGAAGACTGGGCCGCCTTCCCCGAGGAAGAGCGCTTTCAGCGCATGTACGGGCTCTCCTCCTTCTTCATCGGCGAGCAGAAGGTCGCCGAGGAGCTCGGCCCGATCATGCGCGCCGCGCCGACCGAGGACCAGAAAATCTTCCTCTGCACGCAGATTGCCGACGAGGCCCGCCACGTGCGCTTCTTCGAGCGCTTCTATCGCGAGGTCGGCGTGCTCGACGCCGACGGTCTCAGCGAGATGCTGGCGCAGACCTCAGAGCACCTCAACGACAACTTCGGCGTGCTCTTCGACGAGATGCTGAAGAAGCGCACCGACCGCCTCTCGGTCGAGCCCGAGGACACCGAGGCGCTGGTCGAGGCGATCACCCTCTACCACATGGTGATCGAGGGGATGCTGGCCCTCACCGGTCAGCACTTCATCATGGACTTCAACGAACGCGAAGGGACGCTGCCGGGCTTCGTCGAGGGCTTCCAGAACGTTGCCCGCGACGAGCACCGCCACGTCGCCTTCGGCTCGGTCTTCCTGCGCGAGAAGGCGCACGAGGACGATCGCTACAAGCAGGCGATCCAGCGCACGCTGGAGGAGTCGTTGCCGGCCGCCGAGGGCGTCCTCTCGCCGCCGTGGGCGCCGGAAGACGAGGACTACGAACTGTTCGGCTTCTCGATCGCCGACACTCGCGCGTTCGCGGCGAAATGCCTGATGCGCCGGCTGAAAGTGATCGGGCTCGGCTAATACAAAGATCAGCCGGTTTCGGCGGCGCCACCCGGGGGCGGGGGCGATTCCCCCGGCGATTCCGCCGGGGGGGCTTCACCGGCGGGGGGAGGCGATTCCGCCGGTGGGCTTTCCGCGGCGGGAGAGCTTTCGGCCGGGGGTGGCGGCGGGGTCGAGCCGCCCACGGTGACGACGACGGTTTCCCCTCCGCTGGGGGCGCCGGCGGCCCCGGTCGGCGATTTCGCCCCGGTCACGTTCGGCACCGCGGTTTTGGCCTGGACGATCGTTTCTTCGCCGACTTCGGTCGTGTTCGACTGACCGGCGGCATCGGGGCTGGCCGCGCTTTCGACTTCGCTCGGCGCCGGTTCGGCTGGAGCAGCGGCCGGTTCCGGTGGCGGAGCGACGGTCTGGTCGACCGCCTGCGGTTTGGGCTGAGCCAGCGCGATGTGGTGCTGGGCCAGCGAGGGCGCGCCGCTATGGGCGGCCGAGACCCGTGCGGCGGTGTCGCTCTTTGGCAGCGGAGTCGTGTTGGCGTTCTGGTTGACCTCGACCGCGCCGGCGGTCAGTACCGCGGCGGTGACGACGCCGGCGACCGCCTTGGTGCCGATCGCGCCTCCCACCGCGCCCAGTCCACCGGCCGCCCCACTGCCGCTCAGCGCTGCGCCGACGCTGCTGACAGCGCCCGCTCCCGCGCCGGTCGCCGCGGCGGTTGCGCCGGCACCGGCGCCTGCGCCGGTTCCCGCTCCGGCGGATGCGCCACTCGAGGCGCCACCCAGGCCGAGCTTGGAGAGGATCAGGCTCTTGAACGCCACCAACGCCCCCACCGGGAACAGCGCCGCCATCACCTTCTCGTTGGAGCGCACCTGTGAGCGGAAGTCGGAGCATTCGTCGCAGTCGCGTACGTGGCGCCGCACCGGGCCCGAGACCTTGCGCAGGCCCTCGGCGGCCTCGGCGAGCTCCAGCCGCACCTCGCCGCAGGTCAGCTGACGGGCCTGGCTCGCCTCGGCGAGGGAGATCCGCGCCCGCACCAGCAAGGACTTGACCGAGGGCACGCTGGTCTCCATTGCGGCGGCGATTTCCTCGTAGGACATCGCGTCCATCTCACGCAGCAGCAGCGCCGAGCGCTGCGTCTCGGGCAGCTTGCCGACGTCGTTCAGCAGCTGGCGGAACTCCTCGCGGTTGCCGACCTTCTCAGCCGTCGACGCCGCCTCGACCATCGGCACCATGTCCATCGATTCCTGCGCGTCGGCGGTCGGCTTGCGCAGGTGATTGAGGCTGCGGTTGCGGGCGATCCGGTAGAGCCACGGGCGCAGGTTGATCTCGCGCTCGTCGGCGAGCATCGCCCGGTAGGCGTTGACGAAGACCTCCTGGAGTACGTCCTCGGCGTCCTCGGTGGAGCCGAGCATCTGCCGGCAGAAGCCGAGCAGGCGGCCCTGGTAGCGATCGACGATGGTCTCGAAGGCCCCGGCGTTGCCGCTGCGGGCCATCGCGATCAGCTTCGCGTCCCCCTGCAGCTTGAGCAAAGGGGAGCGGCGGGCGAGAAGTCCGCGCTGACTGGCGTGGGTTAGAGCCGATGCCTCCAAGCTTCACTCTCCAGGGAAGGCGTTGAATGGCGCTGTCTTCGTAACTAGGGACACCGTAGCAGCGAGATAGTTGCGGTCCGTACAAATCTTTACCGGCGTTTTAGACACCACGATGTCCCGCCTGGGGAGCACCGCCGTGTCGCGCTCGGCAAGAGAATGCCCGGGGCGGGACTCGAACCCGCAAGCCCCGTTAGGGGCAGCGCATTTTAAGTGCGCCGCTTTTGCCAGTTTCGCCACCCGGGCGTCAGCGATGGTACCCCCGTCGATAGGCTCGATGAATGGCCGTGCACGGGGGGCGATTGGTTGCAAAGGCGCTGAAATCCAGGGGCGTCAGCCATCTGTTCACGCTCTCCGGCGGGCACCTGTTCTCGATCTACGACGGCTGCAAAGCCGAGGGGATCGAGATCGTCGACGTGCGGCATGAGCAGTCGGCAGTGTTTGCGGCCGAGGGCTTCGCCAAGGCGACGCGGCGGGTCGGGGTTGCGGCGCTGACCGCCGGGCCGGGGGTGACCAACGGGATCAGCGCGATCGCCGGCGCGCAGGCCAACTGCTCTCCGGTCTGCGTGCTGGGCGGGCGGGCGCCGGAGATGCGCTGGGGCTCGGGCTCGCTGCAGGAGATCGACCACCTGCCCTTCGTCTCGCCGCTGGTCAAGTCGGCGGAGACGGTCAAGGAGACCGGCGCGATCGGGACGCGGACTGCCGCGGCGCTCGACCTGGCGCTCAGCGCGCCGTCCGGGCCGACCTTCGTCGACTATCCGCTCGACATCGTCTTCAGCGAGGCGGACGAGGAGATCGCCGCTCCCGCGGGCGCTGCAGTCCAACCGGCTGCCGGGGTCGAGGAGGCGGCGGCCCTGCTGGCGGGCGCCGAGCGACCGACGATCATGGCCGGCAGCGGCCTCTACTGGGGTCGCGGCGAGGTCGAGCTGCGCGCTCTCGCCGAGGCCCTCGGCATTCCCGTCTTCCTCAACGGGCTCGGCCGCGGTTGCCTTGCCGCCGACCACGAGCTGGCCTTCAGCAGGGCACGGGGCGCCGGGCTGAAGGGGGCCGACGTTGCGCTGGTCGTCGGCGTGCCGATCGACTTCAGGCTCGGTTTCGGCGGCAGCTTCGGCGAGGAGACCAAGCTGATCCGCCTCGACGCCGCCCCCAATGCGCTCACCGCCAACCGCACGCCCGAGGTCGACCTGGTCGGCGACGTCGCGGCGACGCTGGCGGCGATCCGCGAGTCGGTGTCGGGCGGGCGAGGGCGCACCGATGCCTGGCTCGAGCAGCTGCGCGGGGTAGAGGCCGAGAAGCGGGCGGCGGAGCAGGAGGAGCTGAACGACGACCGCTCGCCCTTGCACCCGGTCCGCGTCTACAAGGAGCTGGGGGAAGTTCTCGACCGCGACGCGATCGTGATCGGCGACGGCGGCGACTTCGTCTCCTACGCGGGCCGTTTCATCGAGACCTTCGAGCCGGGCTGCTGGATGGACCCGGGCCCGTTCGGCTGCCTCGGCGCCGGTCCGGGCCAGGCGATCGGCGCCAAGCTCGCCCACCCCGAGCGGCAGGTCTGTCTGCTGCTCGGCGACGGGGCCTTCGGCTTCGCGGGCATGGAGTTCGACACTTTGGCGCGTCACGGCCTCCCGGTGGTCGGTGTGATGGGCAACAACGGCATCTGGGCGCTCGAGCATCACCCGATGAAATTCCTCTACGGCTATTCGGTCGCGGCCGAGCTGCGACCGGAGACGCCCTACGAGAAAGTGGTCGAAGCGCTGGGCTGCGACGGGGTCGTCGTCAGCGATCCGGGCCGGCTGCGCCCGGCCCTGGAGCGTGCCTTCGAGTCGGGCCGGCCGACCTTGGTCAACGTCCTCACCGACCCCGAGGTCGTCTACCCGCGCAAGTCGAATTTGGCTTGAGAGAGCCAAAAACTGGCTGCCGGCCAGACTGGCCAAGGCCCAGACCGACAAGAATCGGCCACCATCGCTGGCGGCCGATTCAAGTTGGTCCCTCAGGACGGGCAGGGGTACGTCTTCAGGGACCAGTTCTTTATTCGATGGGCCCAGACGGCGGGAGGCGCCATGATGCGGCAATCGCCTGAACCCTATGACGGGGTTCGCGGTGGGGACTCTCGTCCTCACCTCTTTCCCGATGTGGCGAGTATGCGCCCGCCTATCCGAAATGTCTAGGTGCCTGGTTTGCCCCTACTGACAACTCGGTAGGGTAACTCTACCAAGTTCTGGGGGTTAGGCCGCCACGTTTACCCATCTGGACGGGTCCCGAAAACTCACCTGTACACCGGGTCCCACGGCATGTACTCGGGGGCGTTCATCTGTGGCTACCCGGGCTGGGAAGCGGCTGCGAGTGCCATCCCGTAGAGGATGTCGTGCTCGGAGGCCTCGATCCGATCGAGGCCGAAGGCGCGCATGGCCTCGATCAGGATCACGCAGCCGGCGATGATCGTCGGCGCCCGGTCGGGATGGAGCCCGGCGATCGCGGCACGCTCGGCCAGCGGGGCTGAGGCGAATCGTGAGAGCAGGCGCTGGATCGTCTCCAGCGAGAGGACGTGCCCATGGACCCGGGCCGGGTCGTAGGGCTCGAGGCCGAGCTCGACCGCGGACAGCGAGGTGGGGGTGCCGGCGACGGCGATCCCGGCGGCGGCGTGAGCGGCGTCCTCACCGGCGATGGCGGCGGTGATCAGCGTCCTCACGTCGCCGGCCAGTTCCTCGAGCTCGACCGCGGTCGGAGGGTCGCCGGCGATGTGGCGCTCGGTATGGCGGACGACGCCGGCCTGCAACGAGGCGTGGAAGGCGATCTCCTCGCCCGTGCCGACGATCATCTCGGTCGAGCCGCCGCCGATGTCGATCACCAGCGTGGGCAGCGAGGGAGGGCGCTCGGCAGTGGCGCCGCGATAGGTGAGGCGGGCCTCCTCCTCGCCGTCGAGGACGCGGGCCGAGAGGGAGAAGCGCTCACGCAGCTCGGCGACGAAGGCGTCGCCGTTGGAGGCATCGCGCACGGCGCTGGTGGCGATCGCAGCGACCCGCTCGGCGCCCGCCTTGCGGCAGATCTCGACGTAGTCGGCGATCGCGCCGCAGGCGGCCTCGATCGCCTCGGCCGCGAGCTGTCCGGAGAGATCGACCCCGCGCCCGAGCCGGGTCACCCGACTCTGCCGCTCGAGCACCGAGATTCCACCGCCCTCGACGTCGGCGACGAACAGCCGCGTCGAGTTGCTGCCGACGTCGATCACCGCGACCCGTTGAGGATTCTCAGCCATGTGGGGCCGGGCACTCTAAAGAGACCGGCGCCCAGGTCTCCCTCCGCCGCCAAGCAGGCGCAAGCGCCCATGCGACCAACCCCGCGGCCCTGGGCCGGCCACCCAACCATTGCTAGCATGGAGAAACCGCCGCGGGGTGGAGCAGCCAGGTAGCTCGTCGGGCTCATAACCCGAAGGTCGCGGGTTCGAATCCCGCCCCCGCTATTTCACGAAAGCCCCGCAAATGCGGGGTTTTTGTTTGGTCTGCGATGCAGACAAGAGGGTGCAAAATGGCCCCTGGGGCAAGGTGAGGTCTGAGAGAGGTCGTTTTGGCCTTGCCCAGCGAGCGCTGACCGCAGCCGTCGCTACGATCAAAAGCAGCGGAAAACCGGAGTTTCGAAGGAAGGCTCTGATCAAGACTCACGCGAGACAGAAGGCTCATCTCGGGGCAGACGATCCCCGCCTCGCCCGTGCGATCTTCACGCTGCGTGAGACCGCTGGATATCTCGACGTGCCCAAGTCGAACATCCAGCGCTGGGCTCGGCCGCCGGAAGCCAAGCATCCGCTGATCACCTGCTTTCCGCCACACGGCCGGGAGGCGACGGTGCCCTTCATCGGCTTCGCCGAGGCCTTCGTGCTGTCGAGCTTCAGGCGAGCCGGGGTGCCTTTGCAGCGGATTCGGCCCGCCGTAGAGGTCTTGGAAAAGGAGATCGGCGTCGATCACGCACTTGCCTCCAAGCGCCTCTATACGGATGGAGCCGAGGTTCTCTTCGACTACGCGAACAAGCGTGGCGAGCGCGAGGTAATGGATCTGGTCGTCGTCCGAACCCAGCAGCGCCAGTTCTCCGGGATTGTGAATGACTATCTGAAGCGCATCCATTACGGAGGCGACGGTTGGGCGGACTCCGTGCGACTGCCGACTTACGGCAACGCGAAAGTGGTCGTCGACCCAAGGGTCGCATTCGGCCTCCCGATCGTCGCCCACGGCGGGGCTCGCGTAGAGGATCTCGTCGATCGCTTCCAAGCTGGCGACTCCGTCGCCGAGATCGCAACGGACTTCAGCGTCCCTCCCGATGAGGTTGAGGACGTGATCCGGCTCGCAACTCGGACGGCAGCCTGATCTGGTGAGACAGGGACGCTGCGTCAGATAGGCCGCAGCGATGACCCGCCCTAAGGAGCAGAGCCCCGAGTTCTTCGTCGATCGCAGCCTTGGCAAGAGCATCGTCGAGGGCCTTCGCGACGCTGGTCTCACGGTCCATTCGATGGCCGACATCTACGGCGAGAAGCGCGCCCAGCTTCTCGCCGACGAGGTTTGGCTGCGAGACGCCGGCAAAAACGATTGGATCGTCCTCACCAAGGACGACGCGATCCGCCGCCGTCCCGCCGAGCGCGACGCTCTCACCGAGGCTGCCGTTCGCGTCTTCTGCCTGACCAACCGCAGCCTCCGTGGTTCAGAGCAGATCGAGCCTTTCGTGTCCAACCGCCACCGAATCCTGCGCCAGGTGAAAGTGCCGTGTCTTGGAACAAAGAGCGACTTCGTGGCTAAGGGCTGGCAGCAAAGGGTGAGGCATGACAGGATTGTTAGCCGAATATGAAGTTGTCATCGATTTCTATCCAAGACGCGCTTCCCGTACGCCTCTTCGAGGTCAGCGCCCTCGAAGACGTTGTGGTTCTGGCTGGTCCAAATGGCGTCGGAAAGACGCGCCTCCTCGCTGCAATCACCGATCGCCTCCGGGCGCCCGTTAACGGGGTGGGAATGGGCGTAGAGGCAGTCGTTGCCGCTACCTCGGATGCCGAGCGCCAGGATTGGGGGAAGGATGAACTCGACCTGAGTTCTTCAGACGACGCCGGTCTGCTGGCGCAAACCCTTCAGGTCGGACGACGCCGACGAAAGTGGACGAGCAGCCTCGTCAACTTTGAGAGTGATCGCTCTATCCGAAACCTACAACCCTTGCAGTGGTCCTGGGATTTGCAGGACCTAGACGAGGAGGACATCTCCTGGGACTTGACGTTCGGCTATATGCGCGATCGTTTTCAAGACACCGTGCATTCAATGTTTCGGATGATTGAGGGTCAAAAGCAGAGCATCGCGACTCGCGCGATCCAGCTGAAGCGTGAGGGTAAAGAAGCGATGAATCTCGGCTTCTCCGATCCTATGGAGGAGTTCAAGCGGGTCTTCGCCATGCTCCTGGGCCCAAAGCGTCTGGCGGATCCTCAGGCCAAACTTCAAAAGCTGCAATACATTCAAGGCGGCGAGGTATTTGATTTTGAGAGCCTTAGCTCCGGCGAGCGTGAGGTGGTCAACATCGCCTTCGACTTCCTGCTGCGCCAGCCACGTGACTGCATCGTGTTCTTCGATGAGCCCGAGCTGCATCTTCACCCGGAGCTCAGCTACAAGCTGCTCCGGACTCTGCGTTCGATTGGCGAGCGCAATCAGTTCGTACTGTCTACTCATTCCCCGGAGGTAATCTCGTCGTCCTTGGATCAGTCGGTGGTCTTTATAGCGCCGTCCAAAGAGACCTCCAATGGTGGCTTTATCAATCAGGCTATCCCTGTCACCGAGTCGGACGAAACGAATCAAGCCTTGCGGCTTCTTGGGCAATCAATAGGAATCGTTGCACTTGGAAAGCGAATTGTTCTGATCGAGGGAGAGGAATCAAGCCTCGATAAGCAGACCTATGGATCCATCATCGGGGAGCAGATGGCCGACCTCGTGCTTGTCCCATCTGGTGGCAAGCATCTCATCGAGTCCTTCGACAAGGTTTATGAAGCCGTGCTCGACCGCACGCTATGGGGCGTTGAGTTCTTTATGGTCTGTGATGGCGACTCTTCCCCTCCAACCTCTGATGCTGCGGAAAAGGCCCAGTCCGGCGGCCGGCTGCGGCGGCTTTCGAAATATCATCTGGAGAACTACTTCCTCGACGAGGATGTTTGGGCGAGCGTGTTCGCGGTAATGGAGCCGGAGGACTCTTGGCTTCGTGATCCAAAACAGATTCGGGCGAAGCTTGTAGAGATCGCATCCGAGTTCGTTTCGTACGCGGTGGCGCTTTCCGCTTCATCTAGTCTGAGGCGCGAGGTGGGTAATGTCGATCTCATGCCGAAGGGCTGTCACGGAAAGAATAAGACCGAGACTAAGGAAATGTTCTCGGCCGTTGCGGCTGACGAGCTTGAGCGCGTGAAAGCGACCCTCGATAGTGGGGTGGTTCAGGGTCAAGTCGAAAAAACCTTCAATGATTTGGAAGCGGCGTTGTCTGAGGATTCGGACGACTGGAAGGCTCTGATTCCGGGCAAGCCAGTTCTTGCGAGATTCGCAGCGGTTGCGAACCTATCTCTCGCGAGAGCAAAGTCGCTCTACATTGATGCCGCGCAGCGCGATGGCCACGCGCCATTCAAGGAGATCGAAGAACTGTTCGAGGAAATGAGTGCAGCTCCGCTTCAGGGCGATGGCAACGGTTGCGGCGAGGCAGTGGAGTCGACCGCCGAAGACGGAGATGTCGCACACGCAACGCCCTAGCTGCACAACAGGCGCTTGGGGACGCCTGTAGCGCGACATTAGGAGGTACCTCAACACCTGGCATCAAGGTCCGGGACGCCTTCTCGATTGTCGGTGATTAGGTCAAGCTGCTCAACCGCGGCATGGGGGGTGCGCCTGACCGGACGCCGTTCACCCAGTCATAATTCAGCGGTGACCGACCTGCTTCTCACGCCGTACCTGCCGCTCTCGAAAGAGATGACCATTCGCGAGTGGCGGCTCGTTCCATTCAAGGCGATGCGCGAGGCAGAGATTGTTCCGGAGGCGCTCGCCAAGCCAGTCGAGCGCCTGGTTGCGGCCTATGGTCGAGATGACGGCATCGGCGCAGTTGTCCATCTGGACGGGCAGCAGGTGGGTGCAGAGTTTGAGATGCGCAACTTCATGCGCCTGCGCGCTGCACTCCTGGCCGGGACGGTCGCGGGTAACCCGGAGATGGCGAGCACCGAGGACGGGGGGTTGGACGCCTGGTCATTGACGACCTCAGAGAATGCGCTTTTGGTCGGTCACCCCGTTGGGGGTGGCAGCGGATATGCGCTCCAAATCGGCATCCTCTCTCGGGTGCTGAGTGGGCGGGGGGCGCCTAACGACGAGCCACTTCCCCCGATTGAGCCGCCGGTCGAGTTGCCAACCCCGCTTATCAGTTCTTTCGACGTTGACCTTGCAGAGGCGGTCTATGACGCTGTCGGCGCCGGTGATGACCGCGCACGGCGCCTAGAGCGTGCATTGGAGTGGTATGGCGTTGTCCTCAGCAACGCAGAGGCGGTTTCCGTCGATGTTCGGATTGGTGCGGCGAAATCTGCACTCGAGGTGCTTCTCGGCGTGGGGGACGCGACCAAGAAGATCGTCAGGGCGTTCGGCCGTCTCGTTCGAAGATCGGATTCGGCGGAGCAGACCCACGGGGACGTTTTCTGGGCGAGCGGCCCGGTTCAGTTGACCGAAGACGAATGGTGGTTGACGCGACTGTCGATGCTCCGCAACGCGATCATGCACGGTGACGAGGTGTCGGATGACCTTTGGAAGCACGACGGTCACCATCACCTCAACCTCGTCCACGACAAGCTCATCGCTGCGCTGCGGGCCTTCGCGGCGGAGAGCGCAGGTAACGAGCTCCTTGCCCTGTCGCTTCCCGACCGAGACATTGCCCGGAGGCGCGCGGAGATGGTCAAGGCCATCAAGGCGATCAGCGCGGAACAGGAACAGTCCGACGACACTCGGGCGGCTCCCTGAGCATCAATCTTCGATGACGCAGGATTTCAAAGAGCATTTCGAGCAGCAGGTCGAATTCCTCGTGAGCTCGGCAGCGGCATATGACGCTGGAACCGAGCCCGAGGCTAAGCGCCTCGCCGTCAGCCTGCGGGTCCTCCTTCACGACACTGGACATTCGACCTCGCTCCTCACTCACCTAGAGGTCAAGGACAAACTGCCGTTCCGAAACACCGCGAGCGAGCCTCATCCACCGGGGGCGATCGTGATGTTCGATGGGGGCCTCTGCAGCATTCGGTCAACCCTCGGGGAGGGGGAGGGAGACTCTCGGTTCGTGCCGATCCTCGACACCGATCCTGAGCGGAATTCGCAGCCAGCGCAATGCTTCGAGGATTGGTGGACGACGCCGGTCCTCAATGATCAAGAGGGCAACTCCTTCTCGCGTTCCGACTTCATCGACGCGGTAGCGAACAAGGACGGGGGCGCACATGTCGATGCGAAGCTCGGTGCTGCATACGCGGCATTGACGCAGAGCAATTCGATGCGCCTCACTCAGGAAAAAGGGCGGACCGAGGATGGCTGGGAGACCGTTGTGGGCGCGGTCATCGGAGGTCCCCCGGATGAGTCGAGCGAAAGAATCAAGAACAGCATCGCGCTCGCGTCCATCCGACAGATTGCCTTTGAGGTCATGACCAGCGTTGAGGCGATCACCTGGACGAGCGGAGTCGCGACTGTGCCCAGTCCCATCTGCCAGTTGCCGATCGCTGGCAGGGACTTCGCCACCATCGAAGCTTTGGTCGGGCGCAATGATCCATGTCCGTGTGAAGGCGGACGTAAGTTCAAGCGGTGCCTACTGCTGAAGAAGCCGGGGCGGCGTCGATGGATCGCCCCACCGCGCCCAGGAGACGCGGAGGCAAGTCAGCGATTTAGGGGACGCAGACCCCGAAATGTCTGACCTTGCGATTGCCGACCGGATCCCCCTAGATTTTGGCGGCTGGACGGACTTGAGATCTGGGGCAAGAAATGGGGCAAGGTGCCCCACGGATTCCAGACGATCTCCACGTAGCTCGATCTCGTGAAATCCGCTTGAAACCGTGCCCCACGTAGTCCAGCGGGTCTCACGGACAAACCTCATAACCCGAAGGTCGCGGGTTCGAATCCCGCCCCCGCTATGCGGCGAAAGCCCTGCAAATCGCAGGGTTTTCGTCTTTCTGGGGAGCAGACAGAAGGGTGCAAAATCGGCCCTGGGGCAACGCCTGGGGCAACACGAGCTTCGAGAGAGGTCGATTTAGGCCTTGAAACAGAGCCACCAGGGGCAGCGGGCGCCGCCCCTGGCCCCGTCCTCGACCGAGGGGTGATCGACGATGAGCGTTAAGGATGACAATTGGCAGTCGTCTGTCCGGGCGCGACGTGATCATGGGCACGATCGCCGACATCCTCGCCCTTCTGGGGATCACGCCAGACGGCGCGACCCGCTGGGACCAGGACCAAAGCGCGATCGCGGCCTGGATCGAGGAGCAGTCGCTTGAGATGGTCGTGCTCGAGTGCCGCCGGCCCGGTGGGACCTTCAAGCCGATCTTCGAGTTTCCCGTCACCCATAAGGCGACGGGAGAGGGCGAGTTCGAGAACTCGCGCGCCGCGATGGCACGGGCCCACGCGAAGATCACCTCCGTCCCGTCGGGCACCGTCCACCGGCTCGTCTGCACCTTCCGTACCGTCGGCACTTCTCAGCCCGGCTGGGGTCCCGGAACGCGCGCCTCGACGGATGGGCTGCGATCGACCTCCTTCGGCACGCTGGCCGAGGCCCCTCACGCCAGCGCAAGCGCCCGCTACTTCAGATAAGGAACTGCCATGACCTACGTCGACGACGCCTTCGCCAAGTGCAAGAGCACGCTCGAGATCACGACGACCGAGCAGACTTTCGCGTCCTCCAAACACGCTGACATCCGCGACGTTGTCAGGGCGAGCTGGCAGCTCGACGACGACTTCCTGACCGGCAGCTACCGGCGAAACACCAAGACCACGAAGCGCAAGGACGTCGACAACTTCGACGTGATCGACCCGACAGGACCGCAGCCAACCTCC